>NZ_JBHSPC010000061.1:0-18829 GCF_042656345.1 Streptomyces incanus
CGTTTCTCCCCCGCAAGCGGGCGGTACCCCCACCCCCGCCTGAAGGCGGGGGTATCCACGAAAGGAATCCGATGACCGACCCCACCATCGCGCCGGCCACCGTGCCCGGTCCGGCGCAGCCCTCCGCGCCCGCGGAGTCGGCCGCACCCGCCGCGCCCGCTGTACCCGACCCGAACGACAACCGGCGCCAGGTGCTCTACTGGCGGCTGCTGGCCTGGCTGTTCGACCCCGAGGAGCATGCCTCGCTGGAGTCGGCGAGCCTGGCGGTGGTCGAGGACATCGGGCTGCCGTCCGCGCTGCTCGACCCGGGCGCCTCCGTCGACTCCGTGGTGCAGCGGCACCCGGAGCTGGCCGCCGAGTTCGACGGGCTGATGGCCCCCGAGCCGGAGGAGGACGACGCCCGCGACCGGGCCGCCGAGGTGCGGCGCGCGGCCCTCGTCTCCAAGGTCCTGCTGAACGTCTTCTCCACCGGCTCCGGCGCCGTCACCGCCGAGCAGCTGGCCCGCTGGCAGGCCGACGCGGGCTGGCTGGAGCGGGCGCTCGGCTGCCGGCCCGGCGACCTGCGGGGCGGACGCGCCGGTGCGGGCGGCGTCGGGGCGAATGGTGTCGGCGCGGGTAGTACCGGCGCGGGCGGCCAGGGTGTCAGCCCCACCGGTACCGGCGGTGGCGGGCGCACACCCGACCTCAGCCGGCTGATCCCCGCCATCGGCCCGGAACTCGGCTCCATCGAGGCCGGTCTGGTCAAGCGGATGCGGCTGCGCGAGGTGCTGGCCGACCCGCGGCTGGCTTCGCAGCTGACCCCGAGCATGTCCCTGATCGAGCAGCTGCTGCGGGACAAGAACAACCTCTCGGGCGTGGCCCTGGCGAACGCCAAGTCGCTGATCCGCCGTTACGTGGACGAGGTCTCCGCGGTCCTGCGCACCCAGGTGGAGAAGGCCGCGGTCGGCGACCTCGACCGGTCCGTCCCGCCGAAGCGGGTCTTCCGCAACCTCGACATCGACCGCACCATCTGGAAGAACCTCACCAACTGGAGTCCGGAGGAGGAGCGGCTCTACGTCGACCGCCTCTACTACCGGCACACCAGCCGCAAGACGACACCGCAGCGGCTGATCGTCGTCGTGGACCAGTCGGGCTCCATGGTCGACTCGATGGTCAACTGCACCATCCTGGCCTCCATTTTCGCCGGGCTGCCGAAGGTGGACGTCCATCTGATCGCCTACGACACCCAGGCGCTGGACCTCACGCCCTGGGCGCACGACCCGTTCGAGACCCTGCTGCGCACCAAGCTCGGCGGCGGCACGGACGGCACCGTGGCCATGGCGCTCGCCCAGCCGAAGATCGCCGAGCCGCGCAACACCGTCGTGGTGTGGATCTCCGACTTCTACGAATGGCGTACCGACGAGCTGTTCGAGAGCATGTCCGCCATCCACCGCTCGGGCGCGAAGTTCATCCCGGTCGGTTCGGTGACCAGCGCCGGGCGCGGCAGCGTCAACCCGTGGTTCCGGGAGCGCTTCAAGGACCTCGGCACGCCGGTGATCTCCGGCCACATCAAGAAGCTCGTGCACGAGCTCAAGACGTTCCTCACCTGATCCGTCCGTTCCCTCTCGCCGAACTCCTCCGAGCTCTTCGAACTCTCCGTACGTCGTTCGACTTCGCTCGACATCGCTGAATTTCTTCGGACTCCTCCGAACTCCTCCGAACTTCTCTTTCTCGAGCCTGAACGGAAAGGCCCTCACCTGATGTCCGACCTGCTGCGCGCGCCCGCCGAGATCAAGTACGCCGAGGAACTGGACTGGCTGGAGTCGGTCGACGACGGCCCCAAGCCGTTCTCCTGGCGGCTGTCGCCGAAGATGGTCCGGCTGTTCGTCCTCGGCTCCGAGCGCTCCGACGGCCTGGACCGGGAGATCTCCCAGAAGTGGTTCGGCGACCGGAGCTTCGTCGAGCGTTCCATCGTCACCCTCGCCTCCGACCGCGGTCTGCTCCTGATCGGCGACCCCGGCACCGGCAAGAGCTGGCTGGCCGAGCTGCTGTCCGCCGCGATCAGTCGCAACTCCACCCTCGTGGTGCAGGGCACGGCCGGCACCACCGAGGACCACATCAAGTACTCCTGGAACGTGTCCATGGTCATCGCCAAGGGCCAGTCCAGGGAGTCGATGATCCCGTCGCCGATCATGACCGCGATGGAGGCCGGGTCGATCGGCCGTTTCGAGGAGCTGACGCGTTCCACCAGCGATGTCCAGGACGCGCTGATCTCCATCCTCTCCGAGAAGTACATCTCGGTGCCGGAGCTGGAGAGCGGCGGCAGCGACAACATCGTCTTCGCCAAGCCCGGCTTCTCGATCATCGCCACCGCCAACAGCCGCGACCGCGGGGTCAACGACCTCTCGTCCGCGCTGAAGCGCCGCTTCAACTTCGTCCGCATCCCGGTCATGACGAACAAGAAGAGCGAGGCCGAGATCGTCCGCTTCCGCACCGAGGAGCTGCTGCGCCGTCACTCGATAGAGCTGGAGGTGCCGCCGACCCTGCTCGACGTGCTGCTCCAGAGCTTCGCCGACCTGCGCGCCTCCGCCGCCGCGGCCGGCAGCGACGACGAGAAGCTGGAGTCCGCGCTGTCGACGGCCGAGCAGATCGGCGTGCTGGAGGACGCGGTCCTGCACAGCAACTTCTTCGGTGAGCGCACGCTGACCGCCCGTTCCCTCGCCTCCTCGCTGGTCGGCTCCCTCGCTCGCCGTGAGCCGGAGGACCTGGCCATCCTCAACAAGTACCTGCACGGCGTCGTCGAGCCGCGCGGCAAGGAGCAGGGCGGCTCGTGGCCCGAGTTCCTGGAGGGCGGCCGGGACGCGATCGCGACGCTGTCATGAGCGCCGCACCCGAGAGCGCGCCCCTCGCGCGGGAGAGCACGCGCGCGGCGCAGGAGAGCACGTTCGCGGGGCTCCGCGGCCGGCTCCACGAGGCCGCGGCCGCGTTCGCCGGCGGGCCGGACGCCCTGGAGGGCATCCTCCTCGGCATGGTCGACGACGTGGACCGCGCGGTGCGCGAGCCGCTGGAGATCTTCCCCGTCTGCCACCACTCGCCCGCCTCCGCCCTCGCGATGGCCCGCCGGCTGCGCGAGAAGCGGCCCAAGGTGGTGTATCTGGAGCTGTGCGAGGACATGGCGCCGCTCCTCACCGAGCTGCGCAACTGCCGCCTCCCGGTGGCCGTCCAGGCGTTCGCGAGCGAGGTGGACGGCTTCCCGCCCGAGTGGGCGCCGCTGTCGGTGGTCGCGCCGATCACCGAGGCGTCCGCCGAGTACCAGGCGATCGCGTACGCGCTGGACACGCCGGACGTCGAGCTGGTCCTCGTCGACCGGTCCTCCGACCACGTCTTCCAGTGGGACAGCCGGGGCCGGAGCACCCCGGAGGCGGCCGGGGGCGGGCCGGACGGGGACGGGACCGCCGCGGACGAGGACACGACGGAGACCGCGCTGCACGGCGAGGCCGTCGGCGTGGAGATCGGCGACCTGCGGCCGCGCTTCGCCGAACTGGAGGAGCACCTGCTGCGGCACGGCAAGGTGCGGCACTGGTCGGAGTGGTGGCACCAGTACGTCGAGCTGCCGCTCGGCGACGGCGACCACGACACCTACCGCCAGGTCATGCTCCTCATCGGCAGCCTGTTCCGGCGGCTCGCCCCCGGCGACCCGTCGCGGGTGCGGATCGACGAGGACCGCGAACGGTACATGTGGACCCGGATGCGGGAGCACCTGGCCGCGACCGGCACCGACCCCGAGGACTGCCTGTACGTCTGCGGCGCGTTCCACGCGGCCAGCAGGGTGGAGGAGTTCGGCGTGGCCGGTTCCGGCGCGTACGAGATCTCGCCGCGCTCCGCCACCACCTGGCAGCACGGGCTCATCCCCTCCAGTCACGCGGCGATCGAGGCGCAGTTCGGTCTCGCCGCCGGCTCGGTGTCCATCGCGGCGACCGAGTGGGCGAAGAGCCTCGAGCGCACCCGGGTCCGGCCGTACCGGCTGGCGGGTCAGGCCGGTACGAAGAAGTCCCGGGCGAAGCAGACCGCCGCACCGGCGGCGGCGGCGGGGGCGGCGCGGCCCGCCGCGACGGACAAGCTGTCCGGGTTCCTGGGCCGGCCGCCGGTCCTGGACCCGCTGGACGAGGCCGAACTGCTCGGCTGGTCCGTGGACATCGTGAGCGCGGCCCGGCGAAGCGGCTATCTCGCCTCCACCGCCGACGCGATCGCCGTCTTCGAGACGTCGATCCTGCTCGCCGGGATGCGGGACCGGGCCAAGCCCACGCCGTACGACTTCCAGGACGCGGCGGTCACCTGCATCGAGAAGGAGGCGGTGCCGGGGCGGCGGGACGTGCGGCGGCTCGTCGAGATCATGATGGGCGGCGACCGGGTCGGCCGGGTCGGCTACGACTCGCTGCCGCCCCTCGCGCGCGACGTGCACGACCGGCTGGAGCCGCTGGGGCTGAAACTCCAGCAGCGGGGCGTGCGGCGGGCCCTGCTGGACATGGCGTCCCAGCCGGAGCTGCGGGACTGCTCCGACGTGCTGTGGGTGCTGCGTCGGCTGCTGCCGCAGGGCGCGGCCCGGCCCGTCATGGGCGAGCGCGCGCTGGGCGAGCGGTCGATCCAGGAGTCGTGGGACCTGGCGCTCGGCACCCACCAGCGGGCCCTCATCGAGCTCGGCTACGAGGGCGTCAGCATCGAACAGGTCCTGGAACAGCGCCTGCGCCGCGCCGCCTACGCGCCGCAGGCGACGGCGGCGACGGTCCTGGAGGCCGTCGAGGACGCGACGCTGTACCTGGGCGGCGGCCGGCGTCTTGCCGACGAGCTGGGCACACGCGCGCTGGCGGTCCTGACGTCCGAGCGCAGTGTCGACGGCGCACCTCAGGTGCTGCGCCGGGTGCGCCGGCTGCTCGCGTACTACCGGACGAGCGAGCCGGTGCTGCCGCCGTGGATCGAGTCCTTCGTCAAGGCCGGTTACGCGCACTACTGCACCTTGTTGCCGACCGCGTTCAGGGACGAGGACGCGACGGTGGGTCAGGTCGCGGCGATGCTGGGCTTCCTGTTCAGCATGGAGAGCCTGGCGCTGTCGCTGGGCTGCGACAGGGCGCAGCTGGAGCTGGCGGTCGCGCAGTCCCACCCCGAGGACCCGTCGAAGACGGCACTGCTGTGGGCGGCGCAGGTGCAGCTCGGCACGCTCTCCCGCGAGCGGTTGCGGGCGCGGTGCGACGAGCTGCTGGCCAACCCGCTGGTGGTGCCCGCGTATCCGCGCTACCTGAGCGGCTTCGTGCACGCGCTGGAGCCGGTGCCGGGCCTGGCGGGCGTGGTCGTGGAGGCGGTGTCGAACGCGTTCGGGCGGCTGCCCGACGCGGTGCTGCTGCCGTGGCTCCCGACGCTGATCAGCACGCTGCGGGCGGGCACGGCGGACCTCGCCCCGCTGCTGATCCGCGAGGCCGGGCGGATCTTCCCGAGCCGGCTCGCGGCGCTGGACGCCTGGGTGCCGCCATGGCGCGCACCGGCCCCGACCCCCGTACGCCGCGCGGCACGGGCGGCAGGGCAGGCGGCCGACGTCCGCCGGGGCGCCGCACTGGCACCGGCGCATCCCGCCGCGTTCGACACGCTGGCGGACCTGCTCGGCTGCACGGAGGGCTGGGCCCCGCCCACCGCCCCCACGGGCATGACGGGCATGGCGCTGCTGACCGCACACCCCGCAACCTGCAACGCGCTGGCGGACCTCCTCGGCTGCACGGAGGGCTGGGCCCCGGCCGGCCCTCCGACGGCTCCGGCGGGCGCGGCCCTGACCGCCCGTCACCCGGACTCGGCAACGGCGCTGGAGTCCCTCCTCGCCGGCAACTGACCGACGGCGCGCTCCCGGCCACGGGATTCCGCTCCCGCCGGGAGCGCGCCGCCGGGCACCCGGCGTGCGAGCCCGTGCCTCGGCCCCTCCCCGCGCGCGGCCCGCCGTGTCCGACGCGGTCAGGGACCGCACACACAGACCTCAGCAGTCGTGCCGGGAGGCGCGAACCTGTCGGTCCACTGCCCCAGGACGTGTGTCGAAAGTCCCGCCTGCCCGGCGGCGCCCGGCACGCACTCCCCCGAGCTCTTCGAACAGGGGGGACCCCCAGCCGCGTTGCCGGAAGCGCCCCGATACACCCGGTATCGGGGCGAGCCCGCCGCCTTGCGATCGCACGCACCGGACGCCGCCGGGCCCGTCCTTCGGGCGGACGGCGCTCCTTTCGACACACGCCCTGACGCCACCACCGTGAACCAGCATCTCCCCCTGCGAGCCGACGGACGGCCACGCGCTTCCCGGCCAGGGGGCTCACAGTCCGGACCGGGAGCCGGCGTCGTCCCCACGTCTTCCGCGCATGGACACACTTCTGCGCGGCGGTGCGGTCAGGCGCCCGGGTTCTCCTTGACCGTGATGCGGCCCTTGCGGATGGTCGCCACGCGCGGGGCCTGCTTCGCCAGGGTCGAGTCGTGGGTGACCATGACGAAGGTGAGCCCGAGCTCCTTCCACATCCGGACCAGGACCTCCATGATCTCGTCGCGCATCGACTCGTCGAGGTTTCCGGTGGGCTCGTCGGCGAGCAGCACCTTCGGTTCCTTCACCAGCGCCCGCGCGATGGCCATCCGCTGCTGCTGACCGCCGGACATCTCGGCGGGCAGGTGCCCGAGCCGTTCGCCGAGTCCGACCGCGGCCAGCGCCTCGGCGGCCTTCTCGCGCCGCTCCTTCGTCTTCACCCCGAGCGGGACGAGCGCGGTCTCGACGTTCTCCTGCGCGGTGAGGGTCGGGATCAGGTTGAAGGACTGGAAGACGAAGCCGATGTTCTCGCTGCGCACCCGGGTGAGCCGGGCCTCGGGCAGCTTGGCCAGGTCGGTGCCGTCGAGGAGGATCTCGCCGGAGCTGGGACGGTCGAGTCCGCCGAGCATCTGCAGCAGGGTGGACTTGCCGCCGCCGGTGGGGCCCTGGATGACGAGCCGGTCGCCGTCGGGGATCGTCAGGTCGATGCCGTCGAGGGCGTGGACGGTTTCCTTGCCCCGGGTGTAGCGCCGGGTGACGCCTTTGAGTTCGTACATGGGTCGACTCCTGGTTTGCGTATGAGGGTGGGGCCGCCGGCAGCCGGGCCCGTGACGCCGGGGTCTGCACCGAGGCCGGCGCCCGGTCCCGCTACCGGTGCGGGGCAGGTGCCGGTGCCGGGCGGCGCTACGCGACGCGGCGCAGCGCGTCCGCCGGGCGGAGGCGGGAGGCACGCCAGCCGCCGAAGGCACCGGCGACGAGACCGCCGGCCACCGCGAGGGCGACCGCGAGGGCGACGGTGGTGAGGCTGACCGGCGCGGTGAGGGCGACGTCGAGGGTCTTGGCCGCCGCCTGCCGTACGGGACCGGCCATGCCACCGCCACCGGGGCCGCCACCGGGGCCGCCCGCGCCGCCCCCTCCGCCGCCGAGCTGGGCCTGAAGGGTGGGGCTGATCGCGGTGACGGCGTACGCGCCCGCCAGGCCGAGCGCGATGCCGAGGACGCCGCCCATCAGCCCGTGCACGACCGCCTCGCCGACGACCTGTCGGGTCACCCGGCCCGACGTCCAGCCCAGCGCCTTCAGCGTGCCGAACTCGCGCACCCGGCGGGAGACCGCCGAGGAGGTGAGCAGCCCGGCGACGAGGAACGCGGCCACGAGCACCGCGATCGACAGCCACTTGCCGACGCCGGTGGCGAGGGAGGAGGCGGTGGACAGCGAGCCGGAGACGGTGTCCGCGAGGTCGGCGGAGGTGGTGACCGTCGTCCCCGCCACGTTCTTCTGGATACCCGACTTGACGGCGTCGAGCTGCTGGGAGTCGGTCGCCCTGACGTAGATCGTGGTGACCTTGTCCCTGGCTCCGGCGAGGGTCTGAGCCTGCTTCAGCGGGATGTAGAGGTTGGCGGCGGCGTCCCCGCTGTCGGCGGTGGCGATCCCGATGATCTTGTACTTGGCGCCCTTGACCGTGACCGTGTCACCGGTCTCGAGCTTCTTCTCCTTGGCGTGGGCGGAGTCGGCGACGGCCACCTTCGCGTCGGTCTCGCTCGCCTTGAAGGTACGGCCGCTGGTGATTCGGGAGGAGGTCAGCGGGCCGAGTTCCGGCTCGGTGACGTCGGTGCCGTAAACGGAGTAGCTGTTGACGTCGAAGTCGGCGCCGCCGCCCTGCACGCGTCCCTCGGGGGCCGGCTGGGCTCCGCCCGGCCCTCCCTCCTGGCCGCTCTTGCCGTCCTGGCTTCCCTGACCGTCCTGGCCGCCGTCCTGCTGGAACCGACCGCGTGTGAACTCGCCGCTGACCTTGACGACCTGGAGGTTCAGACCGCCCACCGCGTCGGCGACACCGCTCTGTTCGCCGACCTTGCGCACGGTGGAGCTCGCCAGGGTCTGAAAGCCCTGCACCATGACATGGTCGGTGCTCTGCTCATCGCCGGAAGCATCGTCCTGGGCGTCGAAGCGGAAGCGTGGCCGTTCCTGGGCCGTGGCGGACTCGGCGGCCTTGGTGACCGTCATGTCCGTGCCCAGTCCGTACAGCGACTGCAGGACCTTCTCCTGCGCCTTGCCCATCCCGGAGGACACGGAGCTGACGACGATGACCAGCGCGATGCCGAGCGCGAGGCCGGAGGCGACGACGAGGGCCGCCTTTCTGCGGCGGCGCAGTTCGCGCCTCAGGTAGGTGAAGAACATGAGGGCAAGCTAGGAGCGGCCCGTGATGAAGTGTTAAGCCCTCGATAAGAGCCGCATGAGAAGACCGATGCCGCGTCCGCCCTTCCGGGGGCGGACGCGGCATCGGTCAAGTGGACGAGCGGTTGGACTGTTGGGCTGCCGAGTCGTGGAGCGGTGGGTGGCCGGCGGGTGTCAGACCTCCGAGCCCGCCTTCCACTGGGCCCAGTCCATGTTCCAGCCGTTGAGGCCGTTGTCCGGGGCGACGGTCTTGTCGCCGGTGTTCTTCACGACGACCACGTCACCGACGATCGAGTTGTCGTAGAACCAGGCGCCCGGCGTGTTCGGGTCGTTGGCGCCCTGGGTGTCGGCCAGGCCGATGCAGCCGTGGCTGGTGTTGGCGCTGCCGAAGATGGACTTGGCGCCCCAGTAGTTGCCGTGGAGGAAGGTGCCGGAGTTGCTCAGGCGCATGGCGTGCGGCACGTCCTTGATGTCGTACTCGCCCTTGCCGTCGTCGTCGGTGAAGCCGACGGTCGCGCCGTCCATCCGGGTCTCCTTGAACTTCTCGGAGATGACCATCTGGCCCTCCCACGTCTTGTTCTCGGGGGAGCCGGCGGAGATCGGGATCGTCCGGACGGTCTTGCCGTTCTGCGTGACCTTCATCTGCTTGGTCTCGGCGTCGACGACCGAGACCTGGTTGCGGCCGATCTTGAAGGTGACCGTCTTCTGCTGGACGCCGTAGACGCCCTCGGCACCCTCGACCCCGTCGAGCGCCAGCTTCAGGGTGACGGTGGAGTTCTCCTGCCAGTAGTCCTCGGGACGGCAGTCCATGCGGTTGGCGTTGAACCAGTGGCAGGCGACCTCCTGGCCGCTGCTGGTGGAGACGGTGATGCCCTTCTGGACCTCGGCCTTGTTGGCGATCGCCTTGTCGAAGTTGATCGACACCGGCATGCCGACGCCCACGGTCGAGCCGTCGTCCGGGGTGAAGTTGCCTATGAAGCTGTTGTCCGGGGAGACCGTGGTGAACGAGGCGTTCTCGTGGGCGGCGCGTCCCTTGGAGTCCTCGGCGGTGGCCGTCAGCTTGTAGGCGGTGGCGCGCTCCAGCTGGACGCTGGGCCTCCAGCTCTTCTTGTCCGCGGCGATCTCTCCCTCGACGACGGTGCCGTCGGTGGCCGTCATCGTGACCTCGGTGAGCGTGCCCTTGGCCACGGTGACCGCGGCGGAGTTGTTGATGGAGGCGTTGCTCGAGCCGCCCTTCGGCGTGATCTTGATCTGGGCCTCGGAGGTCTTCTTGGCCGCCGCCTCGTCGACCTGGGCCTGCGACGTGTCCTTGCCGTTGTCCCCACCGGAGCTCGTGTCCCCACCGCCGCCGGAACACGCCGAGAGCACCATCACTCCACCGAGCAGAGCGGACGCAGCCATCAGACCCCTGCGCCGCTTACCGTCCGTCATCACACGCTTCTCCATCGTCGCCGCTTCCCCGAACCCCACGGGCCCCACACCCGAGACTGAGAGCCCCCGTCAAACACTTCAACGCTACGACCGGTAGGTCCCGTTCCACGTGGTCCGTGAATGTGGGGCTCACCACGTCCGTCACGACCGGGCAGGGAGTGTTCGGCCCGTGCGTCACCTGAGACGTCAGAGCCCGGGCGGCGGTTGCCGCCTGGAGTCACGATTTCCCCAAACCGTGCCGGCCAGTCATCTCCGTCCGACGCAACCCACCCTCCACGTACCCCACTTGCGATGATTGCCCGACATTCAACACTTCATCACCATTGAGTGCTTTGCAGATAATGCCCGTGTTGCCCTATCTGCCACTTTCGCCCGAAACATCACCCCTGTCGCCGTCTGACGCGTCATCGAACCCGTCGCCGTAGACCTCGTCGCCGTCGTCGTCGAGGCCCCACTCGGGCGAGTCCGGGTCGTAGTCGATCCGCTCACTGCTCCACGAGGCCTGCTGGAGTTCCACCCCCGGCACGTCGCCGACCAGACCGAACGGGTCGACGAGGTACGCGAGCGCCTCGGCCGTGTCGCCGGCCACCGCGTCCCGAGCGGGCGCCCGCTCCTCGGCGGACAGGTCGCCGTCGTCCGCGATCCTGGCCAGCGCGGCGCCGGTCACGGCGTCCACGTCGTCGACCTCGAGAACGAGATCGACTCGAAGCCGTACAAACCGCGATGTCTCCGGAGTGCTCATGCCCCGGAGCGTACGGCTCCGGCTCCCGTGACTTTCCCGTGACCCGTGATTTTCACTAACATCAGTCCACACGGCCAATTCGCCAGCGCCACAAGGGGATCGATATTCCGTGTCATCCGCTCTCCGTCCGTTGCTGACCGCCACCGCCGCAGGCACCCTCCTGTGCGCGCTGTGGTTCGTCCCGTCCGCCAACGCGACCTCTGACGCCCCGACCGAAGGAACTACTCCGGCAAGCCCGTCTCCGCAGGTCACAGAGCAGGCGAGGGTCATGTCCAACACCTCGACCAACGCTTCGACCGCGTCGTACGACGGCACCGTCGGCGAGGTCCGGCTCGCCGACACCGGCAGCTTCAACAGCACGCCGTACGTCGTCGGCGGCACCGCCTGCCTCACCCTCGGCGCGGGCTTCGTCGTCTACTCGGTGCGCCGGGAACGCCTCGACTTTTAACTCCCTTGACGTTCCCTTGAGATGAACTTGCCCGCGACCTCCGCGCACCCGCGGCTCGTCACCGCAGCGGGCCTGTGATCTTTTCCACCGCGGCCAGCAGCCGTCCGTCGCGTACGAACGCCTCCGCCGCGGCGAGGTCGGGCGCGAGATGACGGTCGGGGCCGGGACCGCCCACACCGGCCTGTCGCGCGGCCTCGACGACGGCCCGGGTCGCGGGCGCCGGGATGAGCCCCTCGCGCAACTCCACGGCACGCGCGGCGGCGTACAACTCGACGGCGAGGACCCTGGTGAGGTTGTCGACCGAAGTACGCAGTTTGCGCGCGGCCGACCAGCCCATCGAGACGTGGTCCTCCTGCATCGCGGAAGACGGGATCGAGTCCGCCGACGCCGGTACGGCCAGCCGCTTCAGCTCACTCACCAGCGCGGCCTGCGTGTACTGAGCGATCATCAGACCGGAGTCGACGCCAGGGTCGTCGGCGAGGAACGGCGGCAACCCGTGGCTGCGGTTCTTGTCCAGCAGTCGGTCGGTACGGCGCTCGGCGATGGAACCGAGGTCGGCGACGGCGATGGCGAGGAAGTCCAGCACATAGGCCACCGGGGCGCCGTGGAAGTTGCCGTTGGACTCCACCCGTCCGCCCCCGGAGCCGAACGCCCCCGAACCGGCGCCGCCGGCACCCGGGTCGCCGGGCAGCACCACCGGATTGTCGATGGCGGCGGCGAGTTCACGCTCGGCAACCAGCCGGGCGTGCGCGATCGTGTCCCGTCCGGCGCCCGCCACCTGCGGGGCGCAGCGCACCGAGTAGGCGTCCTGGACGCGCGGGGCGTCGTCCTGGTGATGTCCCGTCAGCCCTGAACCGGCGAGCACAGCAAGCATGTTGGCGGCGCTGGCGGCCTGGCCCGGGTGCGGGCGGATGGCCTGCAGTTCGGGGGCGAACACCTTGTCGGTGCCGAGCAGCGCCTCCAGGCTCATCGCGGCCGTGACGTCGGCGGACCGGTACAGGGTGTCGAGGTCGGCGAGGGCCATGATCAGCATGCCGAGCATGCCGTCGGTGCCGTTGAGGAGGGCGAGCCCTTCCTTCTCGCGCAGTTCGACGGGCCGGATCCCGTGCTCGGCGAGCAGGTCGCCGGCGGGCCGCAGGGTCCCGTCGGGCCCCTCGGCCTCCCCCTCGCCCATCAGGGCGAGCGCACAGTGGGACAGCGGGGCCAGATCGCCGGAGCAGCCGAGGGAACCGTATTCGTGCACCACCGGGGTGATCCCGGCGTTCAGCACGTCGGCGATCGCCTGCGCGACCTCTGGGCGTACGCCGGTGTGCCCGGAGCAGAGGGTCTTCAGCCGCAGGAACATCAGGGCGCGGACGACCTCGCGCTCGACGCGGGGCCCCATGCCGGCGGCGTGCGAGCGGACGATGTTGCGCTGCAACTGGCCACGCAGCTCCGGGCCGATGTGCCGGGTCGCCAGAGCACCGAAGCCGGTGCTCACGCCGTACACGGGGCCCGGCTCGGCGGCCAGGGCGTCCACGATCTCGCGGGACGCGGCGAGGGCGGCCAGCGCCTCGCCGGAGAGCTCGATGCGGGCACCGCCGCGCGCCACGGCGAGTACATCGGACGCGGTGACGCCGGACGCCCGCCCGTCACCCACCACCACCCTTTCAAGGCCGCGCTTCGCGCCTTCCCCGTTCACCACAGTGTGCATATTCATATTCAGGAGCGTACGCAGTGAATTCAACGATGTCACCACTGGGACCCGCGGTCACCCCTTACCGATATGCCCGCCCCCTCGCCACGTCCCCGAGTCCGCCGGACCGGCACATCCCGGGCACCCGGACCCCGCTCGCACCACTCCCCTACGGCGAGTGCCGCCCCCGGAACCGGCGCCGCTCCCCGTCCGGCTTCCGTACCGGCTCGTCCGCCAGGCGCACGACCGGGTCACCCGAGCCCTCGCGCCCGGCGACGACGGGGCGTGTGGCCCGCTCGGCCTTGGCACGGTACTGCGCCGCGTCGGCCAGCCGGAAGAGCCGCCGGGCGGAGTGCACCGGCCCGATGGGGTCCCCGGTGGACGCCACCCCGCAGGCCACACCGTCCCCGATCTCCAACACCACGGCGCGGCGGCACACTTCGTCGGCCGTCCTGACGGCCTCGTCGGCGGGCGGCCCCACCGCCAGCAGACAGAACTCGTCCCCGCCGAGCCGCGCCGCCAGGGCACCGGGCAGCATGGCCCCGCACAGGGACAGCACGGTTCCGAACCGCTCGAGCAGCCGGTCGCCGACGGCGTGCCCCAGCGTGTCGTTGACCCGCTTGAGCCCGTTCAGATCGCACACGACGAGGCTGACGACGGCTCCGTCCCGGCGGTGCCGCTCGATCGCCTCGTCGAGCCGCACGTCCACGGCACGACGGTTGGCCAGCCCGGTGAGCGCGTCCGTGTACGCCAGCCGCCGCGCCTCCTCCAGCCGCTCGGTCTGCGCGATCCCGGCGGCGACGACGGCGGCCAGGACCGTCGCGAAGTCGGCGTCGCCCCGCTCGAAGACGGGCGCGCCGACCGGCCGGGCGACGTACAGCTCGCCCCATGCCCGCCCGTGGAGCACGATCGGGGCGACCACGCAGCAGCCGCGCCCGCGGCGGCGCAGGGCCGTCACCCTCTGGTGGGTGTAGCCGGGCCGCCCCGCCGCCGGCCCCTGGGCGGTCTCCACCCAGGCGTCCGGCTCACCGCCACCGGCCGCCCACCGCTCGTGCAGGAACTCGGCGATCTCGGCGAACTGGTGCACGGGGTAGGCCTCGTCGTCCGGGAACTCCTCCTCGCCCTCGGCCAGTTCGCCGACGTTCACCAGGACCCGCAGCCGTCCCAGCTCGCGCTCCCACACCGACAGCGCCGCGAAACTCCCGCCGAGCGCCCGGCCGGCCCCGAGAGCCGCGGCCCGCCAGACCTCCCGCGAACTGTGCGCGGCGGCCATGCCCTGCGCCAACGCCACCACGGCCGCCAGCCGGCTGTCCTCACCCATCCCTCCAGGCTAGGGATGTTCGGCGCGAAGAGGGAGGTTTAAGGAGCAAACGGAAGTGCCGCCATGTCCCCAGTCCCCGCCGCTCCCTCCCCGGGCCGGTGTCGCGGCCCGCCACCAGTAACGGGTGCTCCGCTCCCCGCCGACCCGGCTCCGCCCTACTCCCCCGGCCAGTCCGGCTTGCGCTTCTCGTTGAAGGCGGCGACGCCCTCCGCGCGGTCGCCCGAGAACGCCACCGTCCGCCAGGCGGCGTCCTCCACCTCGAGGCCGGCGGGCAGATCCAGCCCCTGTCCGAGCCGCAGCGCCCGCTTGGCCGCCCGCAGCCCCACCGGCGAGTTGGCGGCGATGCGGGCGGCCAGGGCCAGCGCCTCCTCGCGGTCCCGCCCCGCCTCCACCAGCTCGTCGACAAGCCCCAACGCGCGGGCTTCGGCGGCCTCCACCCGACGGGCCGTGAAGATCAGCTCGGCGGCCCGAGCCGCCCCTACCCGCCGGGGCAGCAACTGCGTACCGCCGCCGCCGGGAATCACCCCGACGGACACCTCGGGCAGTCCCACCACGGCCGTACGGTCGGCGACGATCACATCGCAGGACAGGGCCAGCTCGAATCCGCCGCCCAGCGCGAATCCGTGCACCGCCGCCACCGTCGGCACCGGCAGCTCCAGCACCCCGGTGTACGCCCCGCGCGCCACCGGCCGCTGGCGCACCAGATCGGCGTCGCTGAAGGAATTGCGCTCCTTCAGGTCGGCTCCGACGCAGAAGGCCCGCTCGTGCGACGAGGTCAGCACCACCACCCGCACGGCCGAGTCCTTCCCCAGTGCCGCACAGGCCCCGGCGAGGGACCGGGCCATCTCGGTGGAGACGGCGTTCATGGCCTTGGGCCGGTCGAGGACCAGCTCCGCGACATGCCCCTGCCCATGCCGCCGCACCAGCACGAACTCCCCGAACCGTTCCTCACTCACGACACCCTCCGGTTAACGCTGGCTAACATCCGTCGTCCCGATCATCGCAGTCGGCACCGCCCGGTGAAAGGGCGTGCGTCCAGTTCCCTCGTCACCCCCCGTCCACCCGTTCGAGTGACATCCCGCCCACTCCGGCCCGGCCCCCCACGGGAACGCCTAGCGTGCAATGCACCGCGGCGCGTGGGGGGGGCGCGCATGCAGGGGGAGGAATCATCATGCCGACGAACACGCCGACCAGACCGGCCGAACCGCGGTCCACCGGGCCGGAGACGGCCGAGGGCACACCGGCGCACACCGGATCCGCCCTCTTCGGCGCGCGCATCCGGGGCCGCCACCGCAAACCCCGCCCCCGGAAACTCCTGCTGGCCGGCGGCGGGCTGGCGCTGACCGCGGGCGCCCTGAGCCTCGTACGCCTGTCGGCCGACCCGGGCCCCGCGGCCATCGGCGCCGGGGCCGGCCCCGGCCCGGTCGTCCAGGACCCCTCGACCGCCACGAGCCCCGGCACGGGCGACACGGGCGGTACCGCCGCTCCGGCCGCCCCGGCCCCGGGGGCCGGTCCCTCCTCGCCCACCGCCCTGGGCGGTCAGAGCGCGCCGCTGCTCACACCGGCCGCCCCGGGCAGCACCGCCGCACCGACCGCCGTGACCTCGCCCCTCACCACTCCGGACACTCCAAGCACCCCGGGCACCCCAGGCATCCCGGACGCACCAGGCGCCCCGAAGCCGCCGGTTCCCACCGGCGCCCCACCGGACGACCCCGCTCCCCCGCCGACGCCTCCGGACCGCACCCCACCGCGGCCTCAGCACCCGGACCGGCAGGCACCACCCCCGCCGCCGGACCGGCCGAGCGAACCGGACGACGGCCCCGTCCTCTGCGTACCGATCATCGGCCTGTGCCTGGGCGGCGGCCCCGATCTCAAGGACTGAACCGCCGGAGGCCGTCGGGGAACTCTCAGAACCTCTAGGGATTGTCCCGGCGCGTGAGCAGCCACGGCTCCACCACGCCCAGACCACGCACGGGCCGCTGCCACATCGGCTGCAGTCCGAAGCGGTGCGTCGGCGGCTCCTCGCCCTCCTTCTCCGCCGCGGCCGCCGCCTCGGCGGCGGCGGCCTCGGAGGCGGGCGCGTCACCGGTGCGGATCAGTTCCTCGGCGAAGGCGGTGTCGACGAGTACGGCGTCCCGAGGCGCTATCGAGGTGAGCCGGGAGGCCAGGTTCACCGTCGTACCGAAGACATCGCCCATCCGGGTGGTGACGGTGCCGAACGCCATGCCGACCCGCAGCTCCGGCATCGTCTCGTCGTTCGCCATGGTCTCGATCAGCCGCAGGGCGATCTCCGCGGCCGTTCCCGCGTCGTCGGCGGCGTAGAGCACCTCGTCACCGAGGGTCTTGATGAGCCGCCCGCCGCGTGCGGCCACCAGGTCGGCGGCGGTCGTCTCGAAGGCCTCGACGAGTTCGCCGAGCTCCTCCTCCTCCATCCGCCGGGTCAGCCGCGTGAACCCGACGAGGTCGGCGAACGCGACGGCGAGCCGCCGGTCCACCATCTCCTCGTCGTCGGCGGCCTGGAGCACCCGCCCGGCCGATGCGGCGAGCTGCCGCCGCCACACGTAGACGAGGAACTCCTCCAGTTCGGGCAGGAGCAGCTCGATGATGGGATACGTGACCTCGGTGCGGGTCATGCCCAGCTCGGGCGGCTCGGTCAGCCCCTCGAGGAAGGAGTCGATCTGCCACTCGGCCAGTCGCGCGGTGGTCTGTCCCGTGGACCGCGCCACCTGCACGGCCATGGCCTCGCTCAGCAGCCCCGCCTCCACCAGACCGGCCAGCCGGCGCAGCGCCAGGACGTCGGCCTCGGTGAACGCCTTGGCCTGTCCGACGTCGGCGAACCCCATGGCCCGCCAGAACCGCGTGGCCAGCTCCACCGTGACACTGGCACTGCGGGCCGCCTGAAACGGGGTGTAACGGCGCTCGGCACCCAGAATGAGCTGCTCGAGACGCAGAGCGAGCGGGTCCTCGCCCTTGTCGGCGGGACGGGAGTCGTCCCCCCGCTCGCGCGAGGCCGAGGGTGGCGGAGGCTCCGCGCGGCCCTGCGCTTCCGTTCCGGAGCCCGAGTCGTCGACGGTCACGCGTTGCTGCCCTTCCGATCTGCCACGGCCATGTCTCGACCGGCCTCAACTCTACGGCAGGTGTGCGCCAGCTCACTCCGTTCGGTTGACCCGACAGGTGGCACGACCGGCGCACCCGGCATCGGGGTACCCACCGTACGCACCGGCACCCGTGCCCGTGTGCGCCCCTCACCCGCCCCGGGCCGACAGGGCCCTACGAGACGACGGCGCCTACGGGACGACGGGGCGTACGTGCACGATGTCGCCCGCTCCCACCGGTTCCTGCACCCCCTCCTCCGTGGCCAGCACCAGGCGTCCGTCCCCGTCGACGGCGACCGCCTCGCCCACCAGCACCCGGTCGCCCGGCAGCTCGGCCCGCACCGCCCGCCCGAGGGTCGCGCACCCCGCCGCGTACGTCTCCTGCAGGCCGCTCGCGGCCGGGTCGCCGCCTGCCTCCCGCCAGCGCCCGTACCAGTCCTCCAGTGACCGCAGCACGCCCCGCAGCAGTGGGTCCCGGTCCGTGGTCACCGCGCCCGCCAGCGCCAGGGACCCGGCGGTGGGCACCGGCAGTTCGTCGGCGCGCAGGCTGACATTGATGCCGACGCCGATCACCACCCCGTCGTCCCCGGCCCGCTCCGCGAGGATTCCGGCGGCCTTGCGCTCCTCGCCACCGACCGTGACGAGGAGGTCGTTGGGCCACTTCAGGGCCGTGTCGACGCCCGCCGTCCGGGACAGTCCGGTGGCCACCGCGACAC
The DNA here is from genome assembly GCF_042656345.1 of Streptomyces incanus. NCBI lineage: Bacteria > Bacillati > Actinomycetota > Actinomycetes > Kitasatosporales > Streptomycetaceae > Streptomyces > Streptomyces incanus. The sequence continues at coordinate 18,121 of NZ_JBHSPC010000061.1, forward strand.
CGGTGAGCAACGGCAGCCAGCCCCAGCGGGCCACCGGCACCTCGGCGGGCCTGAGCAGGACGGAGAAGAAGAGGCCGGAGCGGGCCGGGGCCGTCCACTGCCGGTCCAGGCGGCCCCGCGCGGAGGTCTGCTCCTCCGCGACGAGCACGGACCCCTCGTCGGCCGTCCCCTCATCGGCGCGGGCCACCAGGTCGGAGTTGGTGGAGCCGGTGCGCTGCACCACGTCGATCCGCCGCCACAGCCCGCCGTCGCGCACCAGGCCTCTGCGCAGGCCGGCGACGTTCAGCGGCGGGCGGTCGAGGTCGGTCCAGCGTCCCGACCCGCCTCCCGACCTCGGCGGGAGGTCCGGGCCGGTCGTGCCATCGTCATCCGGTGACTTCGTCATGCCGCCAGCCTAGGTACGACGTCCTCCGTCCCGCAGCGGGGACGGATCACGAGAACAGATCATCAGAGCGGACCCGGGGACGGGTCACGAGGACGGATCAGGGGCGGGCCCGAGCCCTTTCCCGGTCTGTGAAGGGGAAAGCGGTGTGGGAAACACCGCACTGCCGATCCGCAGGGCCCCCACTACGCTGCGAATGAGTAACCGTCCCCCCTTTTGAGCAGGCAGGGAGCCGTATCCCGATGTCCGAGCCGGAAGTGCAGCAGCCCGATATTCATACGACCGCGGGCAAGCTCGCGGATCTCCAGCGTCGCATCCACCAGGCGA
>NZ_JBHSPC010000062.1:0-3455 GCF_042656345.1 Streptomyces incanus
AACGATCCACACCGGATGTCGCCGGGAACATCCGTTCCCCGCCTCACCCTCGGTGGCCGCACCGTCCGGCTCCGCCGGAACGCCACCGCGACGCTCCGCGCCGCAGTCACACGATTCGCTTCACCCCCGGCCTGAAGGCCGGAGCACTGCAAATGAAACCCGTAGCTGTTCTTCCGACGCTCGGCGTCGAAATCGACGATCGTGAGATCCGGCGCGGCGTCGTTCTCCCCGGGAAAGGTGATGAGCACATCACCGAAGACATGCTCTCGCGCGATACCGGAGGCCTTGACCGCATCCTTGACGTCGGAAACGGTCCAGTCCTGCTCCGGGCTCTGTGGCGTCATGATCACCCTGCCGTCGAACACCTCGACCTTGTATCTCTCGGGGATCGCACCCTGCTCGATCAGTTTGCTCATCACAGACACGGCAGCTCACCCCTACCCGCATTATGGCTGGCCGGGGCGGAACCGACCGTGCTTTCGCCCTGCCGGAGCCGACCATTCCTGATCCTGGTCACTGCGTGGCATGCGATCACTCACCGACGGACACCTTCGGCTCCGGCAGCGGATCATCCCCAAGGCCCCTGGCCGTACACGGTGACGATCACCCTGCGCCCACGAAGCACCCGGCAGCGCGCCGCACCGTCAGACAGGATTCCTCATACTCCATTACAAGGTCACGGTCCTGCGAGAGACCGGTCCCGGGCACGTCCTCACTGCGGCCCGCACCCACCGGGTCATCCGGATCCGCGAACGCCGGGGCATCCCCGTCCTCGCCGGCCACGCCTGCATCGGAGCCGACCCTTGGGTGACCATACTGGTCAGACGCCCGCCCTGCCGATAACTCACACCGACCCGGCGGACGATGAACCGGGCGTTGCCGGTGGCACGAGCACCGGTCGAACGGAGTGCCGCAGGACTCAAGTCCTGGCGGATCTTCCGCAGGCCCCGATGCAGCCTGAACCGCCCATCGTCACTCTTCGCCGTCCTCACTCTGGAGCGTCAGCGCTGAGAATGCTCAGTCTCCCGTCGTACGCGCCCATCGACCTTCCCGGAAGCCGTCATTTCCCCTATTTCCTCAGGTAGTTCGCTGTGGCGAAACCGAGAACACCACCGATATCGTCAGTTCCCTTGATTGAACTTCCGTCTCACGGGGAGCCCACTGTGAAGCGCCGCCCTTTGCCCGTTGCTGCCGCGTTCGCCGCCGCCGCAACCCTGCTACTGACCGCCTGCGGAGGCGGGGACGACAACGGGAAGGCCGCTGACAAGATCGCCGGGGCCGACCAGCGCACAGAGACGCCGACGAAGTCTGCGGATCCCTCGGGAGCACCGGCGGAGGACAAGCCGGACGGCGTGGACGTGTCCCTGCCCGCGGACATGAACCTGGTCTTCGACTGGGAGAAGCCGAAGGACGAGAACGAGGCGGCTGCCATGTCCGACGCGGCCAACTTCTTCCGAGCCATCTACCGGGGCATCGACAAGCGCACGACCAAGGACGCATCTGTGGTCGCCTACTCGACAGGCGATGGCCTGAAGTACGCGAAGACACAGATCGACGCCTGGATCGACGGCGGCTGGACCGCCACCGGCACACTGCGCCACTACGACGTCGCCACTCGGTCCGCCGCGAACGGCACGTCGGTGGAGGTGGCGTTCTGTGCGGACTCGGGCAAGTTCTACGGCAAGGAAATCAAAACCGAGAAGGTCCTCGAGACCGAGCCCAGCATCGAGGACTTCGACTACTACAAGATCATCATGGTCAAGTACCCCACCGGAGACGGCCTGTGGCAGGCGTCCAAGGTGTTTGTCGAGACGAAGGCGGCGAAGTGCCAGTGAGGGGGGCGCTTCGCACATTCATCGGCACCGCGACACTGACGCTGGTCCTCAGCACCCTCGTCCTCACTGAACCCGCTTACGCCGCGAAACCGGTGGGTTCCGATAAGGGAGCCAGTACGGAGCAGTCTGGCGGGGGCAACGACACCGGCATCTACGCCGCCGCACGCATCCAGTACTCCGGCTCCGTCGCCAAGAACGGCAGTACGGGAAACGTGACGTCCTCCGACGTCACCTGGGCTCCACCACCCTGCTGGTACGCCCCCTACCTCGGTGCCAAGGACTTCAAGAAGAAGATGTCCAAGGACATCGAGAACGCCGCGAGCGCACCCGGCATGACTGGGCACGCAGGCTCGGCGATCGGCGAGACGAAGCGCCACTACGAGGACGAGTACGGCTGGACCGACACCCCCGGCTACAAGGACTACAACGTCGAGAAGGACGGCGAGGGGATGTTCTGGGCCGGTGTCGAGAATCCCAACGAGCCCGACGTACTCAAGCGGAGTTCCTGCACCGACCTCCCCTTCTGGGTCGACAACGGCGAGGCCCCGCCGCCCCGGTACGAGGAGGCCATCACCCCGGAGATACTCGCCGCCCTCGCCTACCAGCACATGCAGCTTCCCGACACCGAGGTAAGCCTCGCCCCCGAAGAGACCACCAAGGTGAATCTGCCGACCTGGGCCTGGCTCGACAGAGCCGTCTTCGACGAGGTCCAGGCCACGGCGGCCCTCAACGTCCCCGGCTTCGCCCTCCAGGCCACGACGACCGCCAAGCCGGTGTCCCTCACACTGAAGCCGGGCACCGAGGACGCCGAGACCTACCCGGCCTCCGGCGAGTGCACCATCAACGCCGACGACTCCATCGGTGAGCCCTACGCCAAGGGCAAGGCCGACCAAACCCCGCCCTGCGGAATCAAGTACCTCCGCTCCTCCGGCGACGGCACCTACAAGATGCAGGCCACCATCACCTGGGAGATCGCCTGGACCGGCACCGGCGGCGCCGGCGGCGACCTGCCCGACGGCACCTTCGGCAACGACCAGGCGGTCACCGTCCAGGAGATCCAGTCCATCAACCGCTGATCAGCGCTCCGGCACATTGCGCGCAGGGGAGTAACCCAAGTGGCGGGCGGGATCAGACCCGGCATCTGACGGATTGCCGGCTGCACCTGCTCTGGATTTTGTTCAAGAACCCCGTGCCCAGTAGGCGTCCGCCACTCCTGACCCGCGATCTGGCCACGGGCTGGGCCATCGCACTGCCAAGTCTCATGACGTCCTTCTGCCGGGGATAATTGGCGCCCCGCTGTTCACCCTGCTGGTCGGCGCGACGTGGGTCGCCGAGAGGATGCGGGACCGCAATGCCACTTCATGAGTGGTTCTCCACGCCGCTCTCACCCTCGGAGCCGGATTCGTGGACGGGCGGGACTGACAGATCCAGCTCGGCCCACTCCAGCGCGACGTCGGCCGTCGCAGACAGGCGGGTTCATGCGCCGCACATCTTCGTGGCAGAGATTGAATGTCCTGACACCGTGAGCGCTGGGTGCAGCAGCAGCGATTCTGCAAGCCGCCTAGGGCCTGTGTGAGGTCGTGATCAGCAGGTCGTCGGTATGAGGTCGTTGATCCAGAT
>NZ_JBHSPC010000063.1:0-83763 GCF_042656345.1 Streptomyces incanus
AACGATCCACACCGGATGTCGCCGGGAACATCCGTTCCCCGCCTCACCCTCGGTGGCCGCACTGTCCGGCTCCGCCGGAACGCCACCGCGACGCTCCGCGCCGCAGTCACACGATTCGCTTCACCCCCGGCCTGAAGGCCGGAGCACTGCAAATGAAACCCGGTAGCCGGCCGCGCGAGCCCCTGCTTCAAGACGACGGCCATGACACCGGCACCCGTGCTTCGGCCGGCTCTCCGCTGACATGAACGGCCGTTGAAAATCAGTGGCCGCGCCCACTGGGCGCCTCCACGCTGTATGCCATGGAAGAACCGCAACGCGGGATCCGCGCGGCCTACACAGCATCCACGATCACCGTCTACCAGGCGTACTCCCCGGAAATCGGCCTGCCCGCCGCCCTGGAAGGTCGATTTCCCGACATGTGGAAGCGGGACCGGATGACCTGGGTCAAGCCGTCGTTCCTGTGGATGATGTACCGCTGCGGCTGGGGCACGAAGGCGGGGCAGGAGACCATCGTCGCCGTCGAGATCGCTCGGGACGGCTTCGAGTGGGCGCTGCGGAACGCGTGCCTGTCGAGTTACGCACCCGGACTGCACTCCGACCGCGACACATGGCAAAGCCAGTTGAAGCGTGCACCGACCCGCGTCCGGTGGGACCCCGAGCGCGATCTGCGCCTGCAGCCCGTGCCGTACCGCTCGCTGCAGCTCGGGCTCTCCGGTGAGGCCGTACGGCGATACGCGGACGAGTGGACGGTCTCCATCAGCGACGTGACTCCACTCGCCCGTGAGATCCACGCACTCGTCAGCAGCGGCAACCAGGACTCCGCGGACCGACTGCTGCCCAAGGTACGGCCGTATCCGGCCGAGGACCGATTCATGGCGCACCTGCACCCGTGACCGAGCACACTCGCCGAACGGCCGGCTGCCGCACATGGGTCACGTGGCAGCGTGGGTTCGCTGGGACGGGCGTCAAGAAGTACCCCGTTCGAGACCAACTGGGGTGCGTCGTGCCCGACGGGCCTCGCTCCGGCGCCGGACGTGCCGTGAGTCCACGGCAGCGGGTTCCAGCGGTCTTCTGGTCGAGTGTCAGGCTGGGCCGACGTGCAGGGGACGCATCATTTCGTTGTCCTCGTGTTCCAGGAGGTGGCAGTGCCACATGTACCGGCCCGCCTGACCGAAGCGCACCTTGACCCGGGTCGTCTCCTGCGGATAGGCGAGCACTGTGTCCTTGAAGCCGCGCTCCCACGCCTCCGGGGGGCGACGGCCGCCGGCCGGGAGCGTTTGCCGGTCGACGACCTGGAACTGCACTTCGTGTATGTGAATGGGGTGGGCGTCCTGCGTCAGGTTGTGGATCTCCCAGATCTCCGTCGATCCCACGGCGGGGTTCTCCGTGATGGGGTCGCCCCATCCCAGTAGTTTCGGTTTGCCGTTCGGGCCGATCACGCCGAGCAGAACTTCGCGGGGGCTCACGCCCGGCACGCGGGCCGAGGCCACCTCGCCGAGACTGACCTGTCGGGTGCGGTCTGCTGCACCCAGGGGCTCGAAGGGGGGCAGCGTGAGCTGTGCGGGAGGCGTCGAGGTGTCCGCCGTGACGAGTGGTTTGATCACGAACTTCATGACCTGCCCGGTGGTCTTCGGGTTCGCCGCGGGGAAGTCGGTCCCGACCGTGCCTCCCGTGAACACGGCGTCCGGTCCCTCGTTGATCAGGTACAGCTCCGTGCCGACCGGGGTCGAGGAGAAGTCGACGACGACGTCGGCGCGTTCGGCCGGGGCGAGCAGCAGTTGGTCGCGCCGAACGGGTGCGGGCAGGAAGCCTCCGTCGCTTCCGACCTGCCACAGGGAAAACTTTGCCGGTACCGGCCTGCGGGCCAATCCATCGGTGGCGATCTTCAGGACCAGGGTACGTGCGTTGCAGCCGTTGAGGAACCGGAACCGGTATCGGCGCGGCTCCACGGGCAGCACCGGCCAGGTCCTGCCGTTGGTGACCATCGCGTTGCCGAAGTACTCCGGGTTCCAGATCGGCGGTATGTCGCTGCCCGGCACATAAGGGCCCTTGAACCCGTCGAAGAGCGCCCGGCTCGCTGGATAGAACAGGGTCCCGTCGGTGCGGAACGAGCGGTCCTGGATGACGACCGGGATCTCGTAGTAGCGCGTGCCGGGCGGGTCACCGAGCCTCGGCGCGGGGCCGGGCAGAACACTTTCCCCCAGGTCCGACGGCCCGCCGCGCAGCAGGTAGAAGCCCGACATTCCGGCGTACACGTTCAGCCGGGTGATGCCCAGGGTGTGGTCGTGGAACCACATGGTGGCGGCCCGGCTGTGGTTGGCGTAGTGGAAGACGGCCTCGCCCGGGCCCCAGGGCACACCGAACTTCGCCTCGGACTTCTTCGCGAACTCCTCGTAGAAGGAACCGACTCGGGCGTAACCCCGGGGAATGCCCTGCGCGTCGGGCAGGTACCAGGCCTCGGCGTATCCGTCGCTCTCCTCCGTGTTCGCCCCGCCGTGCAGGTGGGTGACGACGGGAACCGGTCCGCCGTACGGCCCGGGTGTCGAGGTGAACGTGGGGCGGGAGTCCCGCGACTTGGCCCCGCCCGGCGGGTTCGCCCAGTGGAGTGCGGGATCGACCGGCAGCAGATGCGGCAGATGTCCGCCGTTCGTGTCGACCAGTTGATTGACCCACCTGACCTGAGCCGCTCGTCCGTACCGGGCTTCGATGGTGAAGGCGGGAGAGTGGAACGTCTCGGGGTGCCCGGTCGAGCCGTATCCGAACACGGTTGTGGCCGGCATGCCCGGGGGAAGCACCTGCTGCCGGAACTGCCGGATGCCGATCGTGTAGATGTCCCGGCCGACCCGGCTGTCCAGCGGCATGACGGGGGGTATCACAAGTTCGGCCACGTACTTCCGTATCGCCGCCGGATCGAGGACTTCTGCTTCCGTCGGCGAAGCCCGCGGCATCGCCGTACCAGGAACGGAAATGAGTGACGTTCCGCCTGCCAGAGTGGCCTGAAGGACGAACCTCCTGCTGATCACTGGGCTTCTCACCTCGGCTCAGGTCATCGGGGCACGGCACCAGTGACCTCCGAGCCGGGACCCTCGGCGGGCTCGGGCCCGTATGCGGTCGGCTGCCGGTTACCGATGATCGTCGCATCGCCCCGGTGGATGCGCATGGCGACCGCCGGCAGCCACGGAACGCACTGGCGCCCCGCGATCACGGCGTTGACGGCCCACTGCTCGAGCGCGCCTGCGGGCGATGGAAGCCTGTCAGGGGTTTCGACGGGACGTCCTGCTCTGGTCCATCAGGGTGATGCCGCGACCCGGCGTCTCGCTCCGCGCCGCCGGACGCCGTGGGCAGCCCACCCCGGCCGGCGGCTTCTCCTACCAGCTGACTCGCACGCTGGACGCCCCCGCGGTGAAGGTGTGGCGGGCGTGGACCACCCCCGAGCAGTATGCCCAGTGGGCTTACGCTGCTGCCGGCTCGACGGTCTGAGCGCCTTCCTGGCCGATGGAGCGACGGACTGAACCCCGCTCACAGCTCACAGTGGGCCCTGGATCACGTGGCAGGCTGGAACACGCCCGGTCCTGCCCACTGGCCGATCGGCTGAGCAGTTCGAGCTGGTCCGTCACCACGACGGGTGGTCCTGCTCAGGTGGATCCGCCAAGCCGAACGAAAAAGGGGTCACGAACACGGCTTGACGTGGATCAGGTCGTCGTTCCTGTGGATGATGTACCGCCGCGGCTGGGGCATGAAGGCGGGGCAGGAGACCGTCCTGGCTGTGGAGATCACGCGCGACGGCTTCGAGCGCGGCGCAGGCGTCCGGGAATTCTGGCCAGTCGTTCGGTGCTGCGGCGCTGCACGGGCACGCGGCGGAGGAAGGTCGCGTGGGGGACGGGAACGGGCTTCATCCTGCCCTTCGGTCCTGGTCGGGTGAACCCCGGCCCCCGGCGGGGTCGGGGTCTGCCGCCCCTCGCTCTGTCGCGGTCGGGGTAGTGGTGGGGCTCGGTTCCGAGACCGTGATGTCGGCCGTGCTCTCCACCGGCTTTCCGCCCACCGCCCACACCGATTCGTCGTCCGCGTAGAGGCGGACGGTGACCTGGTGCGTGCCGCGCCGGACGGTGTGCGGGGAGAGGTGGTGACCGGGCGTGCGCAGCAGGGCGACGAGCCGGTCGTTCACGTAGAGGTGCGCGAGGCCGCGGCCGGGCACCGCCCGGTCGGCGGTGCCGTCCGGCGAGAAGCGGAAGTTGCGCACGCGCAGCCGTACGTCCCAGCCCCCGTCGGTGTCGGGCGTGACCTCTACGCCGACCTCGGGGGCGTCCTCCTCGTCCACCTCGCGGTAGGGCCGGCCCTCGTCGTCCCGCTCCTCCAGGAGTTTGCCCACCGGCGACGGCGACCCGGCGCTCTGTTCCTGTTCCTGTTCCTGTTCCTGGGCAGCACGCGAGCCGCAGCCCGCGGATCCGGCCAGCAGTACGCCACAGACCGCGAGCGCGGTGACCAGCCTCCCCGTCCACGCCATGCGGGGGAGCTTAGAACAGGCATCCGGTCACGCGGATCCCCCTGGAGTCGGGTTCCGTGTCCTCCGTCGAGAGGAGGGCGGGGGGCACTATGGGAGTAGGGCGACAGTCGGGCGGGGGCGGGGCCGAAGTGGGTGCGGGGCCGGAGTGGGGCGAGCGGCATCCAGGGGGCGGGGACCGCCGCGCCGCACGAAGTGATGTCGCGTGGCCCTCTTGCGCCGCGGAAATCACAATCCTACGGTGTTGCATAGGAATCGCACGCAAGGGAGCAGCGAAGATGAGCGATGGGGGCACCGCCCGCGCGAGCGCATTCGAGCGTGGGGGAGCGCGCAAGGCCGCCGAGGGACTCGGCCACCTTTCCGGTTTCGGCAACGAGCACAGCTCCGAGGCGGTCCCGGGCGCCCTGCCCGAGGGACGCAACTCGCCTCAGCGCGCCCCGCTCGGGCTGTACGCGGAACAGCTGAGCGGCACGGCGTTCACCGAGCCGCGGGCCCACAACCGCCGTTCGTGGCTGTACCGGATCCGTCCGTCGGCCGCGCACCCGGCGTTCACCCGCACGGGCAACGGGGCGATCCGCAGCGCGCCCTTCAACCAGACGGTGCCCGACCCCAACCGCCTGCGGTGGAGCCCGCTGCCCGCACCGGCCGAGGGCACGGACTTCCTGGCCGGCCTGTGGACGCTGGGCGGCAACGGCGACGTCACCCAGCGCGCCGGCATGGCGGTGCACCTCTACCACGCGAACACGTCGATGGACCGGGTGTTCAGCGATGCCGACGGTGAACTGCTGATCGTCCCGGAGGAGGGCGGGCTGGTGCTGCGGACCGAGTTCGGACTGCTGCATGTGGAGCCGGGGCACATCGCGCTGATTCCCCGTGGGGTGCGCTTCCGTGTGGAGCTTCTGGACGATGTGGCCCGCGGCTATGTGTGCGAGAACTACGGCGCCGCCTTCCGGCTTCCCGACCTCGGCCCCATCGGCGCCAACGGTCTGGCGAACGCACGGGACTTCCGGGCGCCCGTCGCCGCGTACGAGGACGTCGAGCGTCCGGTGGAGGTGGTGAACAAGTTCTGCGGCAACCTCTGGTCGGCCACCTACGGCCACTCTCCGCTGGATGTCGTCGCCTGGCACGGCAACCATGTGCCGTACGCCTACGATCTGCGCCGCTTCAATGTGATGGGCACCATCTCGTACGACCATCCGGACCCGTCGGTCTTCACCGTGCTGACGGCGCCGAGCGATACGCCGGGACTGGCGGGTGTGGACTTCGTGGTGTTCGCGCCGCGCTGGCTGGTGGGCGAGGACACCTTCCGGCCGCCGTACTTCCACCGGAACGTGATGAGCGAGTACATGGGCCTGATCGAGGGCGCCTACGACGCGAAGGCGGAGGGGTTCGTGCCGGGCGGCGGCTCGCTGCACAACATGATGTCGGCGCACGGGCCGGACCGGGAGACGTTCGAGAAGGCGAGCGCCGCCGAGCTGCGCCCGCAGAAGATCGACGACGGTCTCGCGTTCATGTTCGAGACACGCTGGCCGGTGTCCCTGACACCGCAGGCGGCACGCGCGGAGCATCTGCAGCAGCGCTACGACGACGTGTGGCAGGGCATCGAGCGTCACTTTCGCACGAGGTAGTCCGGGTGGCCCGGGGTGGCCCGGTTCGATTCCGGGTGCCACAGCCGGTGTCGACGCATCCCTGCACCTCACATTGCACTGAACGTTCCCGACCGGTACGGATAGCCCGTGACCTCCTTCGCCCCGGATTCGATCGTCCTGAACCGCAAGTTGCCGCTCTGGTACCAGGTGTCGCAGTCGCTGCGTGCCTCGATCCTCGGCCGCTCGCCCCGGGACCCGCTGCGCCTGCCCACCGAGGAACAGTTGGCGGGGCACTACGGAGTGAGTGTGCTGACCATGCGGCAGGCACTGAAGGAACTGGAGGACGAAGGGCTGATCACCCGGCACCGCCGGCGCGGCACGTTCATCGAGCCCGATGCCCTCCGGGGCGCCCCGGTGCGGCTGTTGGGGTCGGTGGACGCGATCGTGGCCCAGCAGTCCGGTATGACGACCGAGCTGCTGGAGCACGGCACCGCGCCGGTGCCGGCCGAACTCGCCGAGTACCTCCCCGGACTGACGGAGGCGGCGGCCTACCACCGGCTGCGCAGCGACGAGAAGACCGGCGAGCCGACCAACCACGCCCGCAACTACGTCCGTCCGGAACTCGCCGCCCGGATCGACCTGGAGGATCTGCGGCGCTGGCCGATGACCAAGGTGCTGCGGGACGTCGTCGGGGCGGACATCAGCCGCATCACGGACACCGTGGAGGCGCGGCTCGCGGATCCGGAGACGGCCCGACTGCTCCGGGTCCCGCTGCTCAGCCCGATCCTGCACTACACCGGCATCACCTACGGCACCGACGACAGCCCTCTGGACGTGGCCGTGATCAACTACCGGGGCGACCGCTTCTCCTTCACGGTGACCCTGGAAGCCACCTGATCCCGCCCGCCCGTCAGGTCGTACGATGCCCAGCGTGACGTACGACGACGCTCCGCTGTTGGCGGACCTCATGCCGTGGTCCGTCGCATCGCCACGGCTCGGCCGGGGATGGCCGGCGGCACCCGATCCAGCGGCTCTGAAAGCCCGTTGGGGCATCCTGATGAAGGCCACGGGACCGGTCAGGGAGGCCCTGTTGCAGCCGACCCGCTCACGGACCGGGCACACGGCGGTGGGGCAGCTTCCGGGCCGGTCGGGCGGCACGGAGCGGCTGGCCCGCGCCTCGGGTCCGTGCCCGGAGCCGGTCCGTGTGCTGCGCTCCCCCTTCGACGAACAGTGGCTGATTCCCGACCAGCGGCTGATCGACGCGGCCCGCCCCGAGCTGTGGCGGGTGGCGGACGAGCGGCAGATCTTCCTCGTCGAGACCGGGGCCGCCGCGGGACGCGGGACACGTACACGGGGCGGACACACGCGGGGCGGCGCCGCCGGCACCGGCGACGCCGGTGACGCCGGTGACGCCGGTGACACCACCGGTCCTCAGCTCCTCGCCACATCCCTGCTGCCGGTGCTCCGTCCCGGCCGGGTCCGCCCGTTGTACCGCCGGCCCGGGGGCGCGGAGCCGAACCTCGCCCCGGGCCTGTCCGGGCACCTCACGGCACGCCTCGGCCGGGAGGTGCCGGCCGTCGACGTGCTCGCCTGGATGATGGCCGTGGGGCGGCCCGGCCCCGGAGGGCCCGCGGTGCCGCTCACCGGGGACGTCGGTGCGTGGGACGCGGGTGTGGAGGCGGGACGCCGGATGCTGTGGCTGATGCGGCGCGACGGGGAGCGCCCCCGGCTCCCGGGCGGACGCCGCCCCTACGTCCGCGCCCCGCTCCCGCCCCGCCCGCCGACCGTCCGGTACGACCGCGACGAGGAGGCCCTGTTCTTCGACGAGGGCCGCATCTCGCCGGTGCCGCCGGCGGCCTGGGACTACGAGATGGCCGGGGTCCCGGTGCTGGAGCAGTGGTGCGCGGCCCGCACGGAGGAGGCCGAGCCGGGGACGCTGGAGGCGATCCGTCCGGCAGGCTGGCCGCAGACCTGGACGTCGGAGCTCCTGGAGCTGATCACGGTCCTGGCGCTCCTCGCCGAACTGCGCCCACAGCAGTCCGCATTGACGGAAGCGGCGAGATCCGACCCCATCACGTCGGCGGAGTTGCACAAGGCGGGCGTCTTCCCGGTGCCGCGGTCCGCACGTCGGCCCGCCTCGGTACTGAACACCCACGAGGAGGGTCCGGAGGGCCAGCTCCCCCTCCTCTGACACCGGGCCGCCCCATTCGAGCAGGGTCAGGGTCGGGGGGTGAAACCGTCGAGCACCCGGCCGAGCGACCGCTCGAGTACCGCCTCCAGATCGATCGGGCCCGCGTCCTCCGCGAACGCCGCCGCCATCCGCGGATACTCACCGGTCGCGATCCGGCCGCCCAGGTAGGCGATCCGCATCGCGTTCTCCTGCTGCTCCGACCAGGGCAGCGATCGGGTGCGCTCGGCGGCGGCCAGTTCGCTGGTGACGAACATCGTCACGACGGCGTTCAGCATCGCGACCAGCTCCATCTTCGTACCGTAGGTGGTCTCGAGCGGGTCCAGGCAGACCAGGCAGTGTTCCAGGTAGCGCAGGGCGCTGGGGCTGAAGCCGTAGACCGGTGACATCAGCCGCGGCAGCCACGGGTGGTGGTGCATCAGGTCACGCGTCTGGTGGGCCACCCGGAGCATGTCGGCGCGCCAGTCGCCGCTCGGCTCCCACAGCTCGTGCTCGCCGCTGACAGCGTCCACCATCAGCTCGAACAGGTCCTCCTTGCGGGGGACGTAGTTGTACAGCGACATGGTGCCGCAGCCCAGCTCGGTGGCGACGCGGCGCATCGACACCGCGTCCAGGCCCTCGGCGTCAGCAATCCTCACCGATGCCGCGGCGATGTCGGCGCGGGTGTACGCCGGCCTCGGCCCACGGCCCGTGCGCTCGGGGCGCGCCCAGATCACGTGGGGTTCGGCCGCTCGGCCCGCCATGGTTCATCACCTCGCTCACCATCTTAGTTACGTACACCGTACGTAGTGCGCTATGGTCTCCCCATGACAACTACGTACGCTGTACTTAGTGAGGGTCTGGAGAGGCGCTTCGGGGAGGTCCATGCCCTGCGCGGACTGGATCTGGCGGTGGCCGAGGGCACGGTCTGCGGCATCCTCGGACCGAACGGCGCGGGCAAGACGACCGCCGTACGACTGCTCACCACGCTGCTGCGCCCCGACGCGGGCTCCGCCAGGATCGCGGGCCACGATCTGGTCCGGGAGGCCGCGGCCGTACGGCGCAGGATCGGCGTCACCGGGCAGGAGACCTCGATCGACGGGGACCTCACCGGCCGCCAGAACCTGCTGCTGTTCGCCCGGCTGCACCGGGTGCGGGAGGCCGCCGGGCAGACCGCCGCGCTACTCGGCCGCTTCGGTCTGGCCGAGGCGGCCGACCGTCCCGCATCCGGCTACTCCGGCGGCATGCGGCGCCGACTGGACCTGGCGGCAAGCCTGATCCGCCGGCCCGACGTGTTATTCCTGGACGAGCCGACCACCGGGCTCGACCCCGCCAGCCGGAACCTGATCTGGGAGGTGGTGCGCGAACTGACCGGGCAGGGCACGACCGTGCTGCTCACGACGCAGTACCTGGAGGAGGCGGACCAACTCGCCGACGACATCGCCCTGGTGAACCGCGGCCGGGTCGAGCACACCGGTTCGCCGGCCGAACTCAAGTCACTCGTCGGGGCGTTCGCCGAGGTCGTGGTCGGAGACCCGGACGCCCTGGTGACGGCGGCCGGTGTGCTGGACCGGCTCACCGGCGCCGAGCCGCGGCTCGACCACGAGCGCGGGGCCGTCGGCGCGGTCGCCAAGGACCCCACGCTCACGCTGCCCCTCGTCGTCCGCGCGATGGACGCGGCGGGCGTACCACTGCTGGACGCGAGCCTGCGGTCGCCCACCCTCGACGAGGTGTTCCTGAGGCTGACCGAACGGCCGGCGGACATCCCCTCCGGGCACCCCACCGGCTCCCCGAACCTCACCGACGACAAGGAGCGTGCCGTATGAGCGCACTGGCGTACGACGGTACCGCGATGCTCGGCCGGCAGCTGCGGCGGATGCGCAACAATCCGGGCCTGCTGATCCTCACCCAGGTCATGCCGGTCAGCATGCTGCTGTTCTTCGGCTACGTCTTCGGGAGTGCCCTGGCCGTGCCGGGCGAGGCGTACCGGTCCTTCCTGGTCCCCGGGATACTGGCGGCGACCGCGGCGGGCGGGGTGATGACCGGCATGTTCCAGTCGGCGCAGGACGTCCACCGCGGGGTGACGGACCGGTTCCGCACGCTGCCGGTGAGCAGGGCGGCCGTGCCGCTGGGGCAGGCGGTGGCGGACGTGGTGGCGACGGCCGCCGGGACGGTGCTGTTCCTGCTGGTGGGGCTCGCCGTGGGCTGGAGGGTGGAGGGCGGCGCGCTGGAGGCGGTGTGCGCCTTCGCGCTGTTGATGCTGTTCCGGTTCGCGTGCGTGTGGGTCGGGATCTTCCTCGGCCTGCTCACCCGGAACGAGGAGGCGGCCGGCCAACTGGGCGGCGCGACGTTCCTGCTGCCGTTGCTGTCCAGTGCGTACATCCCGACCGAGGGGCTGCCGGGCTGGCTGCGCACGGTCGCGGAGTGGAACCCGATCAGCGCGGTGGCGACGGCACTGCGGGACCTCTTCGGCAACGCTCCCGCGCCGGGAGGGACGGCCTGGCCCATGGCACACCCGGTCGCGGGGTCGCTGGTCTGGTGCGCGGTACTGCTCGCGGTGTTCGTTCCGCTCGCGGTACGGCAGTACACACACGGGAGGCCGTGAGGCTCACGCCGCACGGGAGGCCGTGAGGCTCACGAGCACAGGCCGGGGGGCGGCAGGGGCCGGCGCCGGGAACCACAGGATCCGGGGACGGGACGGCAGAAGCCCGCGCGCCCCCGGATCACTGCCGGGTGGATCGGGGCGCCGGGAGGAACGCGACCGGAAACGAGGTACCGAGAGGGGTGCCGGAGGAGGACGACGTGCTTGTGCCGGAGCGCACCGACGGGCGGCGCCGCGCGCCGTGGGGTGATGGGCGGCGCGTGCGCGGTGTGCGACGCCGGGACGGTGGACCCGTCCGGACGCGGACGCGGGACTAGCGGCTGCCGAGGAGCGAGCGGCGCAGCCGGCGCAGCGGGGCGAAGAGCGAGACGCGGCTCGTCCGTGCCCGTGAACCCTCGGCTCCGCGGTCGCGCCTGTCACGCGCTGTCAGTTCGCGCATCAGCGACGTCGCCTCGGCCGCCTCCCGCTGCGGGACGGCGGGTCCCGCCAGCACCGAGAGGTGGCGGTCCAGGCGCGTACTGGTCGCGCTGCTCCCGCAGGTGATCGCAGGGACCCTGGCCCTGCTGCGCACCGTTATCTGATCCATGTCACTCTCCACCCGTACGAGTCCACCCGGCCCCGGGCAGGTTAACCCTATCGCCCCGTCCGGGCACTCGCGTGTCTCGGTCGCAGGATTCACCTTCCCCATAAGGAGGTTGACGAACACTCGATGGTTACTCTCCGAATCCAACCCCTTTCAGGGCGAGTTGAACGATCGGCTGAGTTGTGGGCTGCGACGATCCTCCGCCCGGCTCGACGGTTACGGCGAGTGACGTCGCGGAGATGTCGAGGTCGGAGGCGACGAGGGGCGCGTCGCTCTCGAAGAGCCCGAGGGAGCGTGGTTGTGCGCCGGGGCGCATGAGCCAGAGCTGACGCACACGTCCGTTCGGCGGGTTGTCGTATCCGCCGAGGGTGACGACGGCACTCCGTTCCGATGCGGAAGCGATCACTCCGATCGTGCCGCCCCGCGCGTCGCGGCCGTTGCTCGCGAGGACGTCCGGAGCGGCGAGAACGTGGGCGATCTCACGCGCCCGGTCCCGTTCGGCGGTCAGTCGGTCCTGGGTCTGGTTCGCCTGGACGGCGAACAGCGCGGCGACGACGAGGGCAGCGGCGGCGGTGGCCGTCGCGAAGGGTACGAACAGCGGCATCCCGCGTCGCCCTCCGGTCTGCGGCACCGGCCCGGTCCCCCATACGTGGGGCGGGAGTTGCGGTGCACGCGCGCCCGTCTGCTCCTGGGATCCGGGGGCCGGGGCCGGAACGGGGGCGGGGTCCTGTGGAGTGGTCCGTACGGCGGCCATGACCCGGTCGCGCAGGGCGGGTGGCGCGGGGGCGGCCGTGGACCAGGCGAGGCGGACGGCGTCCTCGGCGAGGACGCGTACCTCGGCGGCGCAACGGCGGCAGGACGTCAGATGCCTCTCGAAACGGACGCGTTCGGCGGGTTCGAGTGCGTCGAGCGCGTAGGGGGCGGCCAGCGAGTGGAGGTCCCCGCGGCCCCCGCGGCCCGACAACCGGTCCAGGAAGCTCATGCGGCACCTCCCAGGCAGTGGCGCAGTCGGGTCAGGCCGTCGCGCATGCGTGTCTTGACCGTACCGAGCGGCAGGGAGAGCCGCTCGGCCACCTCGCGGTAGGTGTAGCCGTCGTAGTAGGCGAGGGTGACCGACTGCCGCTGCAGCGCGGTGAGCCGGTCCAGACAGCGGCGGACCCATTCGCGTTCGAGGCCGGCCTCGACCTCCTCGGCGACCTGGTCGAACGCGGGCCCGCTGCCGCGCCGGGCGGCTTCGCGCTGCTCGCGCTCGCCTGCCGCGCGGGCGCTGCGCACCCGGTCGACGGCCCGGCGGTGGGCGAGGGTGAGCACCCAGGACAGTGCGCTGCCCCGCTCCGGGTCGAACCGGGCGGCGGAGCGCCAGAGTTCGAGCAGCACCTCCTGTACGACCTCCTCCGACTGGGCGGGGTCGCGCACCACTCTTCGTACCAGTCCGTACACCGGCCCGGACACCAGTCCGTACAGCGCCTCGAATGCCTTCTGGTCGCCCCCTGCCACCCGCACCAGAAGCTCGTCCGCCTCCAACGCGCACCCCCCTCTCCCGGCCCCTTCGGGCCACCCGGTCACCCGGGGCACGCGCAGCGAACGTGCCCCCGGAGGGGAATTACGGATCAGCGGACCGAAAACGCGGGTCGAACAGCGAGAAATGCTCCGGGCGTTCAGTCGCGGCGGACCCGTCGAGACGTTTTCGCCTCCCGACCAATCCGGGCCGGGCACGGCTCCGAATCCCGGTGCGTCACACAAGTTGGCACTGAGGACGGACGGCATGACACCTAACTCCAGGACCGGCGCGGGACGCAGGAGCCTCGCGACCCTGATCTGTGGCGCGCTGGCCGCCGGTGGGCTCGCCGCCGCCGGCACGGCAGCGCTGGAACCGGGGGCGGCCTCCGCCTCCAGTCACCGGGAGGCCCCGCTGATCTCGGGCACTCCGCAGTACGACAACACCGACCTGTACGCGTTCGTCAGCCCCGACAAGCCGGACACGACGACGATCATCGCGAACTGGATCCCGTTCGAGGAGCCGGCCGGCGGACCGAACTTCTTCACGTTCGCCGAGGACGCGCAGTACGACATCCACATCGACACCAACGGCGACGCGCAGGGCGAGCTGCTGTTCCGCTACACCTTCAGGACACATACGAAGAACAAGAAGACGTTCCTCTACAACACGGGCCCGGTCACCGGTCTGGACGACCCGGACCTCAACATCACACAGACCTACGACATCGAGCTGCTGAAGCTGAAGGACCAGCACCTGGTGTCCCGTACGAAGATCGCGGACGACGTCCCGGTGGCGCCGTCGAACGTCGGCAAGGCGTCCATGCCGGACTACGACACGCTCCGCGAGCAGGCCGTGCACGAACTGGCGAGCGGCGCCACGACGTTCGCCGGGCAGGCCGACGACCCGTTCTTCCTGGACCTGCGCGTCTTCGACCTGCTGTACGGCGGGAACCTCTCCGAGGTCGGCAACGACACCCTCAAGGGGTACAACGTCAACTCGTTGGCCCTCCAGGTGCCGACGGACATGATCACCGAGTCGGCGGACCAGCCGGTCGTCGGTATCTGGTCCACGACCCAGCGCAAGAACGCCAAGGGACAGTTCACCCAGGTGTCGCGGCTGGGCAATCCGCTGGTGAACGAGGTCGTCAACCCGCTGAAGGACAAGGACACATTCAACGCGTCCGCGCCGTGGGACGACGCGCGGTTCCTGAAGAACGTCACAAACCCGGAACTGCCGAAGCTCATCGAGGCGATCTACAAGATCGAGGCGCCCGCCGAACCGCGCAACGACCTCGTCGACGTCTTCCTCAAGGGCGTCGAAGGGCTCAACCAGCCGCCGCACGTGACGCCGTCGGAGATGCTGCGCCTCAACACGTCGATCGAGCCGGCGGCCGAACCGAAGCGGCTCGGTGTACTGGACGGCGACAACGCGGGCTTCCCCAACGGACGCCGGCTGACGGACGACGTGATCGACGCGGCGCTCCAGGTCGTCGAGGGCGAGCTGGTCGGCGCGGCGAACGACCTCGGTGACGCGGTCGATGCCAACGACAAGGAGTTCGGCGCCTCGTTCCCGTATCTGGCCAACCCGACGGAGGGGTCGCGCGGTCCGCTCGCCGAAGGCGTGGACAGCGGCAACGACGTACGCAACCAGCTCGGTGACGCGTTGCGGCCGGCCGGGACCGGGGGCTCCGACGACACCACCCTGATCGCCGCGTCCGCGGGTGCGGGAGCCTTCGGGATCCTGCTGATCGGCGGGGCCCTGATGTGGTGGCGCAGGATGCGCGGCCGGGCGTACTGAGCCACCGCGCCCACCGGGGCGGGGCGGGACCCGGGGCTCCGGCCTTCCCTCCCCCCACCGGCAGGCGGGCCTTCCGGCCCGCTCCGGTGACAGGCGCGGCCGTCCCCTCCGTCCCCCGCGGCACGGGCCGCGCCGCCGGTCCCCCGCACCCAGCGAGCAAGCGGGCACGTGAGCAAGTGAGCAAGTGAGCAAGTGAGCAAGTGAGCAAGTGAGCAAGTGAGCAAGTGAGCAAGCAACCGAGGAGAGGCATGCCTCCGCGTACGAACGACCACGCCCCGGAGAGCGGCCGGGACACCGGGCCGGCGGAGCCCACAGGGCTGTCCGGGCCCGCCGCGCCCGCTGGGCCCGTCGCACCGCCGGGGACCACGGACGCGCGGCCGGGCGCCGGCGACCGGGCCGACGCCCGCACCGACACCGAGTCCGAGGCCGCCACCCGCACCGGGACCGGGGCCAGGGCCGGGACCGAGACCGGGGCCGAGACCAGGACCAGGGCCGGGACCAGGACCAGGGCCGGGACCAGGACCAGGACCGAGACCCAGGCGGCCGGGGCCGGTCCGAGAACCCTCCCACCCGGCGTGCGCACGACCGCTCTGCGCCGATTCTCCGCCGCCGTGCGCCGCTCGCGCGGGGCGCATCTCACGGTGTGCGCCGCGTTGCTGGCGGTCTCGATGACCGCCGGAGCGGTCGCCGTCGGCGGCAGCCGGGACGGAACACCGGCCGGAGCGCGGACCGGTACCGATACCGCTCCCGCGGCCGCGGCCGGTGTGCTCGCCGGGGGCGACCTGGACGCGGGGATCCGTGCCCTGCAGTCCCATCTCCGCGCCCAGCCACGGGACGTCGGTGGCTGGGCGAGCCTGGGGCTCGCCTATGTCGAGCAGGCGCGGACCAAGGGGGACCCGTCACGCTACCCGCAGGCCGAGCGGGCGTTCGACCGCTCCCTCGCGCTCGAATCCGGCAATGAGCAGGCCCTGGCCGGCCGTGCCGCCCTCGCCGCGGCCCGGCACGACTTCTCCGGCGCCCTGGAGTACGCCGACCGGGCCCTGAAGCAGAACCCCTACAGCGAGCGCGCCCTGTCCTCCCGTATCGACGCCCTCGTGGAGCTCGGCCGGTACGCCGAGGCCGCCGGGGCCGCCGACACCGCGGACAGCAGGCGACCTGGGGTGCCCGTCTTCACGCGGTACGCGTACGTGCGGGAGCTGCGCGGTGACGTGCGGACCGCGCGCGAGGTGCTGGAGCGGGCCCTGGACGGCGCGTCCGCGCCCGCCGATGTGGCGTACGTGGCGACCGCGCTCGGCCAACTGGCCTGGAACCAAGGCGATCACGAGACCGCGCTCACCCACTTCGCCCGTGCCCTCGCCGCCGACGAGGACTACCTTCCCGCGTTGGAGGGCCGGGCCCGCGCCCAGGCCGCCGGCGGCGACCGCGCGGGCGCGATCAGGACGCTGGAGCAGGTCGTCGCCCGTTCCCCGCTGCCCGGCCCGCTGGTCGCTCTCGGCGAGCTGTACGAGGCCCGGGGCGCCGCCGGCGACCGTACGAAGGCGGCCGACCAGTACGCCCTCGTCGACGCCCATGCCGCCCTCGCCCGCGCCGGCGGGGTCAACGCCGACCTCGACACCGCGCTCGCCGCCGCCGACCACGGCGACCCCGAAGCGGCCCTGCGCGCGGCCCGCGCCGAATGGGACCGCCGGCACAGTGTGCACACCGCGGACGCCCTCGCCTGGGCGCTGCACCACAATGGACGCTCCGAGGAGGCCCTCCCCTACACCCGCCGGGCGACGGCCACCGGCTACCGCAACGCCGTCTTCCTCCACCACCGCGGCATGATCGAACTCGCCACCGGCCACGGCAAGGACGCCCGCCGGTCCCTCACGGCGGCCCTGGAACTGAACCCCGGCTTCTCCCCCCTCGACGCCCGCACGGCCCGTGCCGCCCTCGAGGATCTGGAGGCGGCGCGGTGAACCTCCGCCGCTCCCCGGCCAACGGCGCCGGCCGCCGTCTCGCCACCGGTGCCGCCGCCCTCGCCGCCGCCTGCGCGCTCACGCTGGTCCCGGCGACGGCGGCGAGCGCGCATCCGCTCGGCAACTTCACCGTCAACCGGTACGACGGATTGGTCGCCGCGCCTGGCGAACTCCGCGTCCGCCATGTCGAGGACCTCGCCGAGATCCCGGCCACCCAGGCGAAGCCGGACGTCGAAGCGCTGGGCGCGGCCGAGTGGGCGCGTCGGCGATGCGCCGGCGCCGCCCGCGACAGCGAGGTCCGGGTGGACGGGCGTACGGTCCCGGTCACCGTGCGGAGCAGCCACGTGCGGGTGCGCCCCGGTCAGGCCGGGCTCGACACGCTGCGCGTGGAGTGCGGACTGACCGCTCCGCTGCCCGAGGACGACACGGTGGACGTCTCCTTCCACGGGGCCGGGGCGTCCTCGGGGCCCGGCTGGCGGGAAGTCACCGCGCGCGGAGACCGGATGACGCTGGCCGCGTCGAACGTGCCCGAGACGTCGCTGTCGCGTGAACTGACCCGCTACCCGGAGGAGTTGCTTTCCTCACCGGCCGACACCGCGACCGCGTCCCTCCGGGTGCGCACGGGCGGGCCGGCGCTGGCGGGGAAGGGGAAGGAGACCCAAGCACCCGCCGCCTCCGTGCTGCCCCGCGGCGCGGACCGGTGGACCCGCGCCCTCGACGACCTCGTCGCCCGGCACGACCTCACGGCGGGATTCGCGGCGCTCGCGCTGCTGATCGCGGTGGTTCTCGGCGCGATGCACGCGCTCGCACCGGGTCACGGCAAGACGCTCATGGCAGCGACGGCGGCGGCCCGGGGCGGCAGGGCCCGGCTGCGGGACGTCCTGCCGATGGCCGCCTCGGTGACGGTCACCCACACCCTCGGCGTGGTGGCGCTCGGCCTGCTGGTCACGGCCGGTTCGGCCGCCACGCCCTCGGTCGTCGCCTGGCTCGGCATCGCGAGCGGCGTCCTTGTCACCCTGGCGGGCGCGAGCCTCCTCCGCCGGGCCCTGCGCAACCTGAACACCGCGCAGGGCCACCTGCATCACCACGGGCGCGAACACGGGCGCGGCCACGATCATGACCACGAGCACGGGCACGGGCACGGGCACGGGCACGGGCACACGCACGGCCATGATCACGGCCACGGGCACGGCCACACGCAGGCGGACGGCGCTCACGAGCACCCCGGCCCCGCACTCCCCCACCCCGCCGAGCACGCCCACACCGTCGAACACACCCACGGCGGTCGCACCCACACCCACGCCGTCGCCCCAACGCTGCGCGGCACCATCCTGCTCGGTCTCGCCGGCGGGCTGGTGCCCAGTCCGTCCGCCGTGGTCGTGCTGGTGGGCGCCGCGGCGCTCGGGCAGGCATGGTTCGGGCTGCTGCTCGTCGTCGCGTACGGCGTCGGACTGGCCCTCACCCTCACCGCCGCCGGGTACGCCGTGGTGAAGGCGGGCAGCGGCGTGAACCGGCTCCTGGCCCGGCGCCCGCGCTGGACCGCACGCCCGATGGTCGCGCTGGTGCGCCGGAGCGCGCCCCTGGGATCGGCGTTCGTCGTCGTTGCCCTGGGGGCCGGATTGGTGTTCAGGGGGGCGGCATCCGCGCTGGGCTGAGCTACTTTCATGAGGAAACGGAGAATTCGCCCGGATGTGATGGGGGGCGCCATGTCCGAGGAACCGGGCAGTGAGCGGGTGATCGCGGGCCGGTACCGGCTGCTGTCGCCGCTGGGCGAGGGTGGCATGGGGACCGTGTGGCGGGCCCGTGACGAGGTGCTGCACCGCGAGGTCGCCGTCAAGGAGGTCCGCGCCCCGGCCGGGCTGCCGGCGTCCGACGTGGAGCGGATGTACGCCCGGCTGGAGCGGGAGGCGTGGGCGGCCGCCCGGGTCGCCGACCGCAACGTGGTGACGGTGTACGACGTGGCGACCGAGGACGGGCGCCCGTGGATCGTCATGGAGCTGGTCCGCGGCCTGTCCCTGGCCGAGGTGCTGGATGCCGAGGGCCCGCTGGAACCGCAGCGTGCCGCGCGCATCGGCGCGGAGGTGCTCGCCGCGCTGCGCGCCGCGCACGGCGCCGGGGTGCTGCACCGCGATGTGAAGCCCGCCAACGTACTGATCGCGAACGACGGGCGGATCGTGCTCACCGACTTCGGCATCGCCACGGTCGAGGGCAGCTCCGCACTGACCATGACCGGTGAGGTGGTCGGATCACCCGAGTTCCTCGCCCCGGAGCGGGCGCTGGGCCGCACCCCCGGTCCCGAGTCCGACCTCTGGTCGCTCGGCGTGCTGCTGTACGCGGCGGTCGAGGGCAGCTCGCCCTTCCGTCAGGACACTCCGCTGAGCACGCTGCGCGCGATCGTCGACGAGGAGTTGCCGCCCCCGCGCCGGGCGGGGCCGCTGGCCCCGGTCATCGAGGGTCTGTTGCGCAAGGATCCGGCCGAGCGGCTGTCTGCGGTGCAGGCGCAGCAGGACCTGCGGCTCGCCGGCGCTGGGGGTACTCCGTCCGGGGGAGGCACACCGGGCGCCGGTACAGCGCGCGCCGGCACGACGGGACCGGCCCCGTACGCCCCCGCCGTGACCACCCACGCGTACCCGCACGCGGCCCCCGCTCCTCGGCCCACCCCGGCGACCCCGACCCCGGCCCCGTCCGCCGGGAACACCGCGGTCGCCCGTCCCGGGCGCAGTCGCCGGGCCGCCGTCGTCCTGGTCACGGGCGTGGCCGTACTGGCCCTGGCGCTGGCCGGTCTGACGTACGCGCTGCTGAACCGTGGGGACGGCGCGGACGGCCGTACGGGCGGGGCGAGTTCGTCCGCGCGGACCGGCGGCGACAACGACGGGGCCGGGGACGACGGCGGAACCGGGCAGACCGGCGGCCCTGCTCCGGCGACCTCAGAGCACGACGGCGAGAGCGGCGAGGGGGAGGGAGGCGAGGGGGAGGGAGGCGACGGCGCGGAGAGTCCCCCGCCGCAGCAGTCGGTGCGGGTGACGGTGAAGGGCACGCACACGGAGTACTCCGGCGCCTGTCCCCCGCCGAAGGAGCAGTCGCCCTCGTTCACGGCGACGTTCACGGTGGGGCGGCTGCCCGCGGAGGTGTCCTACCGCTGGGTGGGCGAGGACGACTCGGTGGCCGACCCGGGGTGGCGGACGCTGTCGTTCCCGGAGGGCGGCGGGCGTACGAAGCAGGACACGGTGACCGTGACGACGCATCTGGAGTCCGGGACGTTCGAGAACAGCATCGGGGTGGAGGTGCGGAAACCCGTGCACACGATGTCGGACCCGGTGCCGTTCTCGGTGACGTGCGAGACGGAGACCCCGCCGGACGGGGCCTCCCCCTCTCCTGCTCCCACCGGTTCGGTGGCCGCTCCCTGAGTGAGGGCCCTCGAGGGAAACGGCCTCGGCGGACGGGATCCCGAGGGACGGGATCCCGACGGGCGTGGCCTTGAGGGAGCCGTCCAGGAGGAAGGCGGCTCCCCGGCGGCTCAGGCCACGCTGTTGAGCGCCGGGAGGTAGCCGCCGGACTGGCCGGCCGCCTTCGGGTGGTAGGACTCGCCGATGTTGGTCCAGTTCACGCTGTGCAGCCAGGAGTTGCTGGAGCAGATCTCGTGGCCGGTGAACGGGGTGCGCACGTCGGCGAAGGTGAAGCCGTGGGCGTTGACGCGCTGGGCGGTGGTGCTGTTGAGGAGGTCGGCCGCGTCGTTGATCGCCGCCCGCTTGGCTTCGGAGAGGCCGATGCAGGTGGCGCCGAGCTTGTAGAAGCGGGGGTAACCGAGGACGACGACCTTTGCGTTCGGGGCCCGGTTGCGGATGGCCGAGTAGACGTTGTTGAGCTTGCCGGGCAGCGTCGAGGTGACGTACGACCGCGCGGTGGCGATCCGCGAGAGGCAGGTGCTCTCGGACTGGAGCACACAGGTCGTCATGACGTCCGAGAAGCCTGCGTCGTTGCCGCCGACGCTGAGCGAGACGAGACCGGTGCCGGCGCTGAGCGGGCCGAGCTGTCCGGCCAGAACTTCATCCGTTCGGGCGCCCGAGCAGGCGGTGAAGTCGAAGGACGAGGGTGAGTTGGCGGCGGCCCAGAGGTAGGGATAGGCCTTCGTGCTGCGCTTGCAGTCGCCGCTGCCGCTGAGGTAGCTGCCCGCTCCGACGCCGGAGGAGTAGGAGTCGCCGAGCGCCACATAGCCGTTGGCGGCGGCCTGTGAGGACGCGTGGGCCGTGGCTGCCCCGGTGAGGGTGGTGACGACGGCGAGGAGGATGGAACCGAGATAGACGGAAAGTCGGGAACGTCTCATGGAACCTCCTTTTAGCAGGATCCCTGCCGCAACCTTCATAGCAACTACGCGCATTGACTGGAAGTGTCCATGCCAAAAATACTGCCCCCTCCTCAGAACCCCCTCGACTTGTTCACCATGCAACCACCGGGCAACCACCACTGGACCGCTGTCGAACCGTCACGGGGCCGCCACCGGACCACCGTCGCCGACCACCGACACCTGTTCAATCCCGGACGAATTCAGGCCTTGGGGCCGTTCGACCCTTGACGCCCACAACGGGCTGCGCCAGATTGAAGCCCGGCATCCGACGCTTCGGGGGGCAAAGTCGGCCATGCAGACCATCCACACCAACACGCTCTTCGCGTGAACCACCACCGCACGGTCGAAGCCGCACGGCCAAAGCCGCTCGGCCGGAACCAACCGACCTCCCCCGAGGCGCGGTTGCATCCGTGCGCCACGGCGGCATGCCGGTGGCCCGAGGACGACCAGAGGCACACGTAACAGTCAAACCAACAAAAATGTGAGTCCTGGTTCCAGGTCTTGCCATACGGGCTCAATCATCAATACCGTCATACATTGCAATACATCTCACCCGCATCGGTCCGTCAGTACGCGGCTCCAGGGGAGGGCTCAGGACCGCGACGTACCGGCGCGGGGCGCGGTAGGGGGGTGCCGTGCTCGGTGACCGCAATGGGGACCGGGCCGGGCCGCGCGGTCGGCCGGCGTGTGCCGCGGTCGGCCAGTTTTGCCAGCTCACCCGGCGTGCACGGGACTTTTTCGCGCCGTGCGCGGGTGAGAACCCCCCTTTCGAACCGGACGAATAGCCGGGCTGCCCAGGGGCGGGCGGCCCACCGGACGAGAGGGACCAGACTCATGAGTTCCGTTCTGCAGCCGGCGACCGCGGACCAGAATCCGCCGGCCACCGGAAAGTACCGGCCCGTCTCCTCGCACCTGGCCATCGCACCACCGGTGAGCGTGGTGATACCGGCCATGAACGAGGCGGAGAACCTGCCGTACGTCTTCAAGACGCTTCCCGACTGGATCCACGAAGTGGTCCTGGTCGACGGCAACTCCACCGACAACACCGTCGAAGTCGCCCGGGAGTTGTGGCCGGACGTCAAGGTCGTCGAACAGCGTGGCAAGGGCAAGGGGGACGCCCTGAACACCGGGTTCCAGGCCTGCACCGGCGACATCATCGTGATGGTCGACGCGGACGGCTCGGCGGACGGCAACGAGATCGTGTCGTACGTCTCCGCCCTCGTCTCGGGCGCGGACTTCGCCAAGGGGTCCCGCTTCGCCAACGGCGGCGGCACCGACGACATGACCTTCATCCGCAAGCTCGGCAACCGGATCCTGTGCGGTGTCGTCAACCGCAAGTTCGGCGCCCGCTACACCGACCTCTGTTACGGCTACAACGCGTTCTGGCGGCACTGCCTGGACAAGATCGACCTCGACTGCACCGGCTTCGAGGTCGAGACCCTGATGAACATCCGGGTCGTCAAGGCCGGACTGAGAGTGCAGGAGATACCCAGCCACGAGTACCTGCGCATCCACGGCACGAGCAATCTGCGGGCCGTGCGGGACGGGTTCCGCGTCCTCGGGGTGATCCTCGGGGAACGTTCCAACCGACGTGCGCTGCGCCGCCGCCCGCACCACTCCCCGCACCACTCCCCGCTGCTCGACACGGTGCGGGGGAAGGTGTCTTGAGCGAGCCCGGCATCACGGGTGCTCCGGGCGGGCCGGGCGTGTCCGACGCGTCCGGCGTGCCCGGCGTGCCCGGCATCTCGGTCGTGATCTGCGCCTACACCGAGGACCGCTGGGAGGACGTCCTCGCGGCGGTCGCCTCGGTGCGGGCACAGTCCCGGCCGGCCCTGGAGACCCTGCTGGTCGTGGACCACAACGAGGGTCTGCTGGACCGGCTGGCCAAGGAGTACCAGGACACCGACGACGTGCGGGTGCTCGCCAACGCGGGCCCCCGCGGCCTGTCCGCGGGACGCAACACCGGCATCGCCGCCTCGCGCGGCGGAATCGTCGCGTTCCTCGACGACGACGCCGTGGCCGAGCGCGGTTGGCTCGGGCACTTCGCCGAGGCGTACGCCGATCCGAGCGTGATGGCGGTCGGCGGGCGCACCGAACCCCTCTGGGCGTCGGGTCGGCGCCCCGGCTGGTTCCCCGAGGAGTTCGACTGGGTCGTGGGCTGCACCTACCGGGGCCTGCCCTCCGGACGCGTACGGGTGCGCAACGTCCTCGGCGGCAACGCCTCCTTCCGGCGCACCGCCTTCGACGCGGCGGGCGGCTTCGCCACCGGGATCGGACGGGACGGGAACAAGCACCCGCTGGGCGGGGAGGAGACGGAGCTGTGCATCCGTCTCAGCCGCGCCCGGCCCGACGCGGTCCTGCTGATCGATGACCGCGCGGTGATCCACCACCGGGTGCCCGAGGCACGCGAGCGCTTCCGCTACTTCCGCACCCGCACCTACGCCGAGGGCCTGTCCAAGGCACTGGTGGCGCGCAGCGTCGGCGCCGGGAAAGGGCTGGAGTCGGAACGCCGGTACACCACGCGGGTCCTGCCGGCCGGGGTGGTGCGGGGGCTGCGGGACGCTCTGCTGGCCCGGCCGGGCGGCGCGGGTCGCGCGGGCGCGATCGTCGCCGGAGTGCTCACGGCGGCGGGCGGATACGTGGTGGGGAGCGTGCGGGCCCGGCGGGGCGGGGTCACGTTCTCCGTGGTCGACGTGTCGGACTCGGGGGACGGGGCGCGCCGTAAGGGGGACCGCCCGGACCTGGAGCGAGGGGGTGCCCGTGGCTGACGAACGGGTGCCGATCCTCATGTACCACTCGGTGGCCGCCGACCCCAACGACGCCACCCGCGCGCTGTCCGTGACCCCGCAGGCGTTCGCCGAACAGATGGCGGTGATCGCCGCGCGGGGTCTCACCCCCGTCGACACGGCCGAACTGGCCGCCTGCTGGCGCACCGGGCGGCCGCTGCCCGCGCGGCCGGTCCTCATCACGTTCGACGACGGTTACGAGGGTGTGCACCGCCACGCCCTGCCGGCCCTCGCCGAACACGGCTTCCCCGCCACGCTGTTCGTCTCCACGGGCTGGCTCCGGGGGCCCCATGACACCGGTGGCGGCCTGGACACCATGCTCGGCTGGGACCAGGTCCGCGAACTGGCCGCCGCGGGCGTGGAGATCGGCGGCCACAGCCACAGCCACCCGCAGCTCGACCAGCTCGACGACCGGCGGCTGCGCTCCGAGCTGATCCTGTGCAAGGAGATCGTCTCGGACCAGCTGGGCCGCGCGCCCACGTCGTTCGCCTATCCCTACGGCTATTCCAGCCGCCGGGTGCGGGAGGCGGTACGGGAGACGGGGTACGCGCAGGCCCTCGCCGTCGGCAACGGGCTCGCCCGTCGCGCGCAGGGGCCCTACGCGCTGCGGCGCGTGACCGTGCGCCGGTCGACGGACACCGCCGAGTTCGAGCGGCTGCTGGACGGCCGCGACCTCGCCCGCGTCTTCGTCCGGGACCGGGCCCTGACCAAGGGGTACGCGATGGTCCGTCGGGCACGGCACGCGCGGCGACTGACGGCGCACGGCCGACAGTGACAGCGGCTGCTGGACGGCCGCGACCTCGCCCGCGTCTTCGTCCGGGACCGGGCCCTGACCAAGGGGCACGCGATGGTCCGTCGGGCACGGCACGCGCGGCGACTGACGGCGCACGGCCGACAGTGACACAGGCATGCGGTGCAGGTCACGCACTTCACGCGCCCCGCGCGCCTCGAGGAAACCGGGTGCGCGGGGGCGTCCGCGTGCCCGATCATGACGGTATGCCTGCGAATCCGCACGACGCACTGCCGATCCGGCTCAACGTCGACGACAGCGACTCCCCGTCCGACGTCGTCGACGCGCTGTTCCTCGGCCGCTTCGCGACGGGCGAGCAGCCGTTCTCGCACGCGGCGAACATCGACCGCGTACGCTCCGGCGCGACCCTGCTGCCGACGGGCGCCGAGGTGCTGCGGACCGCCCGGGACGGCGACCGCAGCGCCACCCTGGCGCAGGGCGACGGCTGGACGCTGCTGATCTCCCGCTGGAACCGGGGCGCCGACGTCACCGTCACCGCGACCACCGCCGAACTCGCGGCGAAGATCCTCGACGAGGCCACGGACGGCGCGGCCGACGAACCGGAACCGCAGCCGGAGAACGTCACCATGGGCTTCTGGTACGTGTCCCCGCGCCGCGGCCCGCACCGCACCACCCGGCAGATCTCCGCGGGCACCTGGGACGAGATCCGGCCCAACTACACCGCGCCGGTGGCGGACGCCATGGACCGCCTGATGAAGACCACGCCGGAGGACATCGCGGGCCGGCTGCTCCTGCTGCACGGTCCGCCGGGCACCGGCAAGACGTCCGCGCTGCGCACGCTGGCCCGCTCCTGGCGGGACTGGTGCCAGGTGGACTGCGTCCTGGACCCGGAGCGGCTCTTCTCCGACGTCGGCTATCTGATGGACATCGCGATCGGCGAGGAGGACGAGACGACGGGCAAGGGGCGCTGGCGGCTGCTGTTGCTGGAGGACTGCGACGAGCTGATCCGCGGCGAGGCCAAGCACACCGCGGGACAGGCCCTGTCCCGGCTGCTGAACCTCACCGACGGCCTGCTCGGCCAGGGCCGCAACGTCCTGGTGGGCGTCACGACCAACGAGGACCTGGAGCGCCTCCACCCGGCCGTCGTCCGTCCGGGACGCTGTCTCGCCCGGATCGAGGTCGGGCCGCTGACCCGGGCCGAGGCGGTGACCTGGCTGGGCCACGAGGACGGCATCGGCCGCGAGGGCGCCACCCTGGCCGAGCTGTACGCCCTGCGCCGGGGCACCTCCCCGACGGCCCTGCCGGAACCGCGCGGGAACGCGGAGGCGGGGCTGTACTTGTAGACACGGGGCGCGGGGGGCCGAGCCGCCCGCTCCCCCGCTCCTGCGCTCCTGCGCTCCTGCGCTCCTGCCCCGCGGCTACGCCTCGTACGCCGCCCGCAGCGCGTCCCGTGCGGCGGCCAGGGCCGCGTCCTCGTCCAGTCCGAGCCTCCGTGCCCGCTCCGCGTACACCTGGGCCGCCGCCGCGGCCTCGCGCTCCGCGGCCGAGCCCGCGGCGGCGACGAACGTGCCGTTGCGGCCGCGGGTCTCGATCACGCCGTCCGCCTCCAGCGCGCGGTAGGCCTTGGCCACCGTGTTCGCGGCGAGACCGAGCGTCTGGGCCAGGCCCCGTACCGTCGGCAGCCGGTAGCCCACCGGCAGCACCCCCGACCTGGCCTGCTCGGAGATCTGGGCCCGCACCTGCTCGTACGGCGGCGCGCTGTCGTCGATATGGATCTTCAAAGTCACGGCCCGATTGTCCCGCACCCGGCGGAAAATGAGAGGCAGCCGCAGCGCCTCCTCCGTAGGGTGCACCTCCGTGACTGTGACCGTCCACGATCTTCGCTCCGGTGTCCGTGCCGACCTCGAGGGCTTCGCCCGCGTCCGGCACGACGTGCTGCCGTTCATCCTCCTCACACCGGACTCCCTGGCCCATGACCTCACCCGTATGCACCCCGAGTCCCACTACCGTCCCCTCGTCGCCGTGGCCGACGGTGAGGTGATCGGCACGGCGCAGGTGCACCTGACCCACGAGAGCTCCGAGCCGGGCCAGGGCAACGTCAACGTGTACGTGCATCCCGAACACACGCGCCGGGGCGCCGGGACGCTGCTCGTGCGCGCCGCCGAGGAGCACCTGGTCGCGCACGGGGCGACCAGGCTGCTCGCCTGGGTGCTGGACGAGCCGGGCAACCGTGCCTTCGCCGAGCGGCACGCCTACCGGGCGAGCCGTGCCGCCCACTTCCTCCGCCTGGACCTGGCGAACGGCGCCCTCCCCCCGCTCCAGGACCCGCCGCCCGGCGTGGAGCTGCGCACGGGCTCGGACTTCGCCGATGATCCGCGCCCGCTGTTCGAGCTGGACGCGGAAACGACGGCGGACGAACCGAGCGATGTGGACACGGAGTTCACCGACTACGAGGCCTGGCTGGAGGAGACCTGGCGGCACCCCCTGTTCAGCCCCGAGCTGACCTCGGTGGCGATGGTGGCCGGCCGACCCGCCGCCTTCTCCGCGGCCCGCACGGACAGCGGCACCCGGTACGGCACGGTCATGACCGGTACCGCCCGGGCCCACCGCGGCCGGGGCCTGGCCAAGCTCGCCAAGAACGACTCCCTGCACCGCGCCCGCGCCGCCGGGTACACGGAGGCGTTCACGGGGAACGACACCGGCAACGGACCGATGATCGCGATCAACGAGTGGTTCGGCTACGAGGTCTGCGCCACGGAGGTGCGGTATGTCCGTGAACTCGGCTGAACGTCCGGCATTCCTGGACGTCGTCCTCGTCAAAGCGGGGCGTACGAAGATCAGTTACCCGGCCGAACTGCTCGCTGACGACGGCACCCGCGTCACCGTGCGCGCCCCCTGGTCGGGTGACGGCGTACGGGACTTCGGGTTCGTGCGCTTCGAGCCCGGTGACGTCTTCACGGAGCACTACTGGCGCGACCGGTGGTACGCGGTGAAGGAGGTGCGCACCGCCACAGGCGCCCTCAAGGGCCACTACTGCGACGTCACCCGCCCTGCCGAGCTCTCGGCCGACCGGTTGGTGGTCGAGGATCTCGACCTGGACCTGTGGGTCTCGGCGGACGGCACGGACGTACGGCGGCTGGACGAGGACGAGTTCGCGGCGAGCGGCCTCGCCGCGACGGATCCCGGGGCCGCGGCCGCCGCGGTGGCCGCCCTAGACGAGCTGGACGCCCTGGCCCGCGAGGGCGGGCTCGGCGCGCTGCTCGCGTGAGGGTCCGGGTCAGTCCGGCACCGCGACCACGGTGTAGCGCTCGTCGTCCACGTCCCGGCCCCACAGCGCCGCGTCGTCCGACAGCCGCTCCACGCTCGTCCGTCCGCCGAGCGGGGCCAGGAGGGCGGTGAGCAGGTCCGCGGGGATACCGACCGGGCTCACCGTCCCCCACACCCCCTCGACCAGGACGAGCCGCCCGCCGGGGCGCAGCAGCCCCCGCCAGTGCCGCAGCGCCCGGCCGGGATCGGGCAGCGTCCACAGCACGTGCCGGACCAGTACGACGTCGTAGCGCCGCTCCCCGGTCGGCGGTGCCGCGGCGTCACCGACGAGGAACACCGCGTCGCGTCCGGCGAGTTTCTCCCGGGCGAGCCGCACCATGGCCGGTGACCGGTCGACTCCGGTGACCCGGTGCCCCTGCTCGGCGGCGAGCAGCGACAGGCTGCCGGTGCCGCAGCCGAGGTCGAGGACATCGCTCGCCCGCTCGGGGAGCCAGGAACGCAGCCGCCCCGCCCAGGCCTCGCGCACCCGCGGGTCGCGCAGGCCGTGGTCGGGTTCCTCGTCGAAGTCGGCCGCCCGCGTGTCCCAGTCGACCCCCACCGTGCCCGTCACGTCACTGTCATCAATCATGCGGCAAAGAGTGACACACGCCACTGACACTCGATGAGTGACCGCGGCCACAGACAGACCGGGGCCCATGAGGAACTCTCCCCCGAAAGGTCCACTCCCGCGAGAACGCGGCACCCGGGGACCCCGAAGGAGGCAGCCATGCGCCGTGTCACCGTGCAGAAGCCCCTGAAGAGGACGACCACCCACCGGGTCCGCGACGGACGCGGGGAACGCCCCGCCCCGCGTCCGGAAATCCGCGAGGACATCGCCCGGACCTGGTGGCCCACTCCCTGACCACGACCGTCCGCCTCCTCCCGCCCACCACGCAACTCCTCGGCCGGCCGCTCACGGGCTCCTACCTGATCCCAGCCTGAGCACTCCCTTAACGGGGCCATAAGGATCTCCGCGAGCGGCCTTCAGCAGGCGATTTCCCGGTTTCTTGGGGCTAGTTTCTGAGCCACCCCCCCCACGGGATTCCCCCAAGTCCACTGATCGTCCGAGGAGTTGCTGTTCCATGCCCGCACGCCGCAAGGCCGCTGTCGCCGCTGTCGGTGTCGTCCCGCTCGCCCTGGCCGGGCTGTCCGCCTCGCCGGCGGCCGCGCACGGCTCGATGGGTGACCCGGTCAGCAGGGTCGCGCAGTGCTTCGCCGAGGGGCCGGAGAGCCCGAAGTCGGCGGCGTGCCGGGCGGCGGTCGCGGCCGGCGGCACCCAGGCGCTCTACGACTGGAACGGCGTACGCATCGGCGACGCGGGCGGACGCCACGAGGAGCTGATCCCCGACGGCAAGCTGTGCAGCGCGAACAACGAGGCCTTCAAAGGGCTCGACCTGGCCCGCACCGACTGGCCCGCGACGGCGGTGAGCAGCGGCTCGTACACCTTCAAGTACCGGGTGACGGCCCCGCACAAGGGCTCCTTCAAGGTGTACATCACCAAGCCCGGCTACGACCCGGCCCAGCCGCTGGGCTGGGGTGATCTGGATCTGGCGAAACCGGTGGCGACGGCCACCGACCCGGCCGCCACCGGCGGCTTCTACACGTTCACCGGAACCCTTCCCGAGCGCTCGGGCAAGCAACTGCTGTACGCGGTGTGGCAGCGCTCGGACAGCCCGGAGGCGTTCTACTCCTGCTCCGACGTCGCCTTCGGAGCAGGGGAAGGAGGAGGCGCGAGCGGGGGCGCAGGCGACAGCGGAAGCGAGTCCGGCGCTGGGGACGCACCCAAGGACGAGGCCGCCCCGGCACCGGTCGCCTCCGCGCCCTCCGAGGAGCAGATCGACGACGGTACCGACAAGTCGACCATCGAGAACCACGGACACGGGGACGACGACCCGCACACCACCGCGCAGCCGGCCCCGGCCGGCGACGGCACCGCCGGTGACACGACGGTCGACGACGCCGACGCGGACGGCACCGACGGCATCCCCGACGCCGTCGCCAACCAGCCCAAGACGGCCGGCGCTTCGGGGAACCTCGCGGAGACCGGCGGCGACGGGAACACCCCGTACCTGATGGTCGGCGGGGCCGCCGCCCTGGCACTCGGTTCGGCGGCGCTGTTCGCCTCCACCCGGCGGCGAGCGGCGAGCGGGCGGCACGGCCGCTGACCCCGCGTCGACCGCGGACCGGGGCCTGTCGGGCGGCTCAGGCCGGACAGGCCCCGGCTTGCGCACGGGGACTTGCACGTGTCAGCGGCTCGCTTCGGCTACACGTGTCAACTGAACACCGAGGCGCAGGTGGTGGGGCGGGCACGGGCGGGGTCGAGGGCGTTGGCGACCTCGTGGAAGGCGATCCGGTCGATCAGCGCGATCGCCAGGTGCTCGGACAGGTCGACCGGGCACAGGTCCTGGAGCAGGACGTTGCGCACGTTGGGCCCGCTCAGGTACTGGCTGCGGTACGGGGTGACCACCTCGTCGTACCGGGTGGCGATGACGGTGTAGCGGACGCCGGGCACGGTGTCGCCGCCCGCGTTGAGCCTGGTGAGGAAGTCCGAGCCGGCGACCTGCTGGGCGAGGGCGGGGGTCGCCTCGTTCAGCAGGCCCCCGGCGCCGGGGAAGTACGGCAGCAGGTTGGTGAGGCCGGCGAGGGTGGTGCCGTGGTTGCTGGGCGCGACCCCGACCAGGGCGTTCACCTCATCGGCGCCGCCGAGGAACTTGAGGTAGTAGCGGGGCATCATCCCGCCCTGCGAGTGCCCGACGATGTCGGCCTTCGCCGCGCCGGTCGCGGCGAGCACCTTGCCGACGAAGGCGTCGAGCTGTTGCGCGGACTTCTCGATGGGGCCGAGGCCGTGGAAGAAGGGGACGCCGTCGAGTTGGCCGTAGTCGAGGGAGAAGACGCAGTAGTCGCGGTGGGTCAGATAGGGCGCGAGGCCGAGCCAGTTGTCGACGGAGTTCCCGAGGGTGCCGTGGACCAGGACGACGGGGCGGGGATGGGCGGCGGACGGCTTGCAGGAGTAGTCGTTCCAGCCCGAGCTGGGCGCCCCCGCGGCGTGGGCGGTGGTGGCGGGGAGCAGGGCGACCGCGGCGGTCAACAGCAGCGCAGTCAGCGGTCCGAGCACTCGTCTCCAGGGCAGCATCGAGTGATCTCCTTACGGCTCAAGGGAGTTGCAACGAAAGGACGCCCTGTGATCCGGATCACTAGCATGCTGGTCACTCGTCAAGTTACGGGCGAGTAGTACAATTGTGAAGTTACGGGTCGGTAAAAACTTCCAGTGACCACCGACGTCAGCGGCACCACAGGTGATAAAGGGTCACCAAACGGGTCGCACAGGCCCGTTGGGCGCGACGCGCAGCAGGCGGTCACACAGCGCGCGGACCTCGCCCTCGCCGAGCACGTCGACCCATGCGCGTACGGCCTCCGCCGCCGCCTCCTCCGCGGCCCGCGTACAGGCCCACCCCGACTCGGTCAGCACGACCAGTCGGGCCCGCGCGTCGGCGGGGTGCGGCCGACGTTCGACGTACCCCTTGCGGACCAGCTCGTCGACGAGCTGGCTGGCGGCCTGCTTGGTCATCCCGAGATGCGCGGCGAGGTCGGTGACCGTCGCGCCGTCCGGGGCCAGCCGGGCGAAGGCGAAACCGTGCGCGGGCCGCAGCCCCTCGAAGCCGCGGGCGACGACACCCTCGTGGATGCGCTGCGTGAGCCCGCCGGCGGCGGCGAGCAGGGCGGCGGACAGGGCCATGGCGTCGGAGTTCTGCACGGGGGCATTGAAACACCCTTGACACATTGGTCAAGAAACTTGACCATGGAGGCCGACAATACAGTCAAGTTACTTGACCAATAATCCCCGGCCATCGACAGGAGACACAGCGATCGCGTCACGTCTTCCCATGAGTG
This sequence comes from Streptomyces incanus, assembly GCF_042656345.1. Classification (NCBI taxonomy): domain Bacteria; kingdom Bacillati; phylum Actinomycetota; class Actinomycetes; order Kitasatosporales; family Streptomycetaceae; genus Streptomyces; species Streptomyces incanus. The sequence goes on from NZ_JBHSPC010000063.1 coordinate 31,778, forward strand.
GTCGAGTCGTCGCGGGGCTCCGGGCGGCCAAGTCTCCTGAGCCATCCAGCGGCGACACCATGTCAGCCATACCCAGAGCCCCTGGGCCTATCGCTCCCACGAATGACCGATCAAACCCAGAAAGAAGGTAGGACCGTCATGCCCGTCGTCCGCTCGTCCGAAGCCGTGACCCACCAAATCCACGGCGCCCGTTTCGTCTCGTACGCCACTCCCCGCACCGGCAGCAAGGAGCTGTGCGCCTGGCGGGGTGAGATCCCGGCGGGCACGAAGGCCCCCGCGCACACCGTCAACCGGGAAGAGATCCTCCACCTGCTCTCCGGCGAGCTGCTGATCACCCTCGACGGCCGCACCGAGCGCGTCACCGCGGGCGACACGGTGATCATCAACCCGGGGGCGACCCTCGCCGTCGAGAACCCCACCGACCGAGCCGCGACGTCCTGGGTCACCACCTCCGTCGGCCTGGAGGCCGAGCTGGCCGACGGCACCCGGATCACCCCGCCGTGGGCCAACTGACCCGCGGGGGCGTCACGCCGCACGGCCGGCCTCACGGCCCGGCGGGCATGCACATGCGGACGTCCCGCCCCTCGCACGGAGGGACGGGACGTCCAATGGGCACTGCGGGTCCTGCGGGTCCTGCGGTCCTGCGGGTCCTGCGGTCCTGCGGTTCCTGTGAGGGGTGGATCAGCCGATCCGGGTGCCGGTCGCCGAAAGGGCCTCCGTCACCGGCTGGAAGAAGGTCGTACCGCCCAAGGTGCAGTCGCCGCTGCCGCCGGAGGTGAGACCGACCGCGCTACTGCCCGAGAAGAGCGAGCCGCCGCTGTCGCCGGGCTCGGCGCAGACGTCGGTCTGGATCAGGCCGTTGACGATGTCGCCGTTGCCGTAGTTCACGGTGGCGTCCAGGCCCGTGACCGCGCCGGAGTGCACCTGGGTGGTGGAACCGCTGCGGGTGACCTCCATGCCGACGGCGGCCTCGGCGGCGCCGGAGATCGCCTGCGCGGAACCGTCGTAGAGGTTCACCTCGCTCGGACGGTCCACGTCGGCGGTGTACTTGACCAGGCCGTAGTCGTCGCCCGGGAAGCTGGACGCCTCGTTCTCACCGATCACGGTGCCGGAGGAGTCCGACCAGGTGGTGATGGACTCGGTGCAGTGCCCGGCGGTGAGGAAGTACGGCTCGCCGCCCTTGGTCACGTTGAAGCCGAGCGAGCAACGCCCGCCGCCCCCGGTGATGGCGTCGCCGCCCGCGACGTACGGGGTGAACTCGCTCTTGATGCGCTGGAGTTCGGCCTTGGCCCCGAGCCCGTCGACGACCTTCGTCAGCTTGGCCCACTCGGCGTCGGAGACGGTGCGGTCCGCGGTGACGACGACCTTGTTGGTGGTCGGGTCGGTCACCCAGGAGGTGCCCGGGATCGTCGCTTCCTGCTTGAGGGTGGCGCGCGCGCTCTTCAGTTCGGCGAGGGAGTTCGCCACCACTCTCGCCTTGGCGCCGGCCTCCTCGACGGTTCCGGCGGCGGCCTCGTCGAGCACGTTCACCACGAGGCTCTTGCTCTTCGCGTCGTAGTACGTTCCCGCCGCGTCGGCGCCGAGGTCCTCGACGAGCGTCGACGCGAGGTTTCCGGCCGCCGTGATGGAGAGGGTCCGGGGTGCGGAGGCCTCCGGGGACTCACTGGCGTTCGCAGTCTGGAAGGTGACACCCGCGGCGACCAGTGCGGCCATGCCCGCACCCGCCATGGCCACACGCCGCCTGGGTATGCGTCGGTGCTTCAACTCGCGTCCTCCTGTGGGGGGCGGCCCGGGAGGTTGTGGGGACCTCACGAACCGGAAGGCGTACGGCCAGGTGGGCGGCACACGGAAAAAGCCGAACCCCGGGCCGTTGAACGCCGCCCACTATTCCGAGGTCCACAGGGAGCACACAAGGTCGACTTCAGGACGTGCATACGGCAACGAGCGTACGTCCTCTATGTCCTGACAGTTCATGGACACCCAGGGCAGTTCGCACTGCAAACGCTACGAGCGGGTAACCGGCGCGCCGATTCGGGAGATCTACCCCTGACTTGAAATCGCCCCTGCCTGGTCCGGATTCGAGCGGGGTGCAGCGGGCGGAAGGTGCTCCTGCACCGATTCCTGCGCCGATTCCTGCGCCACGTCCAGGACCTCTCGAGGCCCCCGTGGCTGTCGCCGCGACGGCGCCTGTTGCCGGGGCTCCGCCGGCGCCGGTGGCTGGGCGGCCCGCTCCAGGAAGCGCAGCAGTCCGACGGGGAAGGGCAGGACCAGCGTGGAGTCCTTCTCGGCGGACACCGCCACGACGGTCTGGAACAACCGCAGTTGCAGCGCCGAGGGCGTGTCCGCCATCTGCTGCGCCGCCTCGGCGAGCTTCTTCGACGCCTGGAATTCGGCGTCGGCGTTGATGATCCTGGCGCGGCGCTCGCGGTCGGCCTCCGCCTGGCGGGCCATGGACCGCTTCATGAGTGGCGCATCAGGTGATTCCGCGACCGGCGCCGCCCGGCGCGTCCTGGTGTGTGTCCCTCGAAGGTAGCTCCGTGCCCGCACAAGGGCGAGCCCCCGCACGTTGGTTGCGTGCGGGGGCTCGTCGTCGCGTGTCGGCCGCGGTGAGGCCCTGCGCTGCGGGACCGGTGGTACCGGCCGGTCCCGGTCGGCGGGCGCCCGGCCTAGTAGACGCTGACTCCGTAGGCGCTCAGGGCCTCCGTCACCGGCTGGAAGAAGGTCGTGCCGCCGGAGGAGCAGTTGCCGCTGCCGCCGGAGGTCAGACCGTACGCGGTGCCGTCGCTGCCGTAGAGCGAACCGCCGGAGTCGCCGGGCTCGGCGCAGACCGTGGTCTGGATGAGACCGGAGACGACGTCGCCGCCGCCGTAGTTCACCGTCGCGTTGAGCGCGGTGACCCGGCCGCTGTGCGTACCCGAGGTGGATCCGTCACGGATGACGGTGGTACCCACGCTCGGGGTGGCCGCGCGGGTGATGTCCACGCCGTTCGCGGTGCCGGGGCGGCTGACGGAACCGGTGTAGCGCACGATGCCGTAGTCGTTGCCCGGGAAGCTGGACCCGGCGGTCGAGCCGATGGCCGTGGTACGACCGGAGTTGGAGTACCAGGTGCCCGCGCCGTTGGTGCAGTGACCGGCCGTCAGGAAGTACTCGACGCCGCTGCTGCTGCGGACGTTGAAGCCGAGGGAACAGCGCCAGCTACTCGCGTAGATGGCGTCGCCGCCCTGGATGAGCTTGGTGAACGTGCCGGGCGTGCGCTTGATCTGCAGCGCGTCGGCGTCGGCGCCGGCCTCCCGCTTGATCTGCGCGATCTCAGCCTCGGACACCGTGCTGTCGACGGTGACGACAACCCGGTTGGTCTTGCTGTCGACGACCCAGGCGGTGCCCGGGATGTCGGCCTCCAGCACCGAACCGCTGACGCTCTTGAGCTCGGCGGAACTGAAGGTGGTGGGGGCTTCGGATGCGTTCGCGCTGGGGATCGCGATCGCGGCGGCGGCTACGAGACCTGTGGAGACGGCGATCAGCCGGGTGCGTCTCGAGATGCCGCTGCGGGGGGTGGTGCGCTTGATCCTCACTTCTCGTTCCTCCATGAAGGAAGTAGGGGGCCCCGTGGGGTTCGGGCCCGTGAGGCGCAGTCAGGGGGCCGGTGCCCGGATTCCGAACATGCCGTGCTCCTGACAAGCGCTGGGGGTGAGTATTCGGTCGACGAGTCGGTCGACGCAAGAGCGCCTTTCGGTCGTCACCCTGTGAACCGCCCCTGCGGCGCGACCCCCGACACCCCTGCGCCACCAGCCGGTACTCCTGCGCCACGGCCGGCCGCCGCCATCCTGGAGATGTCCGGAAGTGAACCCTCCGAATACTCTTGCGGACGTTCCTCCGAACCAGTCGTCAAAGGATTCAACAACCGTCGGGCATCCCACCGGACGCCCCGCCGGGCATCCCACCGGGCATCCGGCCGACCGACCGCCGTACACCCTTCGGGCCGCCCCTCGACTCAGGCCCGCCCCCTGACGCCTCCCCGCGCCCGGGCTCAGCAGTCGCACCCGCAGTCGCAGCCGCCGCCCTCACCACAGCGACTGCAGCACTCGCAGCAGTCGCAACACCCGCTGCAGTCACAGGTGGAGCATGCCTGCTCGCGCTCCCCGGCCCAGGGGTCCTCATGGCTGCCGCAGCACAACTGGCACGTACAGAACAGCCCCGCCCACACCGCGCATCCGGCGATCAGCCCACGCCGGCGCGGCGGCCCGGGCGGTACCGGACCGCCGGGACCGCCCGGCATGCCCGGGGTACCGGGTCCGCCGGGCGGTGCGTAGGGGTGAGAGCCGTGGGCACAAGAAAAGGTGTTGAAGGCACGATCTACGGAGTTGGGCAGTTCATGAACGAGCAGCCGGTGAGCGAGACTGCCGTCGGTGCTGTGTCCTCCCGGGGAAACTCCGGACCCCCAGGCCGCCTCGCGCGGCGCGAGACGGATGCCATGCACGGCGCCGTCGGCGAGCCGGCGGGACTCGGTGAGCAAAGTGCCGGTGGCGGTGAGGGGGTTCCACGCGCCCGACGCGGCGTCGGCCTCCCGGTCCTCCACGGCGTCCGGGAGATGGGCGAGCCGACCGAAGAGCCGCCCCGCCTCGGCGAGCGGCCCGGCGTTGCGCACCCGCCCGGCGAGCACCGCCGTGTGCGCGAAGGCTGCCGCGGTGGCGGTCTCGACCGGTTCGGTGACGGTGAGGATCGGGGTGCCGGGGCCGGTGAGGGTCTCGATGCCGGTCTGCCGGTCGACGGCGTCCACCAGGACGGCCGTGTCGCACCCGGCGTCCGTACCGGTCCGCGCCCCTGCCCGGTCCCAGCTCGCGGCGACGCGGCGAGCGGCGAGTGCCACCGGGCGGCGGGCCGGCAGCCCGTCCCGGTCGGCGACATGGTCGCGCACCTTGACGGAGGCCAGGACCAGCGATACGGCCGCCGCGAGCCGCGCACCCTCACCGTGCGCGACGGAGGCGGTCCGTATGCCGCGCAGCGGACACGGCCCCGCGGTGCGCCGCACGGCACCGGCGTCTTCGGCCTGAGCCTCCGTCAGGACGGAGATGAGCAGACCGTCGTAGTTGGTGACGACGCGTGCGAGCTGCCCGTGGTCCCCACGCAACGCCAGGCACAGCCCGTACAGATGCGCCATCCACTGAGCCGTGAGCCGTTCACCGAGCCGGTGCCGGCAGGGCCTGACCATTCCGAACACGCCGTTCCCCCGTGGGTGATCCGAAGGGGAGCGGCGGCATCGTACGCACTGCCGCGTTCACCCGTACGCGCCGCCGCTCACCCATACGCCGAGAAGAATCATATTTCACTCACAGTCAGCATTCGGTTACATCAGGACCCTTGGGGGGCTTGGGCTCTCGACGGAAGCGCCCTGCACCAGTACCGTCACAAACCCCCCGCACGGCGTCCCATCACTTGGCGCGCCATCCGCATCATGGACGACCATAGGAATGCGGAAAGCAAGAAGGACCGCTGTGAGAGGAGGCGTCCATGGGATCGGTACGCAAGGCAAGTGCCTGGCTTGGCCTCGTCGACGACAACGAAGACGAGCGCTACTACGACGACGACTACTCCGACGGGACCGCGCCCGGGGACGCCTGGGTCACCGATCCGCGGGTCAAGGTGGCCACGGACGTCGCCGTGGAGAAGGGCCGCCGCATCGGCACGGTGACCCCGGACAGCTTCCGGGACGCCCGCGCCATCGGCGAACTGTTCCGGGACGGGATCCCCGTCATCATGAACCTCACCGCCATGGAGGCCGGTGACGCCAAGCGCGTCGTCGACTTCGCCGCCGGGCTGATCTTCGGCCTGCGCGGTTCCATCGAGCGTGTGTCCAACCGTGTGTTCCTGCTGAGCCCGGCCGACACCGAGGTCGTCAGCGGGGAGCCGGCGGCGCACCGGTCGGACGGCTTCTTCAACCAGAGCTGAGGCAGGGCCGCTCACCGGCCCTGCCCCTCCCCACTCCCACTCCCACTCCCACTCCCACTCCCACTCCCGGCCTACCGGAACGCGTCGATCCCGGTCAGCGCCTTGCCCAGCACGAGCTGGTGCATCTCCACGGTGCCCTCGTAGGTCAGCACCGATTCGAGGTTCGTCGCATGCCGCATGACGGGGTACTCGAGCGAGATCCCGTTGGCACCGAGGATCGTGCGGGCCGTACGGCAGATGTCGATGGCCTCGCGGACGTTGTTCAACTTGCCGAAGCTGACCTGCTCGGACCGCAGGCGGCCGGCGTCCATGCGCCGCCCGAGATGATGAGCGAGCAGAATCCCCTTGTGCAGTTCGACCGCCATGTCGGCGAGTTTGGCCTGCGTCAGCTGGAACCCGCCGATGGGCCGCCCGAACTGCTCCCGCGACTTCGCGTAGTCGACGGCGGCCTCGAAGCAGGCGCGCGCCGCGCCCATCGCGCCCCAGACGATCCCGTACCGGGCGTGCGTCAGGCAGCTGAGCGGTCCGCGCAGTCCGGTCACCTCGGGCAGTACGGCGTCGGCGGGCAGCCGTACGTCGTCGAGGACCAACTCGCTGGTGACAGAGGCGCGCAGCGACCACTTGTGCTTGATCTCGGGCGCCGAGAACCCGGCGCTGTCGGTGGGCACCACGAAGCCGCGGATCCCGTCGTCGGTCTGCGCCCACACCACGGCGACGCCGGCGACGGATCCGTTGGTGATCCACATCTTGCGGCCGTTCAGCACCCAGTCCCCGCCGTCGCGCTTGGCGTGGGTCCCCATGGCGGCGGGGTCGGAGCCGTGGTCGGGTTCGGTGAGCCCGAAGCAGCCGATGACCTCGCCGGCGGCCATCCCCGGCAGCCACCGCTGCTTCTGCTCCTCGCCGCCGAACCGGTGGATCGCGTACATGGCGAGCGAGCCCTGTACGGAGACCAGGGACCGGATGCCGGAGTCGGCGGCCTCCAGTTCCAGGCAGGCGAGCCCGTACTGCACGGCCGAGGCGCCCGCGCAGCCGTAGCCGCTGAGTGGCATGCCGAGCGCGCCGATCCCGCCGAGCTCCCGGGCCAGCTCCCGGATGCCGGGCAGTTCGCCCTTCTCGTACCAGTCGGCGACGTACGGCAGCACCCGGTCCCCCGCCCAGGCACGCACGGTGTCCCGGACGGCCAGGTCCTCCGGCTCCAGCAGGTCGTCGAGGCCGAGCGGGTCGGCCGGGTCGAAGGGGGGCAACTTCGCGGACGCGGACATGGGACACCCTCCGGGGCGATCGGTCCGGGACGGATTCGGCCGACGTGTACGGGCGGTACGGATACGGCCGGTACGAGTACAGCCGGTTGGAGACGGCTCATACTGCTCAGCTAGCACTGCTAGTCAGGTTCGAGCCGACGTTACGACGCGGGGTCGCGCACGTCCACCCGGTCGGCCCGCGACACGCCTCACACCGAGACGCGGGACTCCGCGGCCTCCCTCGGCGCAGGGACATCGGCCACCTCGGCCGGGGCCCGGGCCGGCCCGTCCGAGGGCGCCTCGGCGGGCGCTTCCCCGGCGGGCGCCGGCTCGCACTGCATCGTCCGCGGCAACCGCAGCGCCATCACGGCCCCGAGCATCAGCAGGACCGCGCTGGCCAGCAGGGTCACATGCAGCCCGTGCACGAAGGCGTGGCGGGCCGCGTCCCTCAGGGCAGCTCCGGCGGGCCCGCCGAGCTGGGCGGCGACCTCGTAGGCCTCGCCCAGCGAGTGCCGCGCCGCCGAGGACTCCGAAGCGGGTACTCCGGGGACCTCTTTGAGGCCGGGCGCGTAGGCCGCGTTCATCACGCTGCCGAGGAGCGCTATCCCGATTCCGGCGCCCAGCTGGTACGAGGTCTCGCCTATGGCCGCGGCCCCTCCCGCCTGCTGCGGAGGCGCCTCGCTCAGCATCGACTCGTACGCCCCGAACAGGGTGGTCTCCAGGCCGAAGCCGAGCAGGACGAACCCGCTCAGCAGCAGGACGGGGTTGTCCTGCCCGCCCATCGGGGTCAGCAGCAGCACCGCGGCGGCTGTCAGGCAGAAGCCGGAGAAGACCATGCTGCGCGGTCCGAACCGGCGCAGCAGCCGCGCGCCCGCCAGCCCCGCCGCCATCGCGGCGAACGTCAGCGGCAGCAGGCGCAGTCCGGTCTCCAGCGGGGAGAGTCCGAGGACGAGCTGGAGGTACTGCGCGGCGATCAGTTCCAGCCCGACCAGGGCGAGCATCGCCAGCACGATGCAGCCCACCGACGTGCTGAACGCCGGCCGGGCGAACATGCGCAGGTCGACCAGCGGGTGCGTGCGTCGCCGCTGCCGGCGGACGAAGGCGGCCAGCAGACCGGCGCCCACGGTCAGCGACAGGACGGTCCACAGGCCCCCGCCGGCTTCCCCGCCGAGCCGCTTCACGCCGAGGACCACCGTGAACAGTCCGGCGGCGGCCATCAGCGCGCCCGTCACGTCCCAGGGACCGGTGCCGTCGCCCTTCGACTCGGGCAGCAGGATCCGTCCCACCGGGAGGCTGACCAGCATCAGCGGAATGTTGATGAGGAAGACCGAGCCCCACCAGAAGTGCTCGAGCAGGAAGCCGCCGAGCAGCGGTCCGACCGCCGCGCCCACCGCGGCCACCGCGCTCCAGATACCGATGGCGAGCGCCCGCTCGTGCCGGTCGGGGAAGACCTGTCGCAGGAGCGACAGCGTCGCGGGCATGATCATCGCGCCGCCGACGCCGAGCAGTGCCCGCGCCGCGATCAGCACCGGCGCGCTGTCCGCGAGGGCAGCCAGTCCGGAGGCGAGGCCGAACAGGGCGTAGCCGAGCAGGAGTACGCGTCTGCGGCCGACCCGGTCGCCCAGGGTGCCGAAGAGAATCAGCAATGAGGCGCAGACCAGCGGGTAGGCGTCGACGATCCAGAGCAGCTCCACCGCGCCGGGCCTGAGGTTCTCCGTGACGGCGGGGACCGCCACATGCAGCACGGTGGCGTCGACGGCGACGAGCAGCAGGCTGACGCAGAGGACGACGAGCACCGCCCAGCGGTTGGCCCCGGCCCCGGCCGCCCGACGGCGCAGCGCGGCGGCCGTGGTCGTCCCGGACATGTACAGACCTCCCAGATGTTCCCTCGCCCTCGGCGGGCTCACGGGGTGGGGGACTCCCCCGTGACTCGGCCGGAGAGGAGCGGTACGAACTCCGGCCCGCGCAACGAACGGCGAGTGACAGGCAGCGTACGCGAGGCCGTGCCGTTATCGAGTGGCAGGCCTCTCACATCTACGGCCGACAGGTGTGGCGTACACCACTTCCGCACGGCTTCCTCGGCCCGCTCCGGGTGCGCACACCCACGGGACGGGCCCCGGCCACGCACCCGGTCGATAATCGGGTCCGTGACCGATCTTGAGACGCGTGCCGCACCGGCCCGCCCCGGAGCGCTGCGCAGGGCCGCGCCGGCGCTCCTCGGATACGCGACCGTGCGCGCCCTGGGCCTCCTCGTCCTGGCCCTGTGGAGCGAGGCACGCGGCAAGAGCGCGTACACCCTGCTCACGGCCCGCTGGGACGCCCTCTGGTACACGAGGGTCGCGGAGCTGGGTTACGGCTACGAGATGCGCCTCCCTAACGGAGATGTGCACTCGAACCTGGCCTTTTTCCCCCTGCTCCCCTGGCTGGAGCGGCTGGTGGCGGCGGTGTCGCCGCTGTCGTACGCGGACGGGGGCTTCGTGGTCGCCGTGCTCGCCTCGCTCGTCGCGGCCTGGGGCGTCTTCGCGGTGGCGGACCATGTGTACGGGCCGCGGGCCGGGGTGTGCGCGGTGCTGCTCTGGGCGGTCCTGCCGGTCGGGGTCGTCCAGTCGATGGCGTACAGCGAGTCCCTGTTCACGGCGCTCGCCGCCTGGTCGCTGTACGCGGTGCTGACCGGGCGCTGGGTGACGGCCGGGGTCCTGGCGGCGCTCGCCGGTCTGACCCGCCCGGTGGGACTGGCGGTGGTCGCGGCGGTCTGGGCGGCGGGCATCGTCTCCTTCCTGCACGAGCGCCGCGACCGTGGCGAGGAGCACCGCTCGTTCGGGGGGAGCCGTGGCGCGGTGGTGGTGGACGGCGCGCGCTCCGGGGAACGCGCCGCCCCGGGCGGGAACACCCCGCGCGCGCCTTCCGTCGAGGGCGCGCCCCTCCTGCCGTGCGCCCCCGGTGTGGGCGTCCGCCGGGCGCTCGGCCTGTTCGTCGCTCCGCTCGGTGCCGCCGGTTACGTTCTGTGGGTCGGGCACCGGACCGGGAAGGGCCCGTTCGGGTATCTCGACGTACAGGCGGGCTGGCGGAACGGGTTCGACGGCGGTTTCGCCTTCGCCCGGTTCACGGCAGAGAAGTTCACGTCGTTCCCGTCGGCCCTGGCGGGGCTCGGGCTGATCCTCGGGGCCGGCCTGCTGGTGTGGCTGTACGTGCTCTGCGTACGGCAGCGCCAGCCGCTCCCGCTGCTGGTGTACGCCGGTGTCGTCACCGTCCTCGCCCTCTGCGCGTCGAGCTACTTCGGCTCGAAACCGCGTCTGCTGATGCCTGCCTTCCCCTTGCTGCTGCCCCTCGCCCTGCCCCTGGCACGGCTGCGTACGCCCAGGTCGGCGCTGGTGGTGGGGTCCGTCGCGGTGGCCTCGGCGGTGTACGGCGCCTTCTGGCTGAACGGCTCCGGCCCGCCCTGACCGGCCCCGCGGGCCCTGTCCGCCCCCTCCCGCGCCAACGGGCGGTGAGCGCCGGGGAAAATCTGCGCCGGCCTTCGGTGAACACATTCCAAAAGCGCGATAAAAATGCCCCCTCGAATGATCAAAAGAATTGAAGGCGGCCACGGCCGAAGAATGCCGATTCACGGAAAACAAAGGCCGCCTTGAGAGCAATCCCACATCACATCGTCATCACAGATCTGCCGATTCGACGGGGCCGGGCGTTCACTCCCTGTAACGTCGATTGGGTGCGTACCGAACGGAAGACCACCCGTCTGGACCGGGTGTTCGCGAGGCTGGATCGTGAGCCGGAACGACCGGCCCACCTCGACGTGCCTCGAATGAGCCGGCACCGGACGGTGCTTTTCGGCTCCACCCTGGCCTTCTACGTGGCGATCGTGTGGGCCGTCGTCATCTCGTCCTGGCTGGTCCGGCTGGACTGGCAGGTGATGTTCTTCCGTCCTTACGAGCAGTGGGCGGAGCTGCACGCCGTCGTCGACTACTACGTGGTGCTCGGCCAGCGCGGTCCGACCGCGGTGATGGTGGCGGCCTGGCTGGGCTGGCGCTCCTGGCGGCAGCACACCCTGCGTCCACTGCTCGCGCTCGCGGTCTCCCTGCTGCTGCTCAACATCACCGTCGGTGCCGCGAAGTACGGCATGGGACGCCTCGGACCGCATTACGCGACCGAGATCGGCTCCAGCGAGATGTGGCTCGGCGGCAGTATATTTCCCAGCGGTCACACCGCGAACGCCGTGGTGACCTGGGGAATCCTGGCCTATCTGGCCTCCACTCCGAGAGCGCGGCGCTGGCTGTCCGCCGTGTCCGCGGTGACCTCGCTCGGTGTCGGGCTGTCCACCGTCTATCTCGGCACCCACTGGCTGAGCGACGTCCTGCTCGGCTGGGTGGCGGGCCTGCTGATCCTGCTGGCCCTGCCCTGGTTCGAGCCGCTGATCGCCCGTGCCGAGGACCGGATCTTCGGCTGGCGCGACCACTGGCGGGACCGCCGGTACGCCCAGCGGGACCGGGCGGCCCCCGCGGCCCCCGTCGCGACGCCGGTCATGCTCAAGCCACTCGCCGGCCGTGAGGCCGGCGCGGCCCCCGAACCGGTCTCCGCGTCCCGCCCAGCCGGCCGGTCACCCGCCTATCTGGCGCCAGGACCGCACTCGACGCGCGCGGAGCGCACACCGGTCACTCCGACCGGCAGCCGCCGCCCGCCGCACGGCGAACGTCATCCGCGCGGCAACACCCCGGCAACCCGCCCCTGACGGCCCCGCCGGACCCCGCGGCGACAGCCCGGTACACACACCTCGGCCCCGGTTCCCTCGTGGAACCGGGGCCGTCGCCGTGTCTCACCCCTTCCAGGACCGCGCCACCGTGCCGCCCTTCACCTCGAAGTTCAGCCGTCCCACGCGGTACTCCATGGTGATGATCGCCCCCGGCGGCAGCGCCCGGACCGTCGCCCAGCCGCGCTCGCGCGCGAGGTGCTCGGCCCGGTCCACGGGCAGGCCCACATAGGCGTCCGGGCTGTCGTCGGGGTCCGCGGAAGGTGTCGGAATGGGTGCCATACGGCCACGCTATGCCCTGCCCGGCGGACGGGGAAGGCCGGACCGGGAACACCTGTCCGAGATCCCCTGGCGGTCACACTTCTGTCACAGGATCACGACAGACGTTTATGCTCACCCCCACCACACGAATGGGTGATTCGAAGTCTCTTCGAGCGGTGGCCGAACGTAATTCCCGGGCCTCGCGTCGGGGCCGCGGATAAACCCGGCAGAGGCTTCCGGAAGAAACATCCCGGGCCCCTTCGGGCCATTCCGTCGCCGTGACGACGGATGCGCGCCCCCGGAGAGCGCGCCCCACGGAAAACGCGCGGTTCCTTCACACGATCCACCCGCCCCCACCGGCCGGTACGGGTGGGCCCGGACCGGCTCCGGCCGGTCCTGCGCGGCTCTGCCGGGTCCGGCGCCGACCGGCCCGGGCGGCGCGCGGTCCGGGCGGCGCGCGGTCCGGGCGGCGCGCGGTCCGGCGTCAGTTCACCGCGCCGGCTCCCCCGCCCTGGTCAGGGCGCGGGAGAGCCGGTCGCGGGCCGCGGTGATCGCATCGGTCAGCCCGGCCGGCTCCAGCACCTCGAACTCGAAGCCCAGCAGCATCACGTGGACCACCAGAGCGTTGAAGCTCGCCGCCCCGGTGGTCAGGACGCAGGTGTCCGGTCCTTCCGCCCGGAGCGTGCCGACAGAGGGCGAGATCCGCTCCGCGGCCTCCTCGACGGACACCAGCAGCCGTATCGCGGCCTGCGAGGCGTACGCGCGCGTGGAGACGCCCCGGGACACATAGGCGGCCAGGTCCTCGGCCGGGGGATCACGCGGGACGAAGCGCGGGCCGTGCGGGGGCTTCGGAGTGACGCGGTCCACCCGGAAGGTGCGCCAGTCCTCGCGGGCGAGGTCCCAGGCCACCAGGTACCAGCGGCGTTCCGAGCACACCAGACGGTGCGGTTCCACGGTGCGGCGACTCGTCGCGCCGCCGTGGCCGCGGTACTCGAGACGCAGACGTTCGGTGTCGCGGCAGAGCTGGGCGAGTTCGGTGAGCACGGCCGGGTCGACGGCCTCGGCCCCCGGTCCGCGCAGCATCGGCACGGTGACGGCGTTCAGGGCGCCCACCCGGCGGCGCAGCCGGTCCGGCAGCACCTGTTCCAGCTTGGCCAGGGCCCGCACCGAGCTCTCCCCGATGCCTTCGATGCCCTGCCCGGCCGCCGTACGCAGCCCGACCACGACGGCGACGGCCTCGTCGTCGTCCAGCAGCAGCGGCGGCAGTTCGGCGCCCGCGCCCAACTGGTAGCCGCCGCCGGTTCCGGGGCTGGCGTTGACGGGGTAGCCGAGCGCGCGCAGCCGGTCCACGTCGCGGCGCAGGGTCCGGGAGCTGACCCCGAGCCGCCCGGCCAGATCGGCGCCGGACCACTCGCGGTGGGCCTGGAGCAGGGACAACAGACGCAGCAGTCGTGCCGAGGTCTCCACCATGGGCCGAGTCTGCCAGCCTTTGCGGACAGTCACTGTCCGCAAAGGAGGTGGACCCCGTCCGGACGCCGGAAACCGGCGGCCGCCCGGGCGGGGCCTCGCCTCACAACGCGGTGCGTCCGGGGCGGATCAGAACACGAGACGCTGACCGGGCAGGATCACGTCGGGGTCGCCGCCGATGACGGCCTTGTTGGCGGCGTGCACCTGTTGCCAGGTGGTGCCGCGCCGGGCGGCGATGGCGCTCAGCGTGTCGCCCTCGCGGACGGTGTAGTCACCGCCGGACGAACTCCGGTCCGCGCTGCCCGACGACGGGGCCGGCGCCTTCGACGGGACCGACTGGTTCCACTGGTTCCACTGGTTCGACGATGTCGACCGCCGGGAGGACTCCGTCGGCTTCGCGGGCTTCGCCGGGGCTTCCTGGACGGTCACCGAGCCGGCGCCGGGTGCGCTCCCGGACGCCCCGGCACGTGCCGAGCAGGTGGGCCAGGCGCCCCACCCCTGGCCGCGCTGGACCTTGGCGGCGATGGTGATCTGCTGGGCCCTGGTGGCCCGGTCGGCGGTCGGCGCGTAGGCCGTACCGCCGTACGCGCGCCAGGTGGAGGCAGAGAACTGGAGCCCGCCGTAGTAGCCGTTACCTGTGTTGATGTGCCAGTTGCCGCCGCTCTCGCACTGTGCGATGCGGTCCCACACTCCGCTGTCCGCCGCCGCGGCGCTGCCGGCCGAGGCCAGCAGTCCGAGGGGCGCGAGCAGTGCCGCGCCGGCCAGGGCCGCCGCCGTACGGGGCTTCTGGGTCTTCTGGGTCCTGCGGGCGTCGTCGCGGGTGTTGTCGGCACAATCGGACATGTAGTTCCCTCTCCGAGGACCCGGGGTCCCCCGGAGCGGAGCGCCACCGCCGCGTCATGGGACGCGGCATGTCGCGCTCGCCCCGTCCGCCGTCGGGTCGTGCGACGGATCCGGCTGGTGCGATGGATCCGGCTGGTGCGGTCGGCGGACGTTCCCGAGCGGTGCTCGCTGCACACGGCGAAGGAATCTAGGCAGCCGACCGGGCCGGCAGCAAGCAACTCCCCGTCTTCGCAGGCCAGTTCGGCATTACCCCCGGTAGCGTCGTTTTCAGGACACCCACTTCATTCACTGATTTCACGATTTATCAACCAGCGGGACGCATGTCCTGTGAGCCACTTCACTCGATCAACGGCATTGACACCGCAGGCAGTTGACGATGAGTGTCCGATTCCGCGCTGGAAGTGACCGTGGGCGCAGGATGGTTCGATTCCGTTCGCTTCCGGGCGTGACTCCCGCCACAGATCGCCCGTTGTCATCCGTAGGAGCCGGGGGCCCACCCCGGACCACGGGCCGGGGCCCACCCGGCCTCGCCACGCACCGCATCCCGAGGGAGCCCCCCGTGCCGCGCATGCTCGACGTCAGCAACGAGGTACGCGCCGAGATCGGCGACGAAGAAGCCGACCGCCTGCTCGCCGGAGATTCCGCCCCGGGCGGTTACGACTGCACCTCCTGCCGCACACCGGGCGATCCGGAGCAGGAGCGGACCAGCACGGTCCTGTTCATCGGGGACGAGACCGCCGTCCTCGCCTTCGCCCACTCCACATGCCTGCCCTCGCAGGTCGTCCAGGTCACCGAGGAGCAGCTCCAGGGCGCCGTGCGGTCCATCGGCGGCGCCGCCGCGGCCCCGGCGGCGCCCGCGCAGAACGCGCAGGCCGTACAGACGGCCCCGGCGCAGACCGCTCACCACCAGGCCGCAGCGCCGCACGTCATGCCCGAGCAGGCCGTGCTCGGCGTGACCAGCGGACTGGTCCTGATCGCCGGGGAGTTGCACCCGGCCCTGGTCGTCGAGCCGACCGCACCGGTGGCGCGGCCCGGTTCCCTCGGGTCCGGCGACGACTTCCTGCCGCTGCTCATCGAGCAGGGCTTCATGCCCGTGACCGAGCTGTCCACCGCGCCCTCCGTGCTGCACGGCTGGTCGATTCTGCTGGCCGTGGGACAGTTGCACGCGGTGCTCCAGCCGAACCCGAACGGCGGGCAGCCGGTGGCCTGGTGGCAGGCGCACCAGCCGCTCCAGGTCACCGAGGGCTGGCGGGCGGCCGCCAACAAGCACCAACAGGTACTGCTGTTCGCGGCTCCGGTCGGCTCGATCGGCCGCCAGCCGCGCGAGGATCTGCTCCGCGACGCGCTGGACAGGGCCGCGGCGAACGGAAGGCTGGTCACGGCAGCACTGCCGCTCGCCGGTCTCTGACCGGTGGTCGACGGACAGCCGATGGCCGATGACCGACGGCTGACACCCGGCTGAGCCCCTGCTGCCGGCCGACAGGCCGGTGACCGGCGAAAACCCGCACTGCGGCCGCATCCCTTACCGGGCGGGGTCGTTTGGAGATACGTGCACGCATACGACGCTCCCCGCCGCCAGCCCTTCCCGTTGGTCCCCTCCCCCGCGCGGTCGGCTCAGAACTCAGCGGGCGGCCCTTCGGCCACGCCGATCTACGACGCGCTCTACGCCGAGTACGTGAAGTCCTTCCGCTCGCTGCCGGGTGACCGCAGCGGCGAGGAGAAGCTGGGCTTCACCGCCTTCGGAGGCGCCCCGCACAGTACGGGCTCGTCCGCCGGCCACGGCTCGGGGGCGTTCGGCGGCTCCCTCGGCGGCGGGTCGTACGGCGCCTACAGCGCGGGGGCGAGCAGCGCCCGTCAGAGCGCGGGGCAACAGCCGCAGTGGCAGCGCGTCTCGGCGGTCGGCCGACACGCCATCGGGAGGCACCACGTGCCGGCGGCACTGCCCCCGGCCCCGCGCCGGGAGGCCTGACCAAGGGCCACCGGGCCTATCGACGAGACAGGGTGAAGGGGGCGGTCCCGGCCGGGACCGCCCCCTTCACCCTGCGTGCCGCCGTTACGTCACTTCTTCTTGCCGCGCTTCTCGCGCACCCGCACCGAGATGTGGATGGGCGTGCCGTCGAAGCTGAACTCCTCGCGCAGCCGGCGCTCGATGAACCGCCGGTAGCCCGCCTCGATGAAGCCGGAGGCGAACAGCACGAACCGCGGCGGCTTGGTGCCCGCCTGCGTGCCGAACAGGATGCGCGGCTGCTTGCCGCCCCGTACGGGGTGAGGGTGGGCGGCGACCAGCTCGCCGAGGAAGGCGTTCAGCCTGCCCGTCGGGACGCGGGTCTCCCAGCCCGCCAGGGCCGTCTCGATCGCCGGGACCAGCTTCTCCATGTGGCGTCCGGTGCGGGCCGACACGTTCACCCGCGGCGCCCAGGCCACCTGGCCGAGCTCGGTCTCGATCTCCCGCTCCAGGTAGTAGCGGCGCTCCTCGTCGAGAGTGTCCCACTTGTTGAACGCGAGGACGAGCGCGCGCCCCGCCTCGACGGCCATGGTGACGATGCGCTGGTCCTGCACCGAGATGGAGTCGGCGGCGTCGAGGAGGACGACGGCGACCTCGGCCTTCTCGACGGCGGCGGCGGTGCGCAGCGAGGCGTAGTAGTCGGCGCCCTGCTGGAGGTGGACGCGCTTGCGGATGCCCGCGGTGTCCACGAACTTCCAGGTCCTGCCGCCCAGCTCGATCAGCTCGTCGACCGGGTCGCGGGTGGTGCCGGCGATCTCGTTGACGACGACGCGCTCCTCACCGGCGACCTTGTTCAGCAGCGAGGACTTGCCGACGTTCGGGCGGCCGATCAGGGCGATCCGGCGCGGGCCGCCGACCGCCGTGCCGAAGGTCTGCGCGGGGGCCTCCGGCAGCGCCTCCAGGACCTGGTCCAGCATGTCGCCGGTGCCGCGGCCGTGCAGGGCGGAGACCGGGTGCGGCTCGCCCAGGCCCAGGGACCACAGATAGGAGGCGTCGGCCTCGCCGCTCTGGCCGTCCACCTTGTTGGCGCACAGGACGACCGGCTTGCCGGCCTTGCGCAGCAGCCGGACGACGGCCTCGTCGGTGTCGGTCGCGCCCACCTTGGCGTCCACCACGAACACCACGGCGTCGGCCGCCTCGATCGCGTACTCGGCCTGCGCCGCCACGGAGGCGTCGATGCCGAGGACGTCCTGCTCCCAGCCGCCGGTGTCGACGACCTTGAAGCGGCGGCCCGACCACTCGGCCTCGTAGGTGACGCGGTCGCGGGTGACGCCCGGCTTGTCCTCGACGACCGCCTCGCGGCGGCCGATGATGCGGTTCACCAGGGTCGACTTGCCGACATTGGGGCGGCCGACGACGGCGAGCACGGGCAGCGGGCCGTGTCCGGCCTCCTCGATGGCGCCCTCGACGTCCTCGAGATCGAAGCCCTCCTCCGCGGCGAGCTCCATGAACTCCGCGAACTCGGCGTCGCCGAGCGCTCCGTGCTCGTGCTCGTGCTCGGCCGAGCCGTCGGGCTGGATGTGGTCGTTCATGAAGTCCGTACCTCGTTGTTCATCGTGGTGGTCGGTGGAACACCCGATTCCGGGCGTTCCACTACTCAGTGTCCGCTAGCGCCCGGTGAGGCGCCTGGCGTTTTCCAGGTGCGCGGTGAGCTGCTTCTGGATGCGCTCGGTCGCCTCGTCCAGCGCCTTGCGGGTACGCCGCCCGCTGCCGTCACCCGCCTCGAACGGGTCGCCGAAGACGACGTCGACGCGGGAGCGCAGCGGGGGCAGCGCCTTTATCAACCGTCCGCCCTGCCCGGAACTTCCCAGGACGGCGACGGGCACGATCGGCGCGCCGCCGCGCAGGGCGAAGTAGGCGAGCCCCGCGCGCAGCGAGGCGAAGTCGCCCTCGCCGCGGGTGCCCTCGGGGAAGATACCGAGGACGCCACCCTGCTGCAGGACGCCCAGTGCCCGGGAGATGGCCGTGCGGTCGGTGGTGTTCCGGTCCACCTTCACCTGGCCGATGCCGGTCAGGAACGGGTCGAGCGGCCCGACGAACGCCTCCTGCTTGATCAGGAAGTGCGTGGGCCGGGGCGCCACGCCCATGACCATCGGACCGTCGATGTTGTGGGAGTGGTTCACGGCGAGGAGCACCGGACCGGAGGCCGGCACCCGCCAGGCACCCAGCACGCGCGGCTTCCAGAAGCCGTACATCAGGCCGACGCCGATACGCCGCCCGACCTCGGCGCCCCGCGCCGACGGAAGCCCGGTCACCGGCCGGCTCGCTTCTCCTCGACGAGGGTGACGACGCACTCTATGACCTGCTGCAGGGTCAGGTCGGTGGTGTCCACCTCGACCGCGTCGTCCGCCTTGGCCAGCGGGGAGGTCTTGCGGCTGGAGTCGGCCGCGTCCCGCTTGACCAGGGCCTCGCGCGTGGCGTGCAGGTCGGCGCCCTCGAGCTCACCGCTGCGGCGGGCGGCCCGTGCCTCCGGGGAGGCGGTGAGGAAGACCTTCAGGTCGGCGTCGGGCAGCACGGTGGTCCCGATGTCGCGGCCCTCGACGACGATGCCGGTGACGGCGGAGCCGGCGATCGCGCGCTGCAGCTCGGTGATCCGGGTGCGCACCTCGGGGACCGCGCTGACCGCGCTGACCTTGGAGGTGACGTCCTGCTCGCGGATCGGACCGGACACGTCGATGCCGTCGACCGTGATGGCGGGCTTCTCCGGGTCGGTGCCGGAGACGATCTCGGGCTTGCCGGCCGCGGACGCGATCGCGAAGGGGTCGGCGGTGTCGATGCCGTTGGTGACCATCCACCAGGTGATCGCCCGGTACTGGGCGCCGGTGTCCAGGTAGCTCAGGCCGAGCTGTGCCGCCACGGCCTTCGACGTGCTCGACTTGCCCGTGCCGGACGGGCCGTCGATGGCGACAATCACTGGCATGGCGCTTTCCACAGTGGGGACCTTCCTGGACCTGGCTGGCGGGGAGCGGGGCGCGAAACCGCCCTGCACAAGGTTACTGGGTGCGCGTCCCCCGATCGGCCGTACCCGGGCCCGGGGACGCGACCGGCCCGGAAGCGGTAGCGACACCGCCCTCGCCCCATGCCCTCGGCGGCCCGCCGGGCTGTCCACCCCCGCAGCCCACCACCACTACCGCACGGTGTCCGCCGCCCGCCGCCCTGCACCACACACGCCGCCCGCCCCACCCCGTGCACCACACGCGCCGTGCACCACACGCGCCGTCCGCCGTCCGCCGCCCGCCGCCCTGCATGGTGCCCGCCGTGCACCACACACGCCGTCCGCCCCGCACGCCGTCCACGGCCGCCGCCCGCCACGCACCGTACGCCGCCGCCCACCGCTGCCCGCCCGCCGGGCAGCGCTACTGCCGGATGGACCAGCCCCGCTCCCGCAGCGCCGCGGTGAGCACCGGAGCCGCCTTGGGCTCCACCATGAGCTGTACCAGACCGGCCTGCTGCCCGGTCGCGTGCTCGATACGAATGTCCTCGACGTTGACGCCCGCACGGCCGGCGTCCGCGAAGATGCGCGCCAGCTGGCCCGGCTGGTCGTCGATGAGCACCGCCACGATCTCGTACGCACGCGGGGCGGAGCCGTGTTTGCCCGGGACCCGGATCTGGCCGGCGTTGCCGCGGCGCAGCACGTCCTCGATGCCGGTGCTGCCCTCGCGCCGCTTGTCCTCGTCGGAGGACTGCAGCGCGCGCAGGGACCGTACGGTCTCCTCCAGGTCGGCGCCGATGTCGGTGAGCAGGTCGGCGACCGGACCGGGGTTCGCGGAGAGGATGTCGATCCACATCCGGGGGTCGGAGGCAGCGATCCTGGTCACATCCCGGATGCCCTGCCCGCACAGCCTTACGGCGGCCTCCTCGGCGTGCTCCAGGCGTGCGGCGACCATGCCGGCCACCAGGTGCGGCATGTGGGAGACCAGGGCCACGGCACGGTCGTGGGCGTCGGCGTCCATGACGACCGGGACGGCCCTGCAGTGCGAGACCAGCTCGAGGGCGAGGTTCAGCACCTCGGTGTCGGTGTCCCGGGTGGGCGTGAGCACCCAGGGGCGGCCCTCGAAGAGGTCCGCGCCGGCGGCCAGCGGGCCGGACTTCTCACGACCGGACATGGGGTGCGTACCGATGTACGCCGAGAGGTCGAGCCCACGCTGCTCCAGCTCGCGGCGCGGCCCGCCCTTGACGCTGGCGACGTCGAGGTAGCCGCGTGCCACGCCGCGCTCCATGGCGTCGGCGAGCACGCCGGCCACGTGGGCGGGCGGGGCGGCGACGATCGCCAGGTCCACCGGCCCCTCGGGGGGCCCGTCGGTACCGGCGCCGAGCGCGGCGGCCGTACGGGCCTGCTCCGGGTCGTGGTCGACGAGGTGGACGGTGACGCCCCGCTGGGACAGGGCGAGGGCGGCGGACGTGCCGATCAGTCCGGTACCGATGACGACTGCGGTTCTCACTGGGCGATGTCCTTGCGCAGGGCCGCCGCGGCGCCGAGGTACACATGGGCGATGTCGGCGCGCGGCCGGTCGGACTCGATGTGCGCGAGGATGCGGACGACGCGGGGCAGGGCGCCCTCGATGTCCAGTTCCTGGGCGCAGATCAGGGGGACGTCGACGATGCCGAGCTTGCGGGCGGCGGCGGCCGGGAAGTCGCTGTGCAGGTCGGGCGTGGCGGTGAACCAGATGCTGATCAGGTCGTCCGTGGCCAGGTCGTTGCGTTCCAGCACTGCGGTGAGCAGCGCGCCGACCTGTTCCTCCATGTGGCCGGCCTCGTCCCGCTCGAGCTGGACGGCGCCCCGGACCGCTCGTATCGCCACGGCGTTGCTCCTCGCTGGTGTGCCGAATGTGCTGATTGCACTGGATGCGCTGGATGCGCTGACGCGCGTATCGGTTGTGCGGTCGTTCAGCCTAGTCAGAACGGGCGCGGCCGGTGTCCGGTGCCCGCCCGCCGAGACGGTCGGTGCAAAAATGCCTCAGTCCTCCGCAAACCTCCCGAGCCCCCGTGGTTCCCTCCTCCGGAGTGACGACACGACTGGCGCAATCCGACGCACGACCCCACGCACGACACGACGCACGGCCCTTCTCGCGGCAGGCGCGACAGCGCCGGCTCCTCGCCGGACGCCGCCTCGGGCACCGCGGCGCCGGACGGCCCGGCGGGGCGGGAACCCGCCACGACCGACGGCATCCCGGTGGGTGGGGGCGTGATCCTCAAGGGCGGGAAGGTTGTGGCGACCCGGCCCGAGCAGGGCGGCTTCAAGGCCTTCTCGGCGATCTGCGCCCACCAGAACTGCCTGGTGGCGGAGGTGTCGGACGGCACGGTCGACTGCGCCTGCCACGGCAGCCGGTTCCGGATCACCGACGGCTCGGTGGAGCAGGGGCCGGCCACCGGGGCGCTGCCCGTGGAGCGGATCACGGTGGAGGGAAATTCGATTCGTCTGGCGCGAGCCGGCCCGTACGCTCCCGGGCATGCACTCCGCCGAGCTCCTGGTCCGCGACCACACGGTCTACGCCTGCGTCATGGGCTCGCGCGCCTTCGGCCTGGCCACGGAGGGCAGCGACACCGACCGCCGGGGCGTCTTCCTCGCCCCCACTCCCCTGTTCTGGCGCTTCGAGAAGCCGCCGACCCATCTCGAGGGGCCGGCCGAGGAGCAGTTCAGCTGGGAGCTGGAGCGCTTCTGCGAGCTGGCCCTGCGCGCCAACCCCAACATCCTGGAGTGCCTGCACTCACCGCTCATGGAGTACGCCGACGACACCGGCCGCGAACTGCTCGCCCTGCGCGGGGCGTTCCTCTCCCGCCGGGTCCACGGGACGTTCATCGGGTACGCGTACGGCCAGCGCCGCAAACTCGAGGCCGACGTCCGCACGCACGGGGCGCCCCGCTGGAAGCACGCGATGCATCTGCTCCGCCTGCTGCTCTCCGCCCGCGACGTGCTGCGCACGGGCGTCCTCACCATCGACGTGGGCGAGCACCGCGAGCCGCTGCTCGCGGTGAAGCGGGGCGAGGTGCCCTGGTCCGAGGTCGAAGCCCGGATGGCCCGGCTGGAGCGGGAGGCCGGCGAGGCGCTGCACCGTACGCCGCTCCCGGCGCAACCGGACCGACGCCGGATCGAGGACTTCCTGGTCCGCGTCCGCCGCGCTTCCGCCCTGCGGGCAGGGTAGGGCGGGCGGCCCCTTGGCATGGGCGCTCCCCTCAGATGTCCCAGAGCGCTCCCAGGGCCAGCAGTTCGTCCCGGTACTCGATGCGGTCGGCCCAGGCGTTCGGCCAGGCGTCCACGCCGAGGTGGGCGCCCGCGAAGGCGCCCGCGAGGCAGGCGATGGAGTCGGAGTCGCCGGAGGTGCAGGCGGCGCGGCGCAGGGCCGTGAGCGGTTCGTCGACGAAGAGCAGGAAGCACAGCAGCCCGGTCGCGAGGGCCTCCTCCGCGATCCAGCCCTCCCCCGTCGCCAGGCACGGATCGGTCTCCGGCGAGACGGTGCGCACGGCGCGCCGGAGGCGTTCCAGGATCTCCAGGCACTCGTCCCAGCCGCGCGCGATGAAGTGCTCGGGGCTGGGGTCCCCCGCGCGGGTCCACAGGTCGCCGAGCCACACCGCGTGGTAGCGGGTGCGGTTCTCGTAGGCGTAGGAGCGCAACAAGCCGATCAGCCCGGCGGGTTCGGCACCCTCGGCGAGCAGGCGTACGGCGTGGGCGGTGAGGTCGGAGGCGGCGAGCGCGGTCGGGTGCCCGTGGGTGAGGGCCGACTGCAACTGGGCGGCACCCGCGCGCTGCTCCTCGTTCAGTCCGGGGGCGAGCCCCAGGGGCGCGACCCGCATGTTGGCACCGCAGCCCTTGGAGCCGACCTGGCTGGCGTCCTGCCAGGGGCGGTCCTCCTCGGACAGCAGGTGGCAGGCCTTCAGGCAGGTGTTGCCGGGCGCCCGGTTGTTCTCGGGCGAGCGGTACCAGTCCACGAACTCCTCGCGCACCGGCCGCTCCAGCCGCTTCGGGGCGAGCCGCCCTCGGTCCATCGCCGTGCGCAGTCCGCGCCCCAGGGCCAGCGTCATCTGGGTGTCGTCGGTGACGATCGCCGGCTTCGGCAGGTCCCTCTCCCGCCATGGCCCGAACGTGGCGAGGATCGAGGGGACGTCGTTGAACTCGGTGGGAAAACCGAGCGCGTCCCCGAGGGCGAGTCCGGTGAGCGCGCCCGTGGCGGCGCGCTTGGTGACGACGGCGTTCATGCGGGACGTCCTTCCGTGGCCGGCCGGAGCAAGGGCGGGTGGAGCGTGGTGGCGGTGCCCGCCCGGTAGAGCGCGGCGGGTTTGCCCCGGCCGCCGGTGAGACGTGCGGCACCCGGGACTGCTTCGACGAAGCCCGCGGAGGCGAGCGCCTTGCGTCGGAAGTTGGGCCGGTCGAGCGTGGTGCCCCACACGGCCTCGTAGACCCGCCGCAACTCGCCGAGGGTGAACTCGGGCGGGCAGAAGGCCGTGGCGAGGCAGCTGTACTCGAGCTTGGCGCCGACGCGTTCCCGGGCGTCGGCCAGGATCCGGTCGTGGTCGAAGGCAAGCGCCCGCGCGGAGCCGTACGGCATCCAGCGGGCCTGTGCCGCGTCGCCGCCGCCGCGCGCCTCGGGAGCGTCGGGCAGCAGCGCGGTGAACGCGACGGAGACGACCCGCATCCGGGGATCGCGGCCGGGTTCGCTGTAGGTCCGCAACTGCTCCAGGTGCAGTCCGGACACGTCCGTCAGCCCGGTCTCCTCGGCGAGTTCACGCCGGGCGGCGGTCTCCGCCGACTCGTCCGGCTGCACGAACCCGCCCGGCAGCGCCCAGCGGCCCGTGTACGGCTCCTCGCCGCGCTCGACGAGCAGCGCGTGCAGCACGCCCGCGCGGAGCGTGAACACGGCGAGGTCGACGGTGACGGCGAAGGGCTCGTGGGCGTACTTGTCGTAGCCGTCCATGACTGCACCCCCTTTTATAGTCAGGTCGACTATAAAAGGGGGTGCAGTCATACACAAGGCCTTAGAGCTCGACCTCCTGCATCAGCATGCCGACCTCGGTGTTGGACAGCCGGCGCAGCCAGCCCGACTTCTGGTCGCCCAGGGTGATCGGCCCGAAGCCGGTGCGCACCAGCTTGTCGACCGGGAAGCCCGCCTCGGCGAGCATGCGGCGCACGATGTGCTTGCGGCCCTCGTGCAGGGTCACCTCGACGAGGTAGTTCTTGCCGGTCTGCTCGACGACGCGGAAGTGGTCCGCGCGCGCGTAACCGTCCTCCAGCTGGATGCCGTCCTTCAGCCGCTTGCCCAGGTCGCGCGGGATCGGCCCGACGATGTGGGCGAGGTAGGTCTTCTTCACCCCGTACCGCGGGTGGGTCAGCCGGTGCGCCAGCTCACCGTGGTTGGTGAGCAGGACGACGCCCTCGGTCTCGGTGTCGAGCCGGCCCACGTGGAACAGCCGGGTCTCGCGGTTGGTGACGTAGTCGCCGAGGCACTGACGCCCCTCGGGGTCCTCCATGGTGGAGACGACACCGGCGGGCTTGTTCAGCGAGAAGAACTGGTAGGACTGGGTGGCGACGGTCAGCCCGTCCACCTTGACCTCGTCCTTCGCCGGGTCGACCCGGCGGCCCTGCTCCAGCACGATCTCGCCGTTGATCTCGACCCGCGCCTGCTCGATCAGATCCTCGCAGGCGCGCCGGGAACCGTACCCCGCGCGGGCGAGGACCTTCTGCAGCCGCTCGCCCTCCTGTTCGGCGCCCGGGAAGGTCTTCGGGATCCTGACGTCCTTCTTCTCCGCGTACCGGTCGCGGTTGCGCTCCTCGATCCGCGTCTCGTACTCGCGCGAGCGGCCCGGAGCCGTACGGCCCCCGCCGCCCTTCTGTCCGGACCGGGAGCCCTGGGAGGATCCGCCGGACGGCTTGGCGCCGGTGCGGCCGGACTTCGGGCCCTCCTTGGTGGACCCGGGTCCCACGTCGTAGCGGCGCTCCTCCGGGCGGGGCTTGCCGGGGCGGCCCTGCCCCTGCTTCTGGTCCCTGTTGCCGCCGGAACCGCGGGGGTTACCGCGTCCGCCGCTCTTGCCGCTGCCGCTGCTTCGCATCACATGTCCGTCGTCGTCGTGTTCATCGGGGACCGTCGTCCGGGTCCGGGGCGTCCGGATCGAACGACGGTACGGCTTCCTGGGTCTCGGCCTCGATCGCCTCCGCCTCCGGGAGGAAGGGCGCGAGCTCCGGGAGCTCGTCCAGACCGCGCAGGCCCATCCGCTCCAGGAAGTAGTTCGTCGTCGTGTACAGGATCGCACCTGTTTCGGGTTCCGTGCCCGCCTCCTCGACCAGACCGCGCTGCAGCAGGGTGCGCATGACCCCGTCGCAGTTCACTCCGCGCACGGCGGAGACCCTGCTGCGGCTGACCGGCCGACGGTAGGCGACCACGGCGAGGGTCTCCAGGGCGGCCTGGGTGAGCCGGGCCTGCTGGCCGTCCAGGACGAAGCCCTCGACGGCCGCGGCGTACTCGGGACGGCTGTAGAAACGCCACCCGCCGGCGACGAGCCGCAGCTCGAAGCCGCACCCCTGGACGGTGTACTCGTCGGCCAGCGCGCGGAGCGCGTCCGCGACCTGCCGTCTGGGCCGCTCCAGAATCCTCGCCAGCCGCTCCTCGGTGGCGGGCTCGTCCACGACCATGAGAACCGCCTCCAGCGCGGGCCTGAGATCGAGGTCTCCGACGGCGCGCGGCCCTGCGGGAACACCGGCTGTGTCCTCACTCACTCCCTACTCACCCCTTCCCCTTCCTTCGGCGGCTCTCCCGGCGCTTCGGGCGGTCGGTCGAACTCGTCGGTGACCGCGGGGGCGGCGTCCCCGCCGCCGCCGGTCCAACGCACGGTCAGCTCGCCGAGCGCGGTCTCCTGATCGAGGGCGACGGCCTTCTCCCGGTACAGCTCCAGGAGCGCGAGGAACCGGGCGACGACGGTCAGGGTGTCGTCCGTGTCCTCGGTCAGGGTCCGGAAACTGGCCTCGCCGAGCTGCCTCAGCCGCGCGACCACGATCCCGGCCTGCTCCTGCACGCTGACCAGGGGCGCGTGGATGTGGTCGACGTACACCTGCGGCTTGGGCCTGGGCTGCATCGCCTTGACGGCGAGCCGGGCGAACCCCTCCGCGCCGATGCTGATGACGACCTCGGGGAGCAACTCGGCGTGGTGCGGCTCGAGTCCCACGGTACGGGGGTAGCGCCGGGCCTCCTCGTCCAGCCGCCGGCTGAAGATCTCCGCGATCCGCTTGTACGCGCGGTACTGGAGCAGGCGGGCGAACAGCAGGTCCCGGGCCTCCAGCAGGGCGAGGTCGGCCTCGTCCTCCACCTCTGCGGCGGGCAGCAGGCGGGCCGCCTTGAGATCGAGCAGCGTGGCCGCGACGACCAGGAACTCGGTCGTCTCGTCCAGATCCCAGTCGGGTCCCAGCGCCCGGATGTACGCCATGAACTCGTCGGTCACCTTGGACAGCGCGACCTCGGTGACGTCCAGCTTGTGCTTGGAGATCAGCTGAAGCAGCAGGTCGAACGGTCCTTCGAAGTTCGACAACCGAACCTTGAACCGGCCGTCGTCCTCCTCTGTCACCTCGGACTCCGCGGCCTCGTCGGCCGTCTCGGCTCCGTCAGCCCCCGGGTTCCCCTCGGCACGCTCCGGGCCGTGCGTCCCCGCACCGGAGCCCCCCGCACGTGCCACCACGGGCCCGGCCGGTTCGTCGCCCGTCCCGGGGCCCGCAGGCGCCGTCCCGGCCGGCGGATCGGCGTCCGGGTCGGGTACGTCGTCCCAGACAGCCGGGGCGGCCTGGTTCAGAGCCTGCGCCTCCGCGAAAGGCGCGGTCCTCGCCTCTGGTTCCTCCGCTCGCGGTTCCACGACGGGTACCGCCGCGCGATCGGCGGCGTCCACCACGGCGTCCGGCTCCACCCCCGCCTCCGCGGGCGGTGTCGCCGGCGGCACAGCCCCCGGTCCCCGCCCCAGCGCGCGACGGCGGCCGGGCTGCGGGCCGCGGCCGGCGGCGGGGGTGTCGTTCGAGGTCATGGCCTCCGCAGGCTACCGCTACCGGCCGCGCAGACGTCGTACGAGGATGCTGGCGTCCCCGCGGGACTCCAGGTCGGCGAGGACCACGGCGACCGCCTCACGGACGATCCTTCCCCGGTCGACGGCCAGTCCGTGCTCGCCCCGGAGCACCAGACGGGCGTGCTCGAGGTCCATGAGTTCCTCGGCGGACACGTACACCGTGATCTTCTCGTCGTGCCGCTCGCGGCCGCTGGGCCGGCGTGCCGCCGCCCTTCCGCGCTTGCGCGGGGCCTCCTCTGCGGCCGGGCCCTCCGGCGCCCCCTGCCGTCGCGCGGGGCGCTCCGGCGCGGCGCGGCTGCGGGACTCGCCCGCTTCGGCCGGCTCTGCGTCCGTGGCGACGTGCTCGGCGCCCTCGCCGTCACCGCCCTGCGCGGGCACCGACTGCGGACTGTCCTCCTGGGCCGCGGCCGCGTCGCTCTCCCCCGCGGGAGCGGGGACCCGGCCCTCGCCCTTGACCTGGCGCCTGGGCGCGGACGCCTGGAGCGCCGTCCCCCCTGTCGTACGGAAGAGTTCGTCGGCCCCCGGCAGACTCACTCGGCGTGACACCGGGCGAGCACCTCCCTGGCAAGCTGGCGATAGGCGGCGGCGCCGACGGAGTTGGACGCGTACGTGGTGATCGGCTCACCGGCGACGGTGGTCTCCGGGAAGCGGACCGTGCGCCCGATGACCGTGTGGTAGACGTGATCGTCGAAGGCCTCGACGACACGCGCGAGCACCTCACGGCTGTGCACCGTGCGCGAGTCGTACATCGTGGCGAGGATCCCGTCGAGTTCCAGCTCGGGGTTGAGCCGCTCCTGGACCTTCTCGATGGTCTCGGTCAGCAGGGCCACACCGCGCAGTGCGAAGAACTCGCACTCCAGCGGCACGATCACCTTGTGCGCGGCCGTCAGCGCGTTGACCGTGAGCAGGCCGAGCGAGGGCTGGCAGTCGATCACGATGTAGTCGTAGTCGTCCATGAGCGGCTTCAGCGCGCGCTGCAGTGTCGACTCGCGGGCGACCTCGGAGACCAGCTGGACCTCGGCCGCCGACAGGTCGATGTTGCTGGGCAGCAGGTCCATGTTGGGGACCGCCGTCTTCAGCAGCACCTCGTCGGCCGCCATGCCCCGCTCCATGAGCAGGTTGTAGACGGTGAGATCGAGTTCCATCGGGTTGACGCCGAGTCCGACCGACAGCGCGCCCTGCGGGTCGAAGTCGACGAGCAGCACCCGGCGTCCGTACTCCGCGAGCGCGGCA
Source organism: Streptomyces incanus (assembly GCF_042656345.1). Lineage (NCBI taxonomy): Bacteria > Bacillati > Actinomycetota > Actinomycetes > Kitasatosporales > Streptomycetaceae > Streptomyces > Streptomyces incanus. The sequence goes on from NZ_JBHSPC010000063.1 coordinate 60,552, forward strand.
CCCAGGTTGATGGTCGACGTCGTCTTGCCGACGCCGCCCTTCTGGTTGCACATCGCGATGATCTTCGCGGGGCCGTGGTCGGTCAGCGGACCCGGGATCGGGAAGTACGGCAGCGGGCGCCCGGTCGGGCCGACGCGCTCACGGCGCTGGCGGGCCGCGTCGGGCGCGAGGGTGGCCGCGTACTCGGGATCCGGCTCGTACTCGGCGTCGGGATCGTAGAAGTGCCCCTCGGGCAGTTCGTCGTAGTCGGCGAAATGGTTGTGGGGCGCGCCACTTCCGTCGCCGGCCATGGCGTTCACGTGATGGCCATCCATGCTCTGGTGTGCAGTGGGAGTCGCCTGCTGGATCTGATGGGATGCGAAGGTGCGCACGGCGACGGAGCCGACAGGAGCGAACCCCGCGGGACCCCGCCCCCGTGCAGTCATTCCTGGGTGACCACCCCCGGGAGTAAATGTCGACTCATTCACAAGTCGTCTTACCTCCTTGGTGACCAGGAAACTTCTAGACAGGTCAGCGTGGCATCATGCCGACGGTTGGCGACTCTATGGCGTGTCGGCGGTCCGCAGCAACACAATCCGCCGGACCCGGCCCGATGTGTCGACAATGAAACATCCCTCTGTCAAGGGCGTACGGCCGTCGCACGGCAGGTTTCACCGGTGTGCGAATCGGTGGAAGGGGTGCGTTCGAGGCGAGTTGCCCCTGATTCGTGAAGTGACCATACACACATCTCGCCGCACCCGATGGGGAAGGTGGGTCCGGATGCATGACGTTGACGAAGGAAGTTGACGTATCTCCTTTGCGGAGCGACGACTTGGTCGACTTAACGCCCTGAGGCGGCCTCTGGGCGCCGAGTCGGGGGTGGCTGCGCGGGAGACGGCCCGGGGCGGCGCCCGGACGGCGCCTGCCCGGTTCAGGCGAGCAGCGCGGCGAGTTCGACGTGGTCCAGGCCGTGCGCTTCGGCGACCTCCCGGTAAACGACCTTGCCGTCATGCGTGTTGAGGCCCCTGGCGAGCCCGGGGTCGCGGCGCAGCGCCTCCGCCCAACCGCGGTTCGCGAGTTCGACGATGTACGGCAGCGTGGCGTTGGTGAGCGCGTAGGTGGAGGTGTTGGGCACGGCGCCGGGCATGTTGGCGACGCAGTAGAAGACCGATTCGTGGACCGTGAAGGTCGGCTCGGCGTGCGTGGTCGGGTGGGAGTCCTCGAAGCAGCCGCCCTGGTCGATCGCGATGTCGACAAGGACACTCCCGCCCTTCATCCGCGAGACGAGGTCGTTGGTGACCAGCTTCGGCGCCTTGGCGCCGGGGATCAGCACGGCGCCGATCACGAGATCGGCCTCGATGCAGGCCTTCTCCAGCTCGAAGGCGTTGGAGACGACGGTCTGGATCTTCGTGCCGAAGACCCGGTCCGCCTCACGGAGCTTGTTGACGTCCTTGTCGAGCAGGGTCACGTGGAAGCCCATGCCGACGGCGATCTGCGCGGCGCTCCAGCCGGAGACGCCTCCCCCGATGACGACGGCACGGCCGGCCGGCACCCCGGGGACTCCGCCGGGCAGCACGCCGCGGCCGCCGCCGGCCCGCATCAGGTGGTAGGCGCCGACCTGGGCGGACAGCCGGCCCGCGACCTCGGACATGGGGGCGAGCAGCGGCAGCGCGCGGCTGGGCAGCTCGACGGTCTCGTAGGCGATCGCGGTGGTGCCGGAGGCCAGGAGTGCGTCCGTGCACTCCCTGGAGGCGGCCAGGTGCAGGTAGGTGAAGAGGGTCTGGTCCTTGCGCAGCCGGTGATACTCCTCGGCGACGGGCTCCTTGACCTTCAGCAGCAGGTCGGCGGCGGCCCACACCTCGTCGGCGGTGTCGAGTATCTGCCCGCCCGCGGCGATGTACTCGCCGTCCGGGATCGAGGAGCCCACGCCGGCGCCGTGCTCGATGACGACCTGGTGGCCGTGGCGCACCAGCTCGTGCACGCCGGCAGGGGTGACGGCCACCCGGAACTCGTTGTTCTTGACCTCGCGGGGGATGCCGACCTTCACGTCGATCACGGTCCTTGGTTCGGAGGGCATGAGGTATTGCCGCACATACCCGGGCACACCGGCGCACACGGGAGAGACCGCAGAAGATGGTGCGACAAGGCCATCTCAATGAAGGTGTTCCCGCTGTACAGCCTTACAAAGCCTTAATCTTCCGCAGGGACGTTACGGGTTTCGCAGGTGCCGCCTTCTTGTTCCGGATCGGTTCCAGGTTCCTGGGCCTCTTCTCCCAGCATCTGCTCCGCCGAGCGCCGGTGCAGCGCGGCCGACGTGGGGTCGCCCAGGCGGGCGAAGGTGTCGGCGAGCCTCAGGTGCAGCGCGGCCTGCAGCCGGGTGTCCTCGGCCCGCCGGGCCCACTCCACCGCCTCCCGGGAGGTACGCAGTGACTCCTCGGGGCGGCCCGCGTACTCCTGGACCCGGGCCAGTTCGCTCAACGCGCGCGCCTGGGCGGCCACGTCGCCGTTCCTTCGGTGCCCGGCGACCGCCGCCCGCCAGTTCCGCAGCGCCTCACCGTAGCGGCCGGCGTAGGTGTGGGCGGCGGCGATCCGGCCGTACAGGCGGGCGGCGTCCGCGCGCTCGCCCTGGGCGAGCCGCTCGGCCAGGGCCCGGCCGAACCAGTCGGCGGCCCGGTCGAAGTCGCCGAGCTCCAGATGGGCGCCTCCCACGGATTCCGTCGCGCGGCCGGTCGCGTACGGATCGTTCGCCGCGCGGCCGGCGTCCAGCGCGGCCCGGTAGCGCGCCAGCGCGTCGGCCGTGCGGCCGGTACGGGCGTCGAGGTCGCCGAGGTTCAGCAGGGCCGCGGCCCGCTCGCGGGGAAGTTTCCGGCGTTCGGCCACATCGAGGACCAGGTGGTGGATGCCGTAGAGGTCGCCGGCGGCGGCCTGGGTGCCGAAGTGGGCCACCATGGCACGCACCAGCTGGGACATCAGGCGGCGGGCCAGGGTGTCCAGCGTCCCGTCGGCGACCGCGAGGCGGGCCGAGGCCAGCAGAGCGGGCCTGCGGACGCGCAGCCAGTCGGCGGCGTCGCGGGGACTGGGGAAGCGCAGGGAGCGCGGCATCCCGAGGAGCTTCTCGCGTGCCTGTGGGCTGTCGGTCTCGGTGATGGCCCTGCACGACTGGAGCAGCCGTACGGTCCGTTCCAACATGCGGGCGCGGGCCAGCTGGAGCTCCCCGGGCCGTTCGTGGGCCTCGGCGAGGCCTTTCAGCAGGGGGTGCAGGCAGCCGGGCACCTCGTACTGCGGCAGCGAGGTCCTTACGGGGTGCAGCAGACCCACGGAGACGAAGTCGTCCAGGGTGGTGCGCGCGCTGCTCATCGAGCATCCTGCGAGCGCGGAGGCGGTGTGCGGGTCGGCCAGGCCGGCCGGGGCGAGGCTCAGCAGACGCAGTATCCGGGCGGCGGGCGCGGGCAGCTCGTCGTGCACCAGCCGCAGGGCACGGCCGGTCGCGGTGTCCTCGTCGGCCCCGGCGTGCAGATGCCTGGCGAGGTCGGCGACGGCGGCCTTGGGTCGGGCGGCGAGCCAGCCGCCGGCCAGGACCAGGGCGGCAGGCTGTCCCTGGCACTGTTCCGCCAGTCCCTCCGCGGCCCGCGGGTCGACGGTGATGCGGACCGAGCCGGCGATCCGGGACAGCAGTTCCACGGCGGACTTGGTGTCGAGGCCGCCGAGGGTGCAGGGGCGGACGTCGGAGATGCCGGTCAGCGGGCCCTGGGAGATGGCGACCACCAGGCAGTCGGGGTTGTCCGGCAGCAGGGCGTCGACCTGCTCGGCATCGGCCGCGTCGTCCAGCAGGAGCAGCGTCCGGCGACCGGCCAGGGCGGCCCGCAGCGCCTCGACGAGATCGTCCTCGTCGGCGCCGGCCGGGGCGGGAACCTCGAGCGCGCCGAGCAGCTCCCGCACGGAGCGCTCGACGGGCACGCGCGTGCCGTCGGTCTCGCTCAGCCGGGCGCGCAGCACCCCGTCGGGGTAGCGGTCGGCGACCTGGCGGACGAGTTCCTCACCGAGCGTCGTCCGGCCGGAGCCGGGCCGGCCGGCGATGAGCAGCACCCGGGCGCTGGGGGCCTTGCGGCCGGAGAGGGTGTCGAGTCCCGCGCGCTCGATGTCGGCCCGGAGCTCCTTCAACTCCCTGGTGCGGCCCAGGAATCGGGTCTCCGCGGCAACGTCGTGGGAGAGCCGCACACCGTCCGTGTCCACCGCCTGATCCGTCACGGGCCACACTCCCGTCCCACCGCACGCGCAAGCCCGCCGGGACTCCGGATCGGGCGTTTTTCAGAGCCTAGTTCACGCTCTGCTACGTTCCGTGTGGAGCACGGCGGATGCGTCCCCCGATCGGATCAGCCGATGGTCACATCACAAGGGGATCCGGGTGGTTCAGGCGTCGAACGGGCGGGCAGGCCACGGCGCCCCGGCCGGACGCAGCGCGTCGAGCCCGTCCCCGTCCCGCGCGGCGACGAGCGAAAGCACGCCCACCACCAGGCAGTTGTTGTGCAGTTCGCCGGCCAGCACCCCGCGGACCAGGTCCGCGACGGGCACCCGGGCCAGTTCCATGTCCGCCTCTTCGTCCTCGACCTCGAAGCGGTCGCCGTCGGCCTCGGACAGACTCCGGGCCAGGAAGATCCGTACGGCCTCGTCACAGCCGCCGGCGGTGGTGTAGACGTCGGTCAGCACCCGCCAGTCCCCGGCCTTGACGTGCGCCTCCTCGTACAGCTCCCGCTGGGCGGCGTGCAGCGGGTTCTCACCGGGGACGTCGAGCAGGCCGGCCGGAATCTCCCACAGCTTGTGACGCACGGGGTGGCGGTACTGGCGCAGGACCAGGACGCGGTCGGCGTCGTCGAGGGCGAGGACGGCCACGGAACCGGGGTGGACCTGGTAGTCGCGGTGGACCACGGTCCCGTTGGGCATGACCACGTCGTCGGTGCGTACGGAGGTCTTGTTGCCGACGAAGGGCGTCCTGGTCGCCCGGACCTCCCACTCCTCCGGGGTGTCCTTGATGGTCATTCCGGTCATTCCGGTCCTTCCCAGACGTACAGGCGTACTGGCGCACAGCGGCGGCCGGGGCGCTCGCCGATTGAGGGTTTCGCGCCCCGGCAACCGTACAACCGGTGTGCTACTTCGAGATCTTCCGCTCGACCGCGGCCTTGACGAGGCCCGCGAACAGCGGGTGCGGACGCGTCGGACGCGAGCGCAGTTCCGGGTGCGCCTGGGTCGCGACCAGGTACGGGTGGACCTCGCGCGGGTACTCGACGTACTCGACGAGCTTGCCGTCCGGGGAGGTGCCGGAGAAGACGATGCCGGCCTTCTTCTCCAGCTCCGCGCGGTAGGCGTTGTTCACCTCGTAGCGGTGCCGGTGGCGCTCCTCGACGTACTCCTTGCCGTCGTACACCTCGCGCACGATCGAGCCCTCGGCCAGCTTGGCCGGGTACATGCCGAGCCGCATCGTGCCGCCCATGTCGCCTTCACCGGCGACGATGTCGAGCTGCTCGGCCATGGTGGAGATGACCGGGTGGGAGGTCGCCGGGTCGAACTCGGTGGAGTTGGCGTCGGAGATGTCCGCGAGGTTGCGGGCCGCGTCGATCACGATGCACTGCAGGCCCAGACAGAGACCGAGCAGCGGAATCCGGTTCTCGCGTGCGAAGCGGATCGCGCCGACCTTGCCGAGCACCCCGCGGTCCCCGAAGCCGCCGGGGATGCAGATGGCGTCGACGTCACCGAGCTGCGCCTGGGCGCCGGCCGCGGTCTTGCAGTCGTCGGAGGTGACCCACTTGATCTTCACCCGGGCCTTGTTGGCGAAGCCGCCCGCGCGCAGCGCCTCGGTGACCGAGAGGTAGGCGTCGGGAAGGTCGATGTACTTGCCGACCAGGGCGAGGGTGATCTCGTGGTCGGGGTTGTGGACCCGGTCGAGCAGGTCGTCCCAGGTCGTCCAGTCCACGTCCCGGAACGGCAGGTCCAGCTTGCGCACGACGTAGGCGTCCAGGCCCTCGGTGTGCACGACCTTCGGGATGTCGTAGATCGAACGGGCGTCGGGGCAGGCGACCACGGCGGCCTCGTCGACGTCGCACATCAGCGAGATCTTCCGCTTGATCGCGGTCGGCACCTCGCGGTCGCAGCGCAGCACGATCGCGTCCGGCTGGATACCGATGTTGCGCAGCGCCGCGACCGAGTGCTGGGTGGGCTTCGTCTTCAGCTCGCCCGAGGGGCCGATGTAGGGCAGGAGCGAGATGTGGACGACGAACACGTTGTCGCGGCCGACCTCGTGCCGCACCTGGCGGACGGTCTCCAAAAACGGCAGCGACTCGATGTCGCCGACCGTGCCGCCGACCTCGGTGATCACGACGTCGACCTCGTCCGTCGCCATGCGGCGGATGCGGTGCTTGATCTCGTTGGTGATGTGCGGGATGACCTGCACGGTGTCGCCCAGGTACTCGCCGCGCCGCTCCTTGGCGATCACGGTCGAGTAGACCTGGCCCGTGGTGACGTTGGCGGAGCCGTCCAGGTCACGGTCGAGGAAGCGCTCGTAGTGTCCGATGTCCAGGTCGGTCTCGGCACCGTCGTTGGTGACGAAGACCTCACCGTGCTGGAAGGGGTTCATCGTGCCGGGGTCGACGTTGAGGTACGGGTCGAGCTTCTGCATGACGACGCGCAGACCGCGGGCCTTGAGCAGCATGCCGAGGCTGGAGGCCGTCAGCCCCTTGCCGAGCGAGGAGGCGACACCCCCGGTGACGAAGATGTGCTTGGTCGTCGTGGATTTGGGCATGGCCAAGAGGGGGCTCCCGTGGTCGCGGTCTGGGGGTGCGGGGCGGGCGACTGCCGGAGAACTCCGACGGCGCCGTCGCTGCGGTTCGGGGGTGCCCTTTTGGATTTCCCCTCCGGGGAAGGGGCCCACCGGTCCACGGGCTACCAGCTTATCAGCGCCGCGGGACAATGCTGTCCGGGCACGCTCCGTACATGCGCGGCCGCACGCCCGTGACCCGTCACACGTCCCACACGCCCTGCTCACCCATTCGGCGGGTGCACGTTGTCCGGAGCGGCACACAGACCGTCTACGTGCGTCGTATCCTGCTCGGACACCCGCTGGCGAGCCCGGCCGGCCGAACGGCACCATCCCCGCCCGTCTCACCGGAACAACGCAAGCTCGTCAGTTCGTTGAGTAACAATGGGCGCTTTGCATTCAAGGCTGAGCAACTGCTTTGCTTCACCGCTCAACGACACATTTCATGAACCCCTTGACCGCACCAGCGACAACCCCTTGCGGGGTGACGTGGCCGTTCGACTGGAGTTGCACGTGGCCGGGCGCATCGAAGATTACGCACTCATCGGAGACATGCAGACCGCTGCCCTGGTCTGCCGGGACGGCACGGTGGACTGGCTGTGCCTGCCCCGCTTCGACTCGCACGCCATCTTCGCCGGCCTGTTGGGCACCGAAGAGCACGGCTTCTGGCGGATCGGCCCGGCGCACGCCCCCGAGGCCCCGCCGCCGGCCGCGACCCGGCGCAGCTACCGCGGCGACTCGCTGATCCTGGAGTCCGAGTGGGACACCGGGCGCGGCACGGTCCGGGTGATCGATTTCATGCCCCCGCGCGACGGCGCGCCGCAGCTCATCCGCATCGTGGAGGGCGTCTCGGGTCGCGTGCCGATGCGCTCGGCGCTCCGGATGCGTTTCTCCTACGGCCGAGTGGTGCCGTGGGTGCACAAGCAGGAGGGACGCACGGTCGCCGTCGCGGGCCCGGACTCGGTGTGGTTCGACACGTCCGCCGAGACGTACGGGCAGTCGCTGACGACCTACTCGGACTTCACGGTGACGCCGGGCGACCGGATCGCGTTCACGGTGTCGTGGCAGCCCTCGCACAAGGAGCCGCCGCCGCTGCCGGAGCCGGAGCAGTCGCTGGAGGCGACGGAGGACTTCTGGCGGGAGTGGGTGGAGCACTGTACGTACCACGGCCCCTACCGCGAGGCCGTCATCCGCTCCCTGATCACGCTGAAGGCCCTCACCTACGCGCCGACCGGCGGCATCGTCGCCGCGCCCACCACCTCCCTGCCGGAGGACATCGGCGGCGTCCGCAACTGGGACTACCGCTACACCTGGCTGCGGGACGCGGCGATCACCCTGTCCTCGCTGCTGCGCACCGGCTACCGCGAGGAGGCCCGTGCCTGGCGCGAGTGGCTACTGCGCGCGGTGGCCGGCGACCCGGAGAACCTGCAGATCATGTACGGCATCGCCGGTGAGCGCGAGCTCGGCGAGGCGGAGCTGGACTGGCTGCCCGGCTACGAGAACTCGGCCCCGGTCCGGGTGGGCAACGGCGCGGCGCACCAGCTCCAGCTGGATGTGTACGGCGAGGTCACCGAGGCCCTGCACCTGGCCCACATGACGGGCCTGGCCCGCAACGACTACGCGTCCCTGCTCCAGCTGAAGCTGATCCAGTACCTGGAGAAGCACTGGCAGGAGCCGGACGAGGGCATCTGGGAGGTCCGTGGTCCGCGCCGGCACTTCGTGCACTCCAAGGTGATGGCGTGGGTCGCCGTCGACCGCACCATCAAGCTCATCGAGTCCGGCGACGCGGACGGCCCGCTGGAGCGCTGGAAGCAGCTGCGCGACGACATCCACCGGGACGTGTGCGAGAAGGGCTACGACAAGGAACGCAACACGTTCACGCAGTCGTACGGCTCGCAGGAGCTGGACGCCTCGCTGCTGCTGATCCCGCAGATGGGCTTCCTGCCGCCGGACGACAAGCGGGTGATCGGCACCATCGAGGCGATCCAGCGCGAGCTGTCCACCCCGGACGGCTTCATCCTGCGCTACCCCACGGAGGGCCCCGACGAGGGCGTCGACGGGCTGCCGGGCGACGAGGGCGCGTTCCTCGCCGTTTCGTTCTGGATGGCCGACGACCTGGCGATGATCGGCCGCGTGGACGAGGCCCGCAGGCTGTTCGAGAGGCTGCTGGCCCTGCGCAACGACCTCGGCCTGCTCGCCGAGGAGTGGGACCCGGTCCGGCAGCGCCAGGTCGGCAACTTCCCGCAGGCCTTCAGCCACGTCCCCCTCATCGACACGGCCCTGCGCCTGACGGCCTCGGGGGCGTACGGGGGCTGAGCGGGCACGCCGTCCGTCGGGCGGGCCCGGCCCGTCCGACGGAGGTGGCCAGGAGCGGTCGCCAGGAGCACGGCCCCGCACAGAAGGTGGCGCGTCCGGTCCAGCGGTCTCAGATCAGGGGCCGGGGCTGCGTCAATTCGTCGTAGACGCTGAGGACCTGGGCCACCGCCTCGTCCTCCGTCGGCCATCCGGCCGCCTGCCGGGCGCCCCTGGCCCTGAGCTCGTCCCGACGCCCGGGGTCGCCGAGCAGCCGTACGACGGCGTCGGCGAGGGCACGCGCATTGCGGTACGGGACGAGTTCGGCAGCGTCGCCGACCAGTTCGGGGATGCCGCCGGTGTCGGCCGCGACGAGCGGCACGCGCGCGCGGAGGGCCTGCTGGGCGAGGACGGAGCGCCCCTCCCACCGGCTCGGCAGCAGCGCGAGGTCGGCGGCCTCCAGCAGATCGGTGACGTCGTCGCGCCGTCCGACGAGCCGGACCGGCAGGTCCTCGTCCGTGATCCGGCGCTGGAGTTCACCGCGCAGCGACCCCTCCCCCGCGACGGCGACCAGCGGCTGGGGGTCGAGGCGGCGCCATCCGTGTGTGGCGTCGAGCAGGGTGTGGTGGCCTCGGTTGCGTTCGAGGGCGCCGACGGTGATCAGTAACGGGCGGCCGATGGCTCCGAGTTCGGCCAGGAGTTTGGGCCGCGATCCGTCGGGGTCCTTCGCCTCCGGGGCCGTGCGCGGCCCGGGGAAGGCGACGGCCGCCAGTCTCGCGTCCCGTGCTCCGGTCCGGCGCGCCCGGTCGACCAGGGCGGAGGTGGTCCCGAGCACCACGGTGGCCGCCTTGGCGACCCGCCGCTCCATCAGCCGCAGGACGTGCGCGCGGGCGCCGTCGGCATGCGCCCGGTCGTGCCAGGTGACGATCAGCGGGGTGCGCCGCCCGCCTAGGGCGAGCGCGGTCCTGAAAGAGGCGTGCAGGCCGTGCGCGTGCACCAGGTCGGCATCCGCGCACGCCGCCCGCAGCGCGGACACCGAGCCGGGGTCGCTGCTGCGCGGCACGTGGACATGGTCGGCGCCGACCCCCGTGAAGCCGTAGGCGTGCTCCGCCTCGATGGGGGCGCACACCATGACCCGCACGCCCCGCGCGACGAGCCCCGCGGCCAGCGACCTCACGTGGGCGCTGGTCGCGGCGGTGCCGCCGCCCAGTACCTGCACGGTGCGCAGTGGTGTCTGGCCGTGCGGTGAGTGGCTGCTCACGGGGGTCACGTGGCCGAGCTCCTGGTTCGGGTCGGGTGGTCCCGAGGAACGTACAGAAGGACCGTGCGGAGAGGATGGACCGCACGGTCTCCTACGCGTGCTCGGTCAAGCATGCCAGGAAGCAAGGCAATTCCGGCAACGACCGGAGCGGCCGCCCGCAGCGAAGTGGACGGAAACGCCACCCGTACGAGTGACAAAGTACCTCCTGTCGGCCGACACCTCGGTGGACGACCGGCCGACCGCCGATTCCCTCAGCCGTCCGCCGGCCACCCGCGCGGGGCTGTCAGCCGTCCGCGCGTGCCGTCGCCAGGAGCTCCTCCGCGTGGGCGCGGGCCGTCTCGGAGTCCTCCTGGCCGGCCAGCATCCGCGACAGTTCCCGGATCCGGTCCTCCCCTTCGAGCACCTTCACACCCGACCGGGTGACCGTCCCGTCGTTCGTCTTCGCGACCAGCAGCTGCCGGTCCGCGAAGGCGGCCACCTGCGGCAGATGTGTGACGACCACGACCTGGGCGCTCTTCGCCAGCTTGGCGAGCCGCCGCCCGATCTCGACCGCCGCCTTGCCGCCGACACCGGCGTCGACCTCGTCGAACAGATACGTCGGCACCGGGTCCGTCCCGGCGAACACGACCTCCACGGCCAGCATCACGCGCGACAGTTCACCGCCGGAAGCGCCCTTGGCGATGGGCCGGGGCGGCGCCCCGGGGTGCGGGGCGAGCAGCAGCTCGACCTCGTCGACGCCCGACGGCCCGTGGGCGACCGTGCGCCCGCCGACCTCGACGCCGTCCGGGTCCTCCGTCTGCCGGATGTCGAACGACACGCGCGCGTGCGGCATGGCGAGGGATGCCAGCTCCGCGGTGACGGCGGCCGCGAAGCGCTCCGCGGCCTCGGTGCGCGCCTGGGAGAGGGTCTGCGCCAGCCCGCCCAGTTCGGCACGCAGGCCGTCGCGTTCGGCGGTGAGTTCCTCGATCCGCTCGTCGTCGCCGTCCAGGTCGGTGAGGCGCGCGGCGCTCTCCTCGGCCCAGGCCAGCACGGCGGAGATGTCCCGGCCGTACTTGCGAGTGAGCCCGGTGAGCGCGGCCCGGCGTTCCTCGACCGCCGCCAGCCGCAGTGGATCGGCGTCCAGGTCGTCGGCGTATCCGGCGAGGTCCCCGGCGACGTCACGCAGCAGGATGCCGACCTCGCCGATCCGGTCGGTGAGCGCGGCCAGCTCCGGATCGTGCGCCCGGACGGCCTCCAAGGCCCGCTGGGCGCCCGCGACGAGCGTTCCCGCGTCGATGCTCTCGGGATCCTCCGGGTTTCCGGCGAGAGCGGCGTGCGCGACGGACGCGGCGGATGCCAGGGCCTCGGCGTGCCCGAGCCGTTCGGCTTCCTCCGCCAGTTCCACGTCCTCGCCGGCGCGGGGCTCCACGCCGGCGATCTCGTCGAGCCCGAAGCGCAGCATGTCGGCCTCCTGGGCCCGTTCACGCGCGCGGGTGGTGAGTTCCTCGAGTTCCGTGGCGACGGCCCGCAGCCGCTTGTACGCCGCCGTGTACTTGGCGAGCGGCCCGGCGACCGCGTCGCCCGCGTACCGGTCGAGCGCCTGCCGCTGCCGGGACTGCTTGAGGAGCCCCTGCTGGTCTGTCTGCCCGTGCACCGCCACCAAGTCGTCGGCGATCTCCGCGAGGAGCCCCACGGGCACGCTCCGCCCGCCCAGGTGGGCCCGGGAACGCCCCTCGGCGGAAACGGTACGGCTGATCAGCAGCGCCCCGTCGTCGAGCTCGGCCCCGGCCTCTCCCGCGCGTGCGGCGGCCGCGGCGCCCTCGGGCACGGCGATCCGCCCCTCGACGACCGCGTTCCTGGCACCGATCCGCACCAGGGCCGCGTCCGCCCTTCCCCCCAGCAGCAGCCCGAGGCTGGTGACCACCATGGTCTTGCCCGCGCCCGTCTCACCGGTGACTGCGGTGAAGCCGGGTGACAGCTCGACCACGGCGTCGTCGATGACTCCGAGCGACCGTATCCGCATCTCCTCCAACACGTCCCAGACCTTACGAGGTTTTCCCCGCGCCGTGCGACGCCGCCCCCCGCCCGAACGGAAACACCGCAGGTCGTCACCCGTGAGCGGGACCCCGTTCACCGGCGGGTCCCGGTGCCCGGTACGGGCGCGGACGGAGGGGTGCGGTGAGGCCGGGCGGGGGCGGGCCGGAGGGAAACTCGCGGGCCGGGGCCTGCCCTAGCGCGGTGCTCCCCGCCATCCCGAGACCGGCAGTGCGAACTTCGCCACCAGCCGGTCCGTGAACGAGGCGTGATGCAGCCGGGCCAGCCGGACCGGGACGGCACCGCGCCGGACCTCCACCCGCGCGCCGGCCGGCAGTTCCACGGTCCGCCGCCCGTCGCACCACAGCACGCCGGGCGGGACGTGCGGCAGCATTTCCACCGCGAGCACCGAGTCCGGCGAGGTCACCAGCGGCTTGGCGAACAGGGCGTGCGCGCTGATCGGCACCATCAGCAGCGCCTCGACCTCGGGCCACACCACGGGCCCGCCGGCGGAGAACGCGTACGCGGTCGATCCGGTCGGGGTGGCGCACACGATGCCGTCGCAGCCGAACCCGGTCACCGGACGCCCGTCGATCTCCAGCACGACCTCCAGCATCCGCTCGGCGGACACCTTCTGCACAGCCGCCTCGTTCAGCGCCCAGTCCGTGTGCACGATGGCGCCGTTCTGGTGCACGACGACGTCGACGGTCATCCGTTCCTCGACCTCGTACGCCTTGCTCACCACCCGGTCGACGACCTTGTCGAGGTCGTCCCGCTCGGCCTCGGCGAGGAAGCCGACGCTGCCGAGGTTCACGCCGAGCATCGGCACGCCCGAGGCGCGGGCGAACTCCGCGCCGCGCAGCAGGGTGCCGTCGCCGCCCAGCACGATCAGCAGTTCACAGCCGTCGAGGCACTCGGGGGTGGCCTCCCTGACGGTCTCCACCTCGTCCGGCAGCGGCAGGTCACGCGCCTCGGTCTCCAGCACCCGCACCCCGAGTCCGGAGTGCAGCAGCCCTTTGACCACGAGTTCCGCGCTGCGGATGGCCGCCGGGCGGCCGGTGTGGGCGAGCAGGAAAACAGTACGAGCTCGGTTCGGTGTCAACGCGGCCCCTCCGCCACTGCACGGTCGATGTCGGCCGGGTCCAGTTCCGGAGCCCCCGCCCGCAGCCACAAAAAGTATTCGACATTCCCCGAGGGTCCGGGCAGCGGACTCGCGGTCACGCCCTTCACCCCCAGTCCCAGCTCCCAGGCCTTGGCGGCCACTCCCCGCACGGCCTCGGTGCGCAGCTGCGGGCTGCGTACGACGCCGCCGCTGCCCAGCCGCTCCTTGCCCACCTCGAACTGCGGCTTGACCATCATCACCAGATCGGCGTCCGGCCGCACGCACCGTGTCAGGGCGGGCAGGACCAGCCCGAGCGGGATGAAGGACAGATCCCCCACGACAAGATCCACAGGCTTCCCATCGATTGCTTCAAGCGTCAACTCCCGTACGTTCGTACGGTCCTTGACGGTGACGCGTTCATCGTTTCGGAGAGACCAGGCAAGTTGTCCGTATCCGACGTCCACGGCGACCACGTGCGCGGCCCCGGCCCGGAGCAGAACATCGGTGAAACCCCCGGTCGAGGCACCGGCGTCCAGCGCCCGCCGCCCCTGGACGACCAGCCCCTGCGGCACGAACGCCTCGAACGCGCCGGCGAGCTTGTGGCCGCCGCGCGACACGTAGCCCGGGTCGCCGGCGTCCTCGGTGACGAGGATCGCGGCGGCGGTCTCCACCTGGGTGGCGGGTTTGGTCGCGACGGTCTTGCCGACGCTGACCCGACCGGCGGCGATCAGCTGACCGGCGTGCTCACGCGACCGGGCGAGCTTCCGGCGGACCAGCTCCGCGTCGAGACGGCGGCGTGCGACTCCTGCCACGTTCGGTTCAGCTCCCCTGTCGGTAGGTTGCATGGGACTCGTGGCCCGAAGGGCCTCGTTGCGGGGTGGCGGTCGGGTGCCGGGTGGGAGCCGGAGGTCCCGGGCGGGCGTCGAGCGCGGCGAGTGCGTCGCGCAGCCCCCGGTGCACATCTTCGTACACCTCGACATGGCCGTCCGGGGCGAGGTGGTCGGCGTCGGCCAGCCGCTCCATCCGCGCGTCCACCTCGGCGTTTCCGGTGGGGGTGCGGGGCACGTTCAGGGGCGCGGGGGCCGCGGGGGTGTACTCGGGCCGCGGAGATGCGGGGTGCGCGGCCAGGGGCCCGGTGTGCTCCGCCTGCGGGGGCGGCTGCTGCACGCTCCCCTGCTGGGGTACTGCGTCGTTCATGCCCTGACGCTACCGCGAACCGCTGGGGTACCGTCGTCCGCGATGGCCACGATCGAGGAATGCCGTGCCGCACTCGGCAGACTGTCCGACTCCATGCGGCGTGCCGAGGGCGACGTCCGCGCGGCGGCGGCGATGGACCGCTCGGTCAGCTGCCATGTCACCGACCTGGATGTGACCTTCGCCGGCCGGCTCACCGGCGGGCGGATCGAGGTGCACGACACTCTCGAGGGCCCTCCGCGCGAGCGGGCGCAGATCAGGCTCGCCATGAAGGGGGACGACCTGCTGGCCCTGGTCGACGGCGAACTGCACTTCGCCAGGGCATGGGGGTCGGGCCGGGTGAAGCTGGAGGCAGGTCTGCTCGACCTGCTCCACCTCAGGAAGCTTCTCTAGCTCCCACCTTCGTCGTGGCCTGCTTGCCTGTGCTCTGCTTGCCTGTGCTCTGCTTGCCTGTGCTCCGCTTGTCCGTGTCCTGCTTTGCCGCGGTCCGCGCCTTGCGGGCGGCCGGCACGATCAGGGGCGTACCCGTCTCGGGGTCGTCGATGACCTGGCAGCTCAGGCCGAAGACCTGCTCGACCAGCCCGGCGGTGACGATCTCCTTCGGAGCACCCTGTGCGATGACCTTCCCTTCGCGCAGCGCGATGAGGTGGGTGGCGTACCGGGCGGCGTGGTTGAGGTCGTGCAGGACGGCGACGAGGGTGCGGCCCTGCTCCTCGTGCAGTTCCGCGCACAGGTCCAGTACGTCGATCTGGTGCTGGATGTCCAGATAGGTCGTCGGCTCGTCGAGCAGCAGCAGCGGGGTCTCCTGGGCGAGCGCCATGGCGATCCACACGCGCTGCCGCTGCCCGCCGGAGAGTTCGTCGACATGGCGTTCGCCGAGGTCGGCGATGCCGGTCCGGGCCATCGACTCCTGGACGACCCGCTCGTCCTCGGTGGACCACTGGCGCAGGATGCCCTGGTGCGGATACCGGCCGCGCCCCACCAGGTCGGCGACGGTGATCCCGTCGGGTGCGATCGACGACTGGGGCAGCAGCCCGAGGATGCGGGCGACCTTCTTCGCGGGCATCGACTGAATGACCTGCCCGTCCAGCAGCACCCGTCCCCGGCTGGGCTTCAGCATCCGGGACAACGCCCGCAGGAGCGTCGACTTGCCGCAGGCGTTCGGGCCGACGATCACGGTGAAGGAGTTGTCCGGTATCTCCACCGACAACTGCTCGGCGATGACACGCTGGTCGTAGGCGAGGGTGACATCCTCGGCGGACAGTCGGTTCACGATGCTCCTTCGGTTGTTCAGCCCGGCGGTCCGTCGGTCGACCGGTCCGTTGACCGGTCCGTTGACCGGTCGCTTCATATCCGGCCCGCCTTGCGTTCGGTGACCAGCAGCCACAGCAGGTAGACACCGCCGAGCACGCCGGTGACCACGCCCACGGGCAACTGCTCGGCGCCGAAGGCCCGCTGCGAGATCCAGTCGGCGGTCACCAGCAGGGCGGCGCCCATGCACATCGACGCCACCAGATTCGGTCCGGGCGAACGGGTCAGGCGCCGGGCGAGCTGCGGCGCGGTGAGTGCGACGAAACCGACCGGCCCGGAGGCGGCCGTCGCCGACGCGGTGAGCAGGACCGCGGACAGCATCAGCAGCATCCGTACGCGCTCCACCCGGACCCCGAGGGCGTACGAGACGTCGTCGCCCATCTCCATCATCCTGAGCCCTCGGGAGTTGGCGAGAACCAGCGGTACGAGGATGGCGCACAGCGCGAGCAGGGGCCAGACCTGGTCCCAGTCACGGCCGTCGAGGGAACCGGTCATCCAGACGATCGCACGGGCCGCGTCGACAATGTCGGACTTGGTGAGCAGGTAGCCGTTGACCGCGGTGACGATCGCGGAGACACCGATACCGACCAGGACCAGCCGGTATCCGTGCACCCCCCGCTTCCAGGCGAGCGCATAGATGGCGAACCCGGTCACGAGTCCGCCGGCCAGGGCGCCGAGGGCGACCTGGCCGGCGGTTCCGGAGAACAGCACGATCATCACGAGCGCGCCGGCCGTGGCGCCCTGGCCCAGACCGAGGACGTCCGGACTACCGAGCGGATTGCGGGAGATGGACTGGAACAGCGCACCGGAGAGACCGAGGGAGGTACCGACGAGGAGCCCCACCAGGACCCGGGGCAGCCGCAGTTCGGTGACGATGAATTCCTGGCCCGGGTCGCCCTCGCCCAGCAGCGTCCGGATCACGTCGGCGGCCGGTATCGGGAAGTCGCCGGTGCCGATCAGCACCACACTCGCGGTGAGCGCCACGAGCAGCAGCAGGACGCCGACGACGAGGGCGCGCACGTCCACCCGGAGCGAGAGGCCGCCGGGCGTCCGCACAGCACGGTTGGTCTTCACAGCTGGGCCGTCCTCCGCCGTCGTACGAGATAGATGAACACCGGGCCGCCGATGATCGCGGTGACGATGCCGACCTGGACTTCGGCGGGCCGGGCCAGGACGCGGCCGATGACGTCGGCGCCGAGCAGCAGCACGGGCGACAGGACCGCCGCGTACGGCAGGATCCAGCGCAGGTCGGGTCCGGTGAACGAGCGCACCACGTGCGGCACCATCAGGCCGACAAAGGCGATCGGCCCGCAGGCGGCCGTCGCGGCCCCGCACAGCAGGGTCGCGGCGAGCATGGCCAGCCCTCGCGTGCGGTTCAGGTGGGCGCCGAGGGCCTTGGCGGTGTCGTCGCCCATGGCCATGGCGTTCAACGGCCGGGCGAGCAGGAGCGCCAGCACGAAACCGATCAGCAGAAAGGGCAGCACCTGCCGGATCACCGAGCCGTTCGCCGAGGACAGCGATCCGACCGTCCAGAAGCGCATCCTGCCCAGGGCAGCCTCGTCGAGGATCATGATCGCCTGGAGGTAGCCGAACAGCGCGGCGGTGATCGCGGTGCCGGCGAGTACCAGGCGTACCGGTGTCGCGCCCCGGCTGCCGCCGAGGAACCACACCAGTGCCCCGACCGCCGCCGCTCCGCAGAACGCGAACCACACATAGCCGGACAGCGAGGTGACGCCGAAGAAGGTGATGGCCGTGACGACCGCCGCGGACGCGCCCGCATTGATGCCGAGCAGTCCCGGATCGGCCAGCGGATTACGGGTCAGGGCCTGAAGCACCGCTCCCGCCAGGCCGAGTGCGGCACCGGCGAGCGCGCCGAGAACGGTCCGTGACAACCGGTCGGCGACGACGGCATCGCCATAGGTTCCCGAATCCTCGAACAGGCCGTGCCAGACCTGTTGCAGGGACAGGTCCTTCGCCCCGATCGCGATACTCGCCAGGGCGACGAGCACCAGGATCACGGCGGAGAGGAGCAGCCCTAGGACACGGAGCAGCGCCCGGCGGTTCGGATGCGCGGGGGCGGTGTCCGCGCGCTGTTCGGGGGGACTCTCGACCAACACGCGGTTAGGTTAGCCTACCCTCCCATCCGATCACGATTCCTCGGATCGGCGGGCATCCGGGTGTCGAGTACCCCTCACAGCCCCAGTCGCGCCAGCGCCTTACCCCCGTCCAGCCGGCACTCGCCGTCGCCCGCCGCTGTCCACGCCGCCGCGCACAACGCCCGCAGCCCGTCCGGAGCCGTCCCCTCCCCGTCCAGCTCCAGGCGCTCACCGGCCGTCGTCGCCGTCCAGCCACCGCACCGGAACCCGCCGCCGTCCACCGCGACGACCTCCGGCTGCCCGGTGAGCATCCCGCGCAGATCGGCGTCGACGAAGGTCGGCCGGTGCTGCGGCGGCGCGGCCAGCAACTGCGCACCGTCGGTCACGCCCGTGAGTACCAGCAGTGAATCGACACCGCCGTTGAACGCGCCCTCGATGTCCGTGTCCAGCCGGTCGCCCACCACCAGCGGCCGCTCGGCGCCCGTCCGCAGAATCGTCTCCCGATGCATCGGCGGCAGCGGCTTGCCCGCCACCTGCGGCTCCGCGCCCGTCGCGATCCGTACGACCTCCACCGCCGCCCCGTTGCCCGGCGCGATGCCTCGGCCGCTGGGGATCGTCAGATCCGTGTTGGACGCGAACCACGGCACCCCGCGCGCGACCGCGTAACTCGCCTCCCCGAACCGCCCCCACGGGAAGTCGGGGCCGCCGTACCCCTGCACCACCGCCGCCGGGTCGTCGTCCGCCGACTCCACGGGCGTCAGCCCGCGCTCGCTCAGCGCCACCCGCAGGCCCTCGCCACCGATCACCAGCACCCTGGCCCCCGGCGGCACCTGCTCACTCACCAGCCGCGCGACTGCCTGCGCCGATGTGATCACATCGGCGGCCTCCGTCGGTATCCCCAGCTCCGTCAGATGCGCGGCGACGGCGTCCGGCGTGCGCAGGGCGTTGTTCGTCACGTACGCCAGGTGCATGCCCCCGGCGCCGGCGGTGGCCAGCGACTCGACCGCGTGGGCGATCGCCTTCCCACCCGCGTACACCACACCGTCGAGGTCGAGCAGCGCCGTGTCGTACGCCTTGCTCAGGGCTTGCCCACTGCCCTCGGGCCTCGTCCTGACGCTTCGGCTCATTCCGCATCGCTCCTCGTTCGACGGCTTTCCCCGATCATCCCCCATGCCGCTGACACCCGTACGATGCCTGGATGAAGACTGCAGGTCCCTCGGAAGCGAAGGCGCGCCGAGGCCTGGAACTCACCCCGTTCCGAGGCCTTCGTTACGACCCCGACCGGGTCGGCAGCCTGGCCGCCGTGACATCCCCTCCGTACGACGTCGTCGTCCGCCCCGACGGTCTGCATCACTTGCAGTCCGCCGACCCGTACAACATCGTCCGGCTGATCCTGCCCGAGGCCGAAACCCCCGAAGCCCGCAATGCCCAGGCCGCCGCGACCCTGAACCGCTGGCGGGCCGAGGGCGTCCTGACCACGGACCCCGAACCCGGTCTCTACGTCTATGAACAGCGCGACGGCGACGGTCTGCTGCAGCGTGGGATCATCGGCGCCCTGCGTGTGTCGGACCCCGACGAGCAGCTGGTCCTGCCGCACGAGGACGTCATGCCGCACGTCGTCGCCGACCGCGCGGCCCTGATGCTGGCCACCTCGGCGAACCTCGAGCCCCTGCTGCTGACCTACCCCGGCGACGGATCGGCAACCGCCACCGCCGATCTGATCGAGCGCACGGCCAAGACGTCTCCCGTCCTCGCGACCACCACGGAGGACGGCTTCCACCACCGGCTGTGGTCCCTCACCGACCCCGAGGACCTGGCCACCGTCCGGACCGACCTGGCCGGCCAGCAGGCCCTCATCGCCGACGGCCACCACCGCTGGGCGACCTACCGCCGCCTGCGTGCGCAGCACCCCTCCCCCAGCCCTTGGGACCACGGCCTGGTGCTCCTCGTCGACACGGCCCGCTACCCGCTGCGCGTCCGCGCCATCCACCGTCTGCTGCACGGCCTGCCCGTCACGGACGCACTGACCGCCCTCGACGGCCTGTTCCGGGTCCGCCGCATCGACGCCGCGTTGCCGGAGGCCATGGAGGCACTGGCCGAGGCGGCCGGCGCGGGCAACGCCTTCCTCCTGGCCGGCGACGGCGCCTTCCACCTCGTCGACCGCCCGGACCCGGATCTGCTGGCCCGTACGGTCCCCGCCGACCGCCCGGAAGCCTGGCGAACCCTGGACGCGACGGTCCTGCACTCCACGCTCCTGGACCAGGTGTGGCACATTTCCGAGGATTCCCCGGCCCACATCGCCTACATCCACGACACGGCCGCGACCGTCGAGAAGGCGGAACGCGACGGCGGCACGGCGGTGCTGATGCATCCGGTCCACGAGGAGGTCGTCCGCGACCTCGCCCGCCAGGGCGTCACGATGCCCCGCAAGTCGACGTCCTTCGGCCCCAAGCCGGCCTCGGGACTGGTCCTGCGCGCGTTCGACGGGTGACGCGTCGCTGGTGACGCACGAAGGGGTGGGATTCCCGGTCGGTGAACCGGGAATCCCACCCCTTCGTGTGTCAGGCGTCAGTCCTTGTTGACGTCGGTCTCAGCCTTGTCGGCATCGGCCTTGTCGGCGTCGCCGTTGTCCGCGTCCAGGTCCGTGCGCACGTCCTCGGCCTCGTCGGTCGAGGTGTCGGAACCGGTGTCGGTGTCGGTGTCGGTGTCGTCATGCTCGTCGAGCGCGTCCATGAACTCCACGCCGTCCATCTCGGCCAACCGGTCCGAGGCGTCGGTGCTGCCGTCCCGGTCGGCCTCCACGGCCTTCGCGAACCACTCACGTGCCTCGTCCGCCCGTCCGGCGGCGAGCAGCGCGTCGGCGTACGCGTACCGCAGCCGCGCGGTCCACGGCTGCACGGCGTGGGACGCCAGCTCGGAGCTCTGGAGCGTCACAATGGCGGCATCCAGTTGCTCCATGTCGCGCCGCGCGCCGGCCGCGACGAGCCGCATCTCGACCTGCCCGGCCTTGTCCAACTTCTGCACCTCGGGGGCACCGGCCATCTCCAGCGCCTTCTCCGGCCGCCCGAGCCCACGCTCGCAGTCGGCCATGAGGGGCCACAGCTCCGTGGTACCGGTCATCCTCCGCGCCGCCCGGAACTCCGCCAGTGCCTCGGAGTACTTCTGGTTGGCGTACGCGGCGAAGCCGGCGGCCTCCCGTACGGCGGCGACGCGCGACGCCAGCCGCAGCGCGACCCTGGAGTAGCCGTACGCGCCCTCGGGGTCCTCGTCGATCAGCCGGGCGACCATCACCAGGTTCTTGGCAACATCCTCCGCGAGCGTCTTGGGCAGGCTCTGCAACTCCTGCCGTACGTCCTTGTCGATCTCCTCGCCCGTGACGTCCTCGGGGATCGGCAGCCGCTTGATGGGCTCCCGGTCCCGCTCCCGCTCCTCACGGAACCGGCCGCCACCGTGCCGGTCGTCGCGACGGAAGCCGCCCCGCTCGCCACCACCGCGGCTGTCGTCCCGGCGGAAGCCGCCCCGCTCGCCACCACGACTGTCGTCACGCCCGCGGTAACCACCACGCTCGCCACCACCGCGGCTGTCGTCCCGGCGGAAGCCACCACGCTCTCCACCACGGCTGTCACCACGGCTGTCGTCGCGACGGAAGCCGCCCCGATCACCACCACGGCTGTCGTCCCGGCCGCGGAAACCGCCCCGCTCGCCACCACGGCTGTCACCACGGCTGTCGTCGCGACGGAAGCCGCCCCGATCACCGCCGCGGCTGTCGTCACGCCCGCGGTAACCACCCCGGTCATCGCCACGGCTGTCGTCCCGGCGGAAGCCGCCCCGATCACCGCCACGGCTGTCGTCACGCCCGCGGTAACCACCACGCTCGCCACCACCGCGGCTGTCGTCCCGGCCGCGGAAACCGCCCCGCTCGCCACCACGGCTGTCACCACGGCTGTCGTCGCGACGGAAGCCGCCCCGATCACCACCACGACTGTCGTCACGCCCGCGGAAACCGCCCCGCTCGCCACGGTCGTCACTGCGCCGATCATCACTGCGCCGGTCGTCCCGACGGTCGTCGCGCCGGAAGCCGCCCCGCTCGCCACCACGACTGTCGTCACGCCCGCGGTAACCACCACGCTCGCCACCACCGCGGCTGTCGTCCCGGCGGAAGCCACCACGGTCTCCACCACGGCTGTCACCACGGCTGTCGTCGCGACGGAAGCCGCCCCGATCACCACCACGGCTGTCGTCCCGGCCGCGGTAACCGCCCCGCTCGCCGCCACGGCTGTCACCGCGATTGTCGCCGCGGTTGTCGTCGCGACGGAACCCACCGCGGTCTCCACCACGGCTGTCTTCACGACCGCGGTAACCACCCCGGTCTCCACCACGGCTGTCGCCACGGCTGTCGTCACGCCCGCGGAAACCGCCCCGCTCGCCACGGTCGTCACGCCGGTCGTCCTGACGGCCGTGGCCCCGGCCGTCATCCCGGCGGAAACCGGAACGCTCATGTCCACCGGCACGGCGATCGTCCTTACGGTCGTCCCGGCCCTGGTAGCCGCCGCGCTCGCCGCTCCGGTTGTCACCGCGGTTGTCACCGCGGTTGTCGTCCCGGCCGCGGAAACCGCCTCGCTCCGGCCGGCCGGCGCCTCGGTCGTCCCGACGAACCCCACGGTCGCGGTCGCTGGATCGACTCGGACCGGCACCCCGCTGGCCGCCTCGGTCCGAACGGTCACCACTGTCCCGTCGCCGCTGGTCGCGTTCCGGTCGGTCGCCGGGAGAGTTGGTGGACATCGGTGACTCCTGTCTTCGGTACCGCAAATATTCTCGCGCAGCCAGAAATCCGGCGCGCTCCAGAAAATACAAAAGGACCCTTGGCCCCAGCTGAACGCTGGTGACCAAGGGTCCTTCCAAAGATTGTTCGGCGGCGTCCTACTCTCCCACAGGGTCCCCCCTGCAGTACCATCGGCGCAATGAGGCTTAGCTTCCGGGTTCGGAATGTGACCGGGCGTTTCCCCCACGCTATGACCACCGAAACCCAAATGGTTTCGAGCGAACAAGCACACTTTTCTTTTATGTTCTGCTCAAAGCCGGCAACCGTTCGTTGCCTCAGAACCAACACAGTGGACGCGAGCAACTGAGGACAAGCCCTCGGCCTATTAGTACCG
>NZ_JBHSPC010000064.1:0-10635 GCF_042656345.1 Streptomyces incanus
ACACCACCCCGCCCACACCCCGATCAGGAAAACCCCAGATCAACCGTCCCTCGAAAGGATCCGCACCCGAAAGAGTACGCCGCCTTGTCCACCAGGCCGTGAGGCACGTTGGGGTTGGCGAACACCAGCCGCCGCCACGAGCCCGTCACCAGCTCCATGGAGACCTCTTCCGCGCCGACCTTCTTGCGGCCGATCAAGTCCGGCAACTGCTTGAGCGCCTTCACCACCGGGGCGCCGGCCTCGACCGCGCCGAAGTCGATGACCTCGACCAGAAGCCGGATGAAGCCGCGCACCGTGCCGTAGCGGGCGACCGGTTCGGCCCGCCACTCCGCGTCGTCGTCACCGTCGGTGTCCGGGACCACCGCGGCGATCGTGGCGAGTGCCTCCGCCAACTGCTCGCGCGGAACGACCTCCTCGATCGCCGACCACGCGTCCGCCACGGAGACCATCTCGCCTGACGCGGTCGCCTGAGGCGTTGTCATCAGCACGTCGACCGCCGCCGCGACCTTCTTCGCCGCCTTCCTCAGCTGCGGCAGGGCCTTGAGCTTGGCGTCGTTGCCCATCCGCTCGGCCTTCGCGAGCAGCTTGGTGGCCATCAGGGCGTGCAGCAGATCGAGCGCATCGTCGACCGCCGCGGTCTCCAGGTGCCGCACAGCCGCCAGGAGGGTGGCGGTCTGCCTCGTGACCTCCGGCCGCTTCAGCGTCGGCGCCTTCGAGGTCAGCCCGTACCGGGCCAGCCCGGTCATCCGGGCGGCCCGGACCCGCCCGACGTCGACGGCTCCGGCACCCAGGCCGCGTACCTCGCGGGCGCGGTCCAGAGCCGGCTCCATGGCCTTGCCCGACACTCGCATCGGGCCCATCCGCAGCCGCTCCGGCTCCGACACCCGCTTCTTCTCCGGCACTTCGAGCAGCCGGACCATCTCGGTGCGCAGGCCGTACGGGACCGCCTCGTACAGCGCGGCGTGCAGCCGGTCGTTCTCCTCCTGGCGGACCGCAGCGACCATCCGGGCCAGCGTCGTCACGCCGGGCAGTAGCACCCGGTTGTTCACCAGCCACACCACCGCCCGGTCGAACAGAGCGCGCGGCCCCTCCAGCGACGACCACACCCGCGCCGCCGGGAACTCCCGCAGCTCCGCCTCGCCCGCAGCGAAATCCCGGTAGCCGTACTCGTCGCGGATCTCCCACGCGTGCTCGTAGGCCGTCTGCGCGCGCGTCCCGTACTCGGCGAAGTGCTCGTTGCCGATACCGAGTTGCTCGGCGACGAACCGCACCACGGCGGCCGGGATTGCCGTGGGGTCCTCGGTCAGGAAGGTGCCGAGCATCCGCACCGTGCCCCACTGCACCGCCCATCCCAACCTCGTCGCCGGACGGCGTTTCGCCCGTGCCGGGCCCAGGGCCTTCTTGTCCAGGCGGAAGAACTGTTCCAGCTCCCCGGGCGACGGCTCCGTGGCGAACCGGCCGTAGCGGGCCTCTTGCTCGGCAGACAGGTACTCAACAGGCATGCCGAGGACCGCAGAGGCCGCTGACCAGGCAAAACGGGCACGTCACCGAACCGGAATCAAGATCGCTCCGCTACCGCTGATTTCCTTTCGGATACTCCCCGAGGGCCTCGTTCACGCGTACGGCTTGCGGGACTCGAAGGCGTCGGGGCCGGGGCCGTGGACGTGACGCAGGGCCTCCGTGCCGCCCGCGGAAGCGACCGTGACGGCCTCACCGCGGGGTGAGCGACGCGGAGACCGCGGGGGCACGCTCGGCGTGCTCGGCGCGGATGCTCATGCGTGCTCCTTCGGGGCCCAGTCGGGGTGGCCGCCGTGCATGGCCGTGTGGAAGGGGTCGCCGGCCGTGATGTCGCCGGCCCGCACCGGACGGCCGGTGAACGCGGACTTGTACAGGGCGGCGGCGAATTCGAGGGTGTCCCGGGCCTCTTGGCCGCTGCCCGACGGCCGGACACCGGCGTCGTAGGCGTCGAGGAGGGCGCCGAGCTGGGCCGTGTGCGAGCTGGGTACGTCGTGCGGCGGGGTGCGCCAGGCGGCTGCGCGTTCGGTGGGAACGTGCCGCGCCGGGGTGTACGACCAGTCGTCGTTGCGGTGTCCGTACAGGTGGGTGAGCTCGACCGTGGCATCGGCGCAGTCCACGCGGACGCGGCTCACCTCGTCCGGCGAGAGCACACTGTTGACGACGGTGGCGAGGGCGCCGCCGCGGAAGCGGACCAGGGCGGTGGAGACGTCCTCGCTCTCGGTGTCGTGGACGAGCCGGCCCGCCATGGCCCGTATCTCCTCCCACGGGCCGAGGAGATAAAGCAGCAGGTCGTACTGGTGGATGCCGTGCCCCATCGTCGGCCCGCCACCCTCGGTGGCCCACCGCCCGCGCCAGGGGACGGCGTAGTACGCGGCGTCCCGGTGCCAGGTGGTCTGGCAGTGCGCGACCAGCGGGGTGCCCAGCGCACCGCTCGCGATCAGTTCCCGGGCGTGGACGGAGCCCGAACCGTAGCGGTGCTGGAAGATCACGGAGGCGTACGTGCCCGACGCGTCCTCCGCCGCCGCGATCTCGTCGTACTCGGCGAGCGACAGGCACAGCGGCTTCTCGCACAGCACCCAGGCGCCGGCCCGGAGCGAGGCCACCGTCTGCTCCCGGTGCAGTGACGGCGGCGTTCCGATCAGCACCAGGTCGGGGCGTACGGCGTCAAGCATCGCCTCCACCGAGGCGTACCCGACGACCTGCTCGCCGGCCAGTTCACGGAAGGCGTCGAGCCTGCCCGGGTCCACATCGACGGCTGCCACGAGTTCGGTGCGGTCGGTGTGGGCCCGCAGCGCCGGCAGGTGACTGTCGGCGACGATGGCGCCGGTGCCGACGACGGCGACGCGGCGGCGGACAGGGAGCAGGGCCATCGGCACTCCTTTGGACGATCGGCGGACACATGCTGCCGACGGGCTCCCGGAGAGTCCTCGCCGAGCATTCAGAAAGCGCTTGCATCCGCTGCTCGACCCTAGATCCGGGTGCAGACGGGGACAACCCCGTGCCATGGGCGAGTTCGCCCCGCACGAGGTCGCGCCGGGGCACCGGCCCGTGCCTCTACGCCCGCGCCCCGCCACCCGACCGGAGCCCGCCGGCCTGCCCAGAGGTCCGCCCGCCGGCCTGTCCGCCGATCTGCTGTTCGGGCTGCCGCCGGGTCCCCCGGTCGGGCCGGTCCTTTGGCACTCCCAGGAACCGGTAGCGGCGCTCCGGCCTCCCGGCCGCCCCGTACCGCAGGGAGACCTCGGCCCTGCCCACGGTGTGGAAGTGCTCCAGGTAGCGGCGGGCACTGACCCTGGAGACGCCGGCGAGGGCGGCGCACTCGGTGGACGACAGCGTGCCGTCGGCCTCGCGCAGGATGCGCTCGACGAGTTCGGCGGTCTCCACGCTCATGCCCTTGGGCAGCGCCGGTGCCGTGGCCACCGGTGCCGTCGCTCCGGCCAGGACCCGGTCGACGTCGGCCTGGCCCCGCACGACCGCGCCGAGCAGCCGGCCGCGCCGGACGGCGTACCGCTCCAGCCGTGCCCGCAGGTCCTCGGACTCGAACGGCTTCAGCAGATAGTCGACGACCCCCTGCCGGACCGCACCGCGCACCGTGCCGGCCTCCCGCGCCGCGCTGATGACCATCACGTCGCAGTCGTGGCCGGCGCTGCGCAGCCGGGGAATCACGTCGAGGCCGAACAGGTCCGGCAGATACAGGTCGAGCAGGACCAGATCGGGACGGAGCCCGTCCACCGCGGCGACCGCCTGCTCGCCGGTGCTGGCGACGCCGACGACCCGGAATCCTTCGACGCGTTCGACGAAGGCGCGGTGCACCCGGGCCACCATGAAGTCGTCGTCGACCACGAGCACGTCGATCGCGCCGGCGCGCGCGGACCCTGCGTGCTCGCCGTGTGTGCTGGTCATCGGCCGACTCCTTCCGCCACCGCGTCGGCGAGGTGGCTGACGGTCATGCG
The DNA here is from genome assembly GCF_042656345.1 of Streptomyces incanus. NCBI lineage: Bacteria > Bacillati > Actinomycetota > Actinomycetes > Kitasatosporales > Streptomycetaceae > Streptomyces > Streptomyces incanus. The sequence continues at coordinate 3,969 of NZ_JBHSPC010000064.1, forward strand.
GGCGGTGAACATCGCCCCCTCCGGAGTGTTGGTCACCGAGATCTCACCGCCGTGACGTTCGCAGACGAGGCGGGTGAGCGCCAGGCCGATACCGCGCTCGCCCTCCTGGGCGGCCTTGGTGGTGAAGCCGTGCTGGAAGACCTCGCGGGCCAGTTCGGGGGCGACGCCGGGGCCGGAGTCACGGACGACGATCTCCACGCTGGCGGCGTCGTGGCGCAGCTCGACCTCGACCCAGGCCCCATGCCCGTCGGCCCCGGCCCCGCCCCCGGGGTCACCAGCGGTGGCCGCCGCCGCGTCCACCGCGTTGTCCACGAGGTTGCCCACGACCGTCGCCACGTCGGCGGCGTCCTCGGGGGCGAGCCGGTCCAGGGCGGTGCTGTCGGAGATGCGCAGGGTCACCCTGCGTTCGGCAGCGAGCGAGGTCTTCGCCGTCAGCAGGGCGGCGAGGGCGGTGTCCCGCACCCGCCGGCTCAGCGTGACGTCGAGGGACTGGCGGCGTCGGCTCAAGGCCCGGATGTAGCTCACGACCTCGTCCTGTTCACCGATCTGGATGAGCCCGGAGATCGTGTGCAGTTGGTTGGCGAACTCGTGGGCCTGGGCGCGCAGCAACTCGGAGGAACTGCGGAAGGACCCGATCTCCCGTTCCAGTCGGGCGAGTTCGGTGCGGTCCCGCAGGGTGGTGACCGAGCCGAGGGAACGCCCGCCCTTGGTGACGGTCATCCGGTTCATCACCAGCACCCGGCCGTTCCGGACGACGACCTCGTCGCGCCGCCGGCCCGCCTCGCGTGACGGCCGGTCACCCCCCCGGTCCTGCGACCGGTCACCGCCATGCTCCTGCGGTCGATCGCCTGCCCGGTGCGGTAGCCGGGCCCTCTCTTCGCGCTGCGTTCCGGCGAGCACGTCCCGCAGCCGCCCGTCGATGCCAAGGGTGTCCAGGCTCTGGCCCACGCAGTCCTCGGGCAGAGCCAGCAGACGGCGGCCCATCTCGTTGACGAGGGTGAGCCGGTGCTGCGGGTCGAGGGCGATCACGCCCTCCGCGATGCCGTACAGCATGGCTTCGCGGTGTTCGGCGAGTCCCGCGATCTCGCGCGGCTCGAGGCCGAGGCTCTGCCGCTTGACGCGTCGCGCCAGCAGCCAGGAGCCGGCCACCCCGAGCCCACTGGCGACACCCAGGTAGGCCAGCAGATACGAGGAGGCGCCGCTGAGCCGCTGCCACACCGTCGGGTCGGCCGCGCCGATCATCACCGTGCCGAGGTGGCGCCCCAGATTGTCCTGGGTCGCGCCTAGGACCGGCACCTGGGCGACGCGTTCACGGCTGCCGTCGAGCGTCAGCGGGCCCGACCAGCCGCGACCGCGCACGGCGCCGTCGCCCGGAGGCAGCCGGTCGCCGATCACCGTGGGGTTCGTGGAGGCGACGATCCGGCCGTCCGGGCCGGCCACGGTCACCGAGGTGACCCCGGACTGGGTCTGGGTGGAGTTCACCAGCGCGGCCAAGGCCTCCCCGGGCGCCGGCCGCGCCAGCCGGCTGCGCACCAGCGGGTTCGCGGCCAGCTGTTCGGCGAGCGCGCCGACCCGGCGGCCCTCGACCCGGTTGAAGGTCGCCTCCGACTGTGCCAGGGAGACCGCGGCGACCGCCATCAGAACCATCACGACGATGGCGAGCTGGAGCACCAGCATCTCGCCCGCGAGGGTCTGACGACGGAAGGTGGCGGCCACGACGTACTCGATCTCTCCTGCCGGCGGGCTCACCTGCCGACGGGTTCTCCTTGCCGACGGGCTCTCCGGTCGGCGATGCCCCCATGCCCCGGCGGGCACGACGAGGTGCGGCGCAGGTGACGGGGGCCCCATCATGGCGCCCACCGGTGTCTCGCGGGAAGGGATGTGCCCAGGTGAACGTGCGGAGGCGGACGCCGGAGCACCCGGCGACGTGCTGACGCAATGACGCGCTGACGCAATGACCAAAACCTCCGTTGGTTCCGCAACCGAGACAGCTGAGCGGTGCGCGTGCACCATGTGGCGCACGTCACCCACCCCCGCAGGGCTCTGTGTGACCTCCAGACGATCGACCGACAGGTGGTGGCATTCGTGCGCCTGCGCGCCCCCCTCGCCCTGCTCGGGGCCGCCGTGCTGGTACTCGTGGGTCCGCCGCTGCTCACGACCGGCAGCGGCACCGAGACCGGCACACAGATCCCGGGCCTGCGCTTCATGGTTCCCAACACGCCCGGCGGCGGCTACGACATCACGGCCCGTACGGCCGCGAAGAACGCCGAGGACGCCGGGCTCACCCACAACATCGAGGTGTTCAACCTGCCCGGCGCAGGCGGCACCGTCGGCCTCAGCAGGCTGGTGAGCGAGCACGGCAACGGCAAGCTCGCCATGACGATGGGCCTCGGTGTCGTCGGCGCCGTCCGGTCCAACCACGCGCCGAAGACCCTCGCCGACACCACCCCTGTCGCCCGGCTCACCGAGGAACAGGACGTCGTCGTGGTCGCCAAGGACTCCCCGTACAAGACGATCGACGACCTGGTCGGCGCCTGGAAGGAGAACCCCGGCAAGGTGCCGGTGGGCGGCGGTTCCTCGCCCGGCGGGCCCGACCATCTCGCGCCGATGCTGATGGCGCGGGCCGCAGGGATCGCCCCGAAGCAGGTCAACTACATCCCGTTCGACGGCGGTGGCGAACTGCTCGCCTCGATCCTCGGCAACAAGGTCGGGTTCGGCGTGTCCGGCGTGGGCGAGTACCTCGATCAGATCAAGGCGGGCGAGCTGCGACTGCTCGCGGTCACCGGACCGGAGCGGGTCCCCGGGCTGGACGCGCCCACGCTGCGGGAGGCGGGATACGACGTGAACTTCACCAACTGGCGGGGCATCGTGGCCCCTCCCGGTCTGACCAATGCCGAGCGCGACCAACTCGTCTCTCTGGCAGAAGAGTTGCATGACTCGGACGAATGGCGCGCGTCCATGAAGCAGAACGGCTGGGACGACGCCTTCCTGACCGGTGAGGAGTTCGGCGACTTCCTGGACGCCGAGGACAAGCGCGTGGTGTCCGTTCTGAAGGAGCTCGGGCTGTGACGACACCGACCACCGACCTGTCCCCCGCACCCGCCGGACGGCGCTCCTGGCTGCGCGACCACTCCGAACTCGGGGTATGCGTAATGCTGTTGATACTCGGCGTGTTCGTCCTGACCGACGCCCTCACCATGAACGTCGACATCACCCAGCGCGGCCCCGTCGGGCCGAGGACGGTACCCGTCATGGTCGGCGCCGGACTCCTCGTCGTCGCCGCCCTGCTCGCAGTGGACGTATTGCGCGGCGGGCGGGGCCAGGCCGAGACCGGCGAGGACGTCGACCTGTCCGAACCCGCCGACTGGCGCACGGTGCTGCTGCTCACCGGGGTGTTCCTCGGCTCGGCCGTGCTCATCGAACCGCTCGGCTTCCCCGTCGCCGGCGCGCTGCTCTTCTGGGGTGCGGCCTTCGCCCTCGGCAGCCGCAGATTCGACCGCGACCCGCTGATCGCCGCGGTCGTCTCCCTCGTCGCCTACACCGTGTTCAACAACCTGCTCGGAGTGCCGCTGCCCGGTGGTCCGCTGATGGGAGTGCTGTGACGTGAACACCCTCACCTCCCTTCTGGACGGCTTCGGTACCGCCCTGACCCCGATCAACCTGCTGTGGGCCGCGATCGGTGTGCTGCTGGGCACCGCGATCGGCGTGCTGCCCGGCATCGGCCCGGCGATGGCGGTGGCGTTGCTGCTGCCGGTGACGTACGGACTCGACCCGATCGGCGCGTTCATCATGTTCGCGGGGATCTACTACGGCGCGATGTTCGGCGGTTCGACCACCTCGATCCTGCTGAACACGCCGGGGGAGAGCGCCGCCGTGGTCGCGGCCATGGAGGGCAACCCCATGGCCAAGTCGGGTCGTGGCGCGCAGGCACTGGCGGCCGCCGCGATCGGTCACTTCGCGGGCGGCATGGTCGGCACGATTCTGCTGGTCGTGCTGGCGCCGACGGTCGCCGGACTCGCCGTGGACATCGGTGCTCCGGACTACTTCGCCATCATGGTGCTTGCGTTCATCGCCGTGACGTCGGTGTTGGGTTCCTCGCGGATCCGAGGACTGGCCTCGCTGCTGATCGGCCTGACGATCGGTCTGGTGGGCCTGGACCAGATGACCGGCCAGCAGCGGCTGACCTTCGGTTCCCTCCAACTGGCCGACGGCATCGACGTGGTGATCGTCGCGGTGGGCCTGTTCGCCATCGGCGAGGCGCTGTGGGTCGCCGCGCATCTGCGGCGCAGTCCGCCCGAGCCGATTCCGGTGGGCCGGCCGTGGCTGGGCCGCGACGATGTGCGGCGCACATGGAAGTCCTGGGCGCGCGGCCCGTTCATCGGCTTCCCGTTCGGCGCGATCCCGGCGGGCGGCGCGGAGATCCCGACATTCCTGTCGTACGTCACGGAAAAACGGCTGTCCAAGCACAAGGACGAGTGGGGCAAGGGCGCCATCGAGGGCGTGGCGGGACCGGAGTCGGCGGCGTCCGCCTCGGCGGCCGGCACACTGGTGTCCATGCTGACGCTGGGACTGCCGACCACCGCGGTCGCGGCGGTGATGCTGGCCGCCTTCCAGCAGTACGGCATTCAGCCGGGCCCGCTGCTCTTCGAGCGGGAGCCCGACCTGGTGTGGGGCCTCATCGCCTCGCTGTTCGTCGGCATGGTGCTGCTGCTCACCCTCAACCTGCCACTGGCGCCGGTGTGGGCGAAGCTGCTGCACATCCCGCGACCGTACCTCTACGCCGGGATCCTGTTCTTCGCGGCGATCGGCGCGTACGCGGTCGGTGGCGAGGTGATCGATCTGGTGATTCTGCTGATCATCGGCCTGATCGGCTTCGGTATGCGGCGATACGGTCTGCCGGTCCTGCCCGCCATCATCGCCGTCATCCTCGGCCCGGCCGCCGAGCAACAGCTCCGCCGCGCCCTGCAGATCAGTGACGGCAGTGTCTCGGGCCTGGCCAACACCCCTTTCTCCGTCACCGTGTACGCGATCATCGTGCTGCTGCTGGCCTGGCCGCTGCTGAGGAAGGTGGTGACCCGTCGGCGCGCCGAGCGCTGATCCCGGTCGCGGAATTCTCTCCTGAGGGCATGTCATGGGTGTGGCGCACATGTGCGCCACACCCATGAGCCGTATGGAACCCGTGGGGGCCAACCGCACGACACCGCCGGATCGACCGTACGGACACCACCACACCCGGCGCTCCCTCGCTCCAACCTATTGACGCGTCACCGACAAGGTGACTTGATGTCTCCATGGGAGCGCTCCCACCTCGTCCAGGGAAGGGAACACCATGCGCGTCATCGACCACTTACCGCTACGGGCTCTACTCGTACTGACCGCTCTGCTCCTTCCGCTCGGCCTCACCCTCACTCCCCCCTTCGCGCCCCGCGCGGCCGCCGCGCCGGACGCGGCCCCCGTCCGCATCATGCCGCTGGGCGACTCGATCACCGGCTCACCGGGCTGCTGGCGGGCCCTGCTGTGGAACCGGTTGCGGGACGCCGGCCACACGGACATCGACTTCGTCGGCACCCTGCCCGGCCAGGGCTGCGGCGTGGCGTACGACGGCGACAACGAGGGTCACGGCGGCGAACTGGTGACCAATCTCGCCGACCAGAACCTGCTGCCCGGACGGCTGGCGGCGACTCGCCCGGACATCGTTGTCATGCACTTCGGTACGAACGACGTCTGGAGCAGCATCTCCCCCGACCGCATCCTCGCCGCCTACACCAAGCTGGTGACTCAAATGCGGGCGGCCAACCCGGACACGCGGCTCATGGTCGCCCAGATCATCCCGATGAACCCCGCCGGCTGCACCGGCTGCGCCCAGCGCGTCGTCGACTTCAACGCGCGGATTCCCGGGTGGGCCGCGGAGACGAGCACCACCCGTTCCCCGGTGACCGTGGTCGACCAGTGGACAGGCTTCGACACCGCCACCGATACCTACGACGGCGTGCACCCGGGCGACGCCGGCAACGAGAAGATCGCCGCCCGCTGGCACCCGGCCCTGGCAGACGTCCTCGCCCAGGGCGTCCCAGGTGATCCCGGCGACCCCGGTGACGACGCCAACTGCACCGCGTCGTTCCGGGCCGGTTCGGCCTGGCAGGGCGGCTATCAGGCCGAGGTGACGGTACGGAACACCTCCACCGTCGTGCTCACCGGCTGGACCGTGACGGTCGCGCCGGCCGACGGCGCGCGGCTGACCCAGGTGTGGGGCGGCACGCTCGGCACCGCCGCCGACAGCACGGCGACCGTCACCAACGCTGCCTGGAACGGCACCCTGGCTCCCGGCGCGAGCACTTCCTTCGGCTTCATCGCGAGTACCCCGGCAACGTCCGGGGCTCCGGCGGCAACCGTCGGCTGCACGGCCACGGCCGCCTTTTGACCCACGGCGCACGTACAGCGGTCCCCCGCACAACCGTCGCACCGCCGCACGCCCCCGCATCACCCACGGCACGAATGACGCTCCCTCATGAACCACGGCACGGACACAAACCAGGACCGGATCCGAACCGACCCCCGTATCGCCCGTATCACCCGAATCGCCCCTCTGGAGCCGCCATGAGGGGGCGTCGCGTGTTTACGGGTTGCTTCCGGGGCTTGGGTTCGTTGATGTGGTATGGGTCGTTTC
>NZ_JBHSPC010000065.1:0-5377 GCF_042656345.1 Streptomyces incanus
ACTCCCCATCCTGGGCATCACCAACGATCCGGACAGCTACGGAACTTGATCAAGCCCTGTCGCGGTATGCCTCGAACCGGTCGTTGATGGAGCCGGGCTGGAGGCGGCCCCCACGCTCGGTAATCCACAGAGCCGGGTGATCCGGGAATCCGAAGCGCGGCCGGACGTTCTCGACATAGTCGGCGACTGCCTCAACGGCCCAGTCCATCACCGACAGCACGTTCCGCCGCCGCGGTGGCTGCCCCTTCTTCGCCTTGCCGTAGCGGACGTTGAGCGTGCCGTACCGGCCGAACTGGCGGGCCTGCGGGTTGCGTCCGAAGTCGACCACATCGAGCTTGGACGTCTCGGTCCGGCGAAGCCCCCACCCATAGATGACCTTGAACAGCGTGGCGTCCCGGTAGGCGGCAAGGGCCCCCTTGCGCTTGGACTTCACCGCGCGGACGACCTGATCGTCCGCGTAGTCGAAGAAGCGCTGCAGCTCTTCCCTTGTGAACGGCCGCGCCTCCGGGTCACCTTCGTAATCCTGCAGGTGAGGAAGGGTATTCCACTCATGGCAGATCGCCACCGGATAAGTGCCGAACGCTTCCTCGCATGCCGGGCCCCAGCCGTATCGGGCGTCGATGAGGAGCTCGGTGAACAGCCGAACAGTGCCCTGGTAGCTACGGACCGTGGACGGCGCCAGGTGCCTCTCGCTCGTCAGAGATGCCGACCATTCGTCCAGGTGGGCCGGCGTCCACTGCCACGGGTAGTCGTTCGCGAAGTCAAGGAACCGGCGGATCAGCCGTTCCCTCGGGTCGATCGTGTCGTCCTTCAGTCCTCGCGACTTCTGCTGAGCCCGCCAGCCCCTCAGCATCGCGTCGAACATCGCGTCCTCCGGACGCAACTGGACCACGCCGGAGACGAGCTCCACATGGGCCGACCCGGCCAGGGCCACCTTGCGCTGATGCGCCACTCCAGACCATCCCTTCTGGAGAGCAGATCATGCATCAGAAGGGATCATCTCGGCAACACCCCTACTCAGGCTGCCAGTTCGTACAGACTGCGGAGCCCTTCCGTTTCCCGCCGTGACCACGCGACCTGCGGTTTCTCGCCCGTCTGATGCAATTCCCGAGGGTTGATATAACGCATCGTCGTCGCGATCCAGGAGTGCCCCAAGACCTCCTGAATCGCGAGCAAGTCCAGCCCATTTCCATAGAGTTGAGACGCGCAGAAATGCCGCAGGACATGCGGCGTCAGCTTCTCGCCCCACCCCGGCAGATGAGCCTTGGCCGCCTTCTTCAGGCCGTCGCGCAGTGCGTCGTCGCCGACCCGGCGCGAGGAGCCGTCGGTGTTCTTGCGCTCGGAGGGAAACAGCGGGGCGCCAGGGCGGCTGTGGTCATCGTCGAACTGACCCCAGACGTCCTCGATGAACCGCCGAAGCGTCCGGTCGGCGCCGTTGATCAGCGGCACCATCCGCTCGCGGGGGCCCGAGCCGCGGGCGCCCTTGCCGTGGCGGACGTGGAGTTTGCCGAATCGGCCCAGATCCCACTTGATGTCGTCCAGGTCGAGCCCGCATGCCTCGCTCACCCGCAGGCCGACCTGGGACAGCAGCTTCGAGGCGGTGTAGTTCCTGGCGGTAGGGGCGAACTTGCGACAGGTCGCCAGTTCGCCGCCCCAGCCGGTGAACAGCGTCCCGACCTCCGGCTCGCTCGGCGGGATCCGCAGCTGCGCGTCCTTGGCCCCACGCGGCTTGTTCATCTCGTCGATCGGGCACTCGACGACCCGGCCCGTCATCCGACGGAGCTCGACCTTGTGCCGCAGCTCCAGGAACATGAAGTACGTGGTCAGTGCCTGTGACCGGCCCAGTCGGGTGCCACTCGGCGAACCCCGCAGCACCTTCCCGAAGTACGCGTCAGCATCGGCCGGCTCCATGTCCCACAGCGGTCGACCGAACCAGGTCCTGATCTGGTCCAGGTGTCCGACGTCCCCGCGAATGGTGCCGTCCGCCAGCCCTGCCGAGGCCCGAGCGAGAACGAACCCGGACAGCGCGTCGGTCTCGAACTGCTCCAGTTCCTCCGCCGACGCGGGCGCCCAGTGCTCGCGCAGATCCCGTACGACTGCCAGTGCCACCAACCCGAGCCCCCTCGCCTTCGGCCCGGCCGTGGATCGGTCGGACACGGTGAGAACGCTTCAAGAATCCCGAAGTTACGTCACCGGGCCACAGAGCACTCAAAGGAGGAGAACCCCCTGGCCACGGGGGAAAGGACTCAGCAGAGCTCAGGGCAACTCAAGGGATGTTGCACATATCTATGGCGAGCGACCTGGTGCCTGCACGACACCGGCGATGCCTCCGCCGAGGCATGGGTCGCCTGCCACGCCCGCGTCCTGCCGTGCGGCGGCGTGCACCAGACCGTCGCCGCGCTCGAGGCGGCCGCCCGCTCCGCCAGCCTGCGCGGCGCCAAGCGCGAGGGCATTGACGAGGCCGTGAACTACCTGATCAGCAAGGCCGAACACCTGCGCTGCGACACCGCCCTGGAACGCGGCCGGCCGATCGTCACCGGCGTCATCGAGGGTGCCTGGTGCGCCACTTGATCAAAGGGCAGCCGGGCACGCTGGCTGTCGCGCGGCTCCTGACCAGGTCCGCACTTTCGCCGGCCACCAGGCCTGTGAGCCTTCTCACAATTCGAGTCGAAACGGGTTCGCAGTGACGGGGGCCACTTCGCCTGGCGCGCAATTTGTCTATCTTTGCTATGTAGTTCCCCTTTATTCACCCATTGCCGAGGCCTGCCCGACCATGTCCTACCCATGTTCTATGCCGCATTCGAAGACCTCAGCCAGGCGCCGTGGCCGCTGCGCCGGTGTGGTCCTGGCCTCGGTGACGACCCTCTTCTCCCTCGGTGCGCTGCACGCGGCACCCACGGTCGCCGAGCCCGCGCCGTCGGAGCAGACCCATGCCACGGCCGGCGTCTACGCCGCGGTGCAGCCCCAGAGCAAGGCGCGCGTGACAGCGGCGGTGCTCAGCCTCGACGGCGGGAGCCGGAAGCCGTTGCTGTACGGCGAGGACGCCCTGTACGACACCGCCAGCATCATCAAGGTCGACATTCTCGCGGCGCTGCTGCTGCAGGCTCAGGACACGGGCCGGCATCTCACCGCCCATGAACGCGCGCTGGCCGAACCGATGATCCGGAACAGCGACAACGCGGCGACGAGCACCCTGTGGCGTGAGATCGGCCAGGCACCGGGCCTGGAGGCGGCCAACAAGCGCCTGGGACTGACCTCGACCAAGGGTGGTCCCGACACGAAGTGGGGGCTGACGCGGACGACCGCGAGTGACCAGATCAGGCTCCTGCTCTCCGTGTTCGACAGCGCTGCGACGTCGAAGACCGGCTCCCCGCTGAACAAGGAATCCCGGGCGTACATCCAAACCCTGATGAGCCGTATCGCGAGCGACCAGGCATGGGGTGTCTCGGCGGCCTCCGGCACCGAGTACGCGTTGAAGAACGGCTGGCTGCAGCGCACCACCTCCGGGCTCTGGGACGTCAACAGCGTCGGCCGGGTCACGGTGGACGGACACCGCTACCTCGTCGCCGTGCTGTCGGACGGCAGCGCGTCGATGAGCGACGGCATCTCACTGGTGGAGCAGGCGGCCCGGCAGGCCGTGACCGCGTCCGCCCGGACCTGACGAGCCGACACCCCTTCGCCTGCCCACGGACGTCAGGCCTGCCTCGGTCGCCAACTGGCTGCTCATCGCCCTCCTGCTCAAGGTCAGCGACACCGCCCGCCGCCCCATGCCCACCCGGCCGTGGACCTGGACGCCGCCGAGACGCAGTTGGTCCGCCGGTGCCCCGGCCTCCCTGGCCGCCCACGGCGAACGGCGGCGGTCACGCCGTTCGCCCTGCGCGGCTGAAGTGGACGGGCGCACGGCTCGTTCCGTCCTCGTTCCGTCGAGGCCGGGGCGAGGTCACCGGATATACCACGGCAGCTCGGAAACCGTTGCAGCCATATCCGTTGTTTTTGCGGCGATTACTACGGGGACCCCCACTGCCGACGCTCCCTCTCCCTCCCCGCGATGAACGTCTTCCGGCGGGCCGCACTGAGCGAAGACGAGTGCCTCGACGCCCTCGGCCGACTGCTGATGGGCACGGAGATACCGATGCGTCTGCGTGTCGCCGGAGTCATCGTGCTCCTCTACGCGCGGCCCGTGAGCCGCATCGCCCGGCTCACCGTCGACGACGTGATCCACGATGGCGACACCGTGCTGCTCCGGCTCGGGGAACCGGCCTCTCCCGTTCCCGCACCGGTCGCTGCCCTGCTGCTGGAGCACATCGCGAACCGGGACAACATGAACACCGCCACCAACCCGGCATCCCGCTGGCTCTTCCCCGGCCGCCGGGCGGGCCAGCCGTCCCGCCCCGACCACCTGTCCGCACTGCTGAACGAGGTCGGGTCCCGGCCGCCGCCCGCGGCGCCGCCCTCCGCCGGCAGCTCCTCGAACTGTCCGCCCCCGTCGTCGCGGACGCCCTCGGCCACCACGACAAAACCACCAGCCGGCTCCGCGACGAGACCGGCGGGACATGGAGCCGATACGCCCCAGAGGATCACGCACGGTCACCAGCGGGCTGGACTCCGCGGAGAGCTCGCGACGGTTGACTGCGTGAGCACCGGGAGGACCTGGCCGGGCTGACCGAAGCCGAGGACTGGTAACGGGTGAGCGCTCGGGCACACCTTGCGGGGCATCGTCCCGTCCCATTCGGCAATCGGTGCGCTGTGCCAGCGTCAGTCGCACTGGCGCGGCGCGTTCGGCAGGTCCAGGCGGCCGTGGGCCCACAGAAGGGTCGTCCAAGCGTCGGTGCCCGGTGCATGCCGGGGGAACAGCCACGTCAGCACCCGTCGCGCGAGGCGTTGGTCGGGCCGGAAGTCTTCGCCGAGACCGGTGGCCGCGTCGTAGGTGTGGACCAGGATCTCACCGCAGGCCATCGCCGCGAATCCGGACGGGTCGGCGGCCCCGAACGGATGGAAACCACGTGTCGTCACCGGATGGCTGTCCACGGTCGTCGCACACAGGTGAGCCGCGTTGCGCAGGCTCCTGAGCAACGCCCCCGGCCAGGCATCAGGCCGAATTTTGATCTCGAACGCGGCGTCGTCCGCCGGGCCGCCGGTGAGGTCCAGCGCGTACCACAACGGCCCCTGGCCGACGTGTGCCACCACCGAGGCCACGGTGAAGTCCAAGCCCGGTACCGAAACCGACCAGTCACGAACGGCATGCGGCTGGAGGAAGGACAGCGCTGTCCCGGCTGCTGTTTGGACATCGTCGCCACGCATGGGGCCGATCCTAGTAGGGCTTTGTTAGGTACCCCGGGTGTCCAAGGAAGGGCGGGGTCGTGATTTTCTCTCGGCT
>NZ_JBHSPC010000066.1:0-10737 GCF_042656345.1 Streptomyces incanus
GCCCGCCTGAAGATCGCTACCTGGATCACCGGGTTCTACAACCCGCGACGCAGGCACAGCGCGGCCGGCGGCCTGCCGCCGGAGGAGTTCGAACGGACCATCACCGAAGCACGCAAGAAGAGCGACCAGAGGTGCCAGGCCGCATAGGAGAGGTCTCTACGAAACCAGGGGATTGACAAGCATCGGCTCCCCGGCCTCGCGGAAGCCGAGCGGGAACCGGAAGCACCGCCACACGCAGCGGGAGAGGGTCTCCACCGGGTATCGGTGCCTCTGGTACGACGGCGGCGCGGACGACACCGGCAACCCCGACACGGCACCTTCAGCCCGAAGGCCCTCCCACATCGTCAGCCAACGTGCCAGTGCCCGGCCAGGGCGTCGGTCGCGGGCGTCATCGCCGCTGGTCCGATGCCGTGATGACGCCGTAGGTGACCAGGCCGTAGACGAGGTGCGGCACGACGTCGGCGGTCCAGTCGCGGGCCGACCACGTGCGGGGGTCGCTGACGCCGAGGCGGGCCATCGGCGCATCGGTGAGGGCTATCGCCAGGGCGCCGGTGAGCAGGCCGCCCAGCCACAGGGGGCCCCGGACACCTGCCCGGTGGATCAGTGACACGGCGGCGCCCGTGCCGGTGCCGACGGCGATGCCCGACAGCGCTCCGAGGCCGGTGAGCCGGTTGTCCCGGCCGCTCGTGTCCGGGACCGGGTGCCCCATGAGTGTGGTGATCTTGTCCACCGCGGTTTCCGGGATACTGCTGGCCGGTCGGCCGCGCAGTGCCATGTCGGCGTAGGTCACGGCGTTCAGAGCGGTGGTGCCGGCCGCTCCTGCGGCGCAGCCGCGCGCGATGCTTCGGATCATGCCGTTTCGGGTTCCCGTGACTTATGTGACCAAAACGGCGCACATCATGGCGTAGAGATGGAAGAGGCCGTAAATATGCATATCGGGGCGCGATCTTCCAGCGCGAACTGTTCGGCACTTTCAGCGCGGACCGCCTCGCCGCAGCCGAACCCTTCGCGCTCTCGCCCTCGCTCCGGGCCCATCTCGAGCACCTGTCGACCTGCGGGCCAAAAGCCCTGCCACCGCCCGCGACCGCCCTCCTGCTGAGCGCGTGGGGGCACATGCATGGCCTCGTGGTCCTGGAGGTGTTCGGGCACGCTTCCTTCGTCGGCGACCACCAGGCTGAGATCTTTCACATGGCGATGCGGAGCCTGCTGGAGGACGTCCACCGCCGGATTCCCGAATGCGCGGGCACGCCGCCCATGGCGGGCTGAGGATGCCGGGCGCTGGAGCCCGTCGGTTCCGGTGGCCGGCCGTCCTCACCGAGCGCCTCCTTGTCTCGTGTGTCGTTCTTGGTCGTGAGATCCACGCGGGCCCGGCGCAACGGGTCGCCGTCGTCGGCCCGGCCGGTGGCGGGGATGTCTGTGATTCAGTTCAGGGAACGCCAGGTCGATCAGAAGGCGGCCTTCGGTAAGTGGGTGGGATTTCCTGCAAGATCATCTGTGCCCGCTCAGGGGGCGCGGGGCACGATCGTGTCAGGGGCTGCTGTCGGCTTCGGGTTTCGGCGTTGAAGGCTTGTCGATCGTGACTGCCTGTGCGGGCGTCTGGGGTGCCGGTGGTGGGGGCGGGAGTGCTCCTCCGCGGCGCAGGACGGCGTAGCCGATGCCGATTCCGGCGGCGACGGGCCATTCGAGGGCGCCTGCCAGGGCGAGGGCCCCGAGCCCGGCGTAGAGGGGGAGTCCGCCCTTGGCGGGCAGGATGCGCTGTGCGGCGGTGACGGGAAGGGTGACCGCCTTTTGCGCAGCGTGGGCGACGCTGTCGAGCGGGATGGTGATTGCATGCCCGTTGCGACCCGCGTGCTGGGCGGTCGCGTCTGTGGCGGTGGGGTCCGCTGTGGGGGTCTGCGTTGTCGCCTGGGTCATGTGATCACTCCATCGCTCTCGCCGACTCCCCACACTATGTCCGCTTCGTATAGATTTCAGAACCTGTTCGCCTGTTGGGGTCGGCGGCGCCGGTGGCTGAGCACTGCGCAAGCCATGGCGCCCGGGTTGAGTGAGGGAGTCGCGCCGGTGCTGCGAAGCGGTGTGGTGATGTCGCTGGGTTGCCGGTTCATGGCGGAAGCGTCCTCGGTGGTGCCTGCGTCCGCCGGGGTGATCGCCTCGCATGCGGTGCGGATGCCGGCGGGGGTGCTGCGGACGCTCGAGCGGGGGTGGCAGACGGCTGCACGGGTGGGCGATGCCGTCTGGGGTGAGGTGGTCAGGGCGGCCGAGGTGGTGCGGGATGCGGGCCCGGCCAGGCGCCGCAGGCGCGTGTGGTCGCGGTCGGGCAGGGCGCACATCGAGGTGCGGGGTCTGGCCGGAGAGGGGAAGCGACAGGAGCGGCTGGCTGGGGGGCTGGAGTCGGCACTGACCAAGCTGGCGGGGGTGCGCTGGGTTCAGGTGAATGCGGCGCTGGGGCATGTGGTGGTCGACGCGGCGGAGGATGGTTGCGATTTCGCCGGGCTGCTGGATGTGGTGTGTGCGGTGGAGCAGGCACACGGGGTCGCGGAGCAGCCGTTCACGCATGATCAGCCGGGTGCGGCGTTCGATGATGTACCGGAGGTGCTGGCCAGAGTTGCTTTGGTCTCCGACTGCGCGGGACTGGTCGGCACCGTGGTGGGCTGGACGGCCTCGGTTGCCAGGTTGCCGCGCGCTGTACGGGTTCCGCTGGTCGTGGCTGACACCCAGCCGCAGGTGCGCCGGTGGCTGGCGCGACGGGTGGGCCGTGCCCATGCCGACGCGTTTTTGACCATGGCCAGCGCGCTGGTGTACTCGGCCACCGGTGGGATGACGCCGCTGGTGCTGGACGCGCTCCAGCAGTGGTTCAAGCTCGGTGAGGCGCGCAGCCGGCGGGCGGTGTGGGAGCGCCGGGAAGGCGAACTGGTGGCCGCCGGTGCCGGTCTTCCGCGGCGGGCCACCACGCCCCTGCCGCGGCCGGCCGCGGTGCCGGCGGGACCGGTGGAAAAGTGCGCGGAGCAGACGTCGCTCACCGCCCTGCTGGGGGCGGCCGGGGTGGCCGCCTGGACCAGGGATGTGGAACAGGCGGGCCAGGCCGTCCTGGCGACGGCGCCCAAGGCCGCCGGGGCGGGGCGTGAGGTGTTCTGCGCGGTGCTGGGCCGTGACCTGGCGCAGGCAGGCGTGGTGCCGATGAATCCGGCGGCGCTGCGCCTGCTGGACCGGGTATCCGCCGTCGTCATCGATTCTTCGGCCTTGTGCGTTCCGCGGGTGCGGCTGCTGTCGGTGTCAGACGGTGGGGAGCAGGACGAGGCAGAGTTGTGGCAGGCCGCGCAGAAAGTCCTGTCCAAACGGACGCTTAAGGATATGGCCGGTCCCGGTCCGTGGGCGGCGTCCGGCTGGCGGCTGCGGCGCCGGCCGGACGCCCTGGATCAGCGGCCTGATTCCCTTTCCGGTCTGCATCTTGAGGTGCGTGACGTAGCTGGCCGGTCACTAGGACGGGTCGTGGTGGGATGCGATCTCGATCCGCTGGCCGATGCGGTGATTGCCACAGCCCGCTCCGGCAACCGCCGCCTGGAGATGACCCAGCACGCCAGCGCCGCGGAGCTGCTGCGGTGGGCCGATCACGCTGTGCCCGCCTCCACGGCGCTGGCCAAGCGGGTACGCACCCTGCAGCAAGAAGGCCACGTGGTCGCCCTGATCACATGCCACGACGGCGAAGCACTCGCAGCCGCGGACGTCGGAATGGCCCTCCCCCTACGGGCCGAGTTCGGAAGGCCGGCTCCTCCGGCGCCGTGGTCGGCAGACATCGTGTGCGGCCCAGGGCTGGAGCACGCGTGGCATGTGCTGTCCGCCGTGGACGATGCCCACCATGTCAGTGCGGCCTCGGCACGCCTGTCCACGGGCGGATCCGCACTCGGAGCACTGATCGCGGCCGCCGGTGCCCGGCACCGGATGTGGGGCCTGACGACCTCTCCCGTCCACGGCGCCACGTTTCTGGCTCAGATCGGCGGCGTCCGGGCGGCACGGCGCCTTGCCCACCGGCCCCGACCCGCCGGCCATGTCCGCGGCGCCTGGCACGCCATGGACGCAGACGATGCCTTCCGCGTCCTGCGGCCGTTGCACCATCGCGCCGCCACAGTGCGCATGACGTCCGACGTTGCTGCACCGACAGCATTCGATCGGACGCGGCATCGGCTGGCCGGGGCCGTCACCACAGCCGTCACCTCCCTGGGCCTGTCCGCGCAGGCACAGCATGCCGGTGAGCTGCTGGGTGCGGTGCGCGAGGAACTGCGTGACCCCCTGACCCCGGTGCTGGCTCTCGGTGCTGCGGCGTCCGCCGCGGTCGGCTCGAGCGTCGACTCGCTGCTGGTGGGCGGGGTGATGGCGGGCAACGCCGTGATCAGCGGTGCCCAGCGCCTGCGCGCCGAGCAGGCACTGAGGACTCTGCTGGCGAAGGAGAGCATCACCGCCCGCCGCCTGCGCCAGGTGCCGGACGATCCAGGCCAGGGCTTCCTCGGACTGCTGGAGACGGTGGACTTCGATCCCATCGACGCAAGCGACCTTCAGGTGGGCGACGTGATCGTCCTGCGCCCGTCCGAGGTGGTACCCGCGGATGCCCGACTGCTGGCAGGCGGCCAACTCGAAATCGACGAGGCGGCACTGAGCGGCGAACCCACCCCCGTGGCGAAGAACCCCGCGGCCACTCCAGGAGCGGACCTGGCGGAGCGGTCCTGCATGATTTACCAGGGATGCACGGTGCTGGCGGGCACCGGGCTGGCCGTTGTCGTCGCGACCGGCGGACAAACCGAGGCAGGGCGCGCCGCCGACCTGGCCGGGAACGCCACCACCGCATCCGGCATCGAGGGACACCTCGCCGCACTGACCCAAACGGCACTGCCCGTCGTCGGCATCGGCGGGGCAGTGGTCACCGCCCTGGGACTGTTGCGCGGCCTGCCGCTGCGCCAGGCCCTGGCCTCCGGCGTCGCGGTCGCGGTGGCCGCCGTCCCCGAGGGCCTGCCGCTGGTCGCCACCGTCGCTCAGTCAGCGGCCGCACGCCGACTGTCCCGCCACGGCATCCTGCCCCGCTCCGCCCGCGCGCTGGAAGCGCTCGGGCGCGTCGATGTCATCTGCTTCGACAAAACAGGCACCCTCACCGAAGGCCGCCTGACCCTGGCCCGTCTGGCATCCACCGAGGAGATCCTTCCCCCCGACACAGAAGAGGCACACCGCCTGCTGCGCACCGCCGCCCGCGCCTGCCCGGCCCCCGACGCGCCCCTGGCCCACGCCACCGACCGGGCCGTGCTGGAAGCCGCCGACAAACACGACATTCAAGATCCCACCTGGGCACGGGTTGCGGAACTGCCCTTCGAGGCCAGCCGCGGCTACTCGGCCTCCGTAGGAACCGACAACGGCCGTCCCCTGCTCGCGGTCAAAGGGGCACCCGAAATCATTCTCCAGCGCTGCACCACCACCCTCGATCCCGCCACCGGCCCCACGGAGAACCCGGACGGCGAAGTCGACAGCGAAAGCCGTCTGGTTCCGCTCGATGAGCAGCGGCTGGCAGCCGCTCACCGCATGATGCGACAGCTCGCCGACCAGGGTCTGCGCGTCCTGGCCGTCGCCCAGGCCGCTCTGCCCGTGGCCGAACCGGCTAACGATGACCGGGAACAATCGGCGGAACAGGCGACCAGTACCGCCGTGGCGACCGACACCGTGGCCGACCTGGCCCACGATCTGACGCTGCTGGGGTTTGTCGCCATCGCCGACGCCCCCCGCCCGACAGCTGCCGACGCCGTCAAGCGTCTCACCGACGCGGGCGTACGCATCGTCATGATCACCGGAGACCATCCGGCCACCGCCGCCGCCATCGCCCGCGACCTCGGCATCCCCCACACCCAGACCATCGTCACCGGCACCGACATCGACTCCCTCACGGCCGGCGACCGCACCACAACCATCGACCAGGCCAGCCTCTTCGCCCGCGTCTCACCCGAACACAAAGTCCGCATCGTCCAAGCCCTACGGCAGGCCGGGCACGTCGTCGCCATGGTCGGCGACGGCGTCAACGACGCAGCCGCCATCCGCCTCGCCGACATCGGCATCGGCCTCGCCACCCATGGCTCCACCGCCGCGCGCGCCGCCGCCGACCTCGTCCTGACCGACCCCGACCTCACCCGCATCCTCGACGCCCTGCACGAAGGACGCGCCCTGTGGGCAAGCGTCCGCGACGCCGTCGCCATCCTCGTCGGCGGCAACGCCGGAGAAGTCGCCTTCACCATCCTCGGCACCGCACTCACCGGCCGGGCCCCCCTCGGCACCCGTCAACTCCTCCTGGTCAACCTCCTCACCGACATGCTCCCCGCCCTGGCCGTCGCCCTCGCCCACCGCACCACAGCCACCCACACCACCCTCACGGACCGGCCCGCCCCCGCCCTCATGGGACCCGACCTGGCGCGACTGCTGGCCATCCGCGGCACCGCCACCACCCTGGCCGCCACCGCCGCATGGCAGACCGGCCGGTTCACCGGCCGTGCCCGCCGCGCCGACACCATGGGACTGGCAGCCCTGATCACCGCCCAGCTCGGCCAGACCCTCATCACCGACTGGCGCAGCCCCCTCGTCCTGGCCACCACCGCCCTGTCCACGACAGCCCTCCTCACCGTCGTGCAGACCCCCGGACTGAGCCACTTCTTCGGCTGCGCCCCCCTGGGCCCCATCGCCTGGACAACCGTCGCCACCAGCGCCACCACGGCCACCCTCACCGCCGCCATCGCCCCTCGGCTGCTCACCCCCACCAACCCACCCACCCACGCGCACTCCCCCGCATGACCGCACGCAACATTGCCAGGCCCCTATCCACCAGCCATCGGGGCCCGACCAATGCGTCTTCACTCCAGGGCCGACCGTTGCAGGAATCGGCGATCACCGTCCGAGCAGATCACACCACCCCGTTCACCATCTGACACACCCCTGTAGTTCCGGTGTCTGTGCTGTTCAGCAGCTTGGGGGCCGGATTCGGGCATGGGTACAGCCACCGTGATCATGAACGTTTGTGCCGGCGTTTCAAGAAGCGGTGGCCGCAAAGGTCACGACAGCCCAGGCCGCCCGGGGCCGGTTGTTCGGGGCGGCGATGGATGCGGTCACGGGCTGCTTCGCGCGGCGTGAGACACGTGCGACGGCCGCGGAGACGATCACCGGGCTGCTCACGGAGGTGGACACGCGAAACTGCCGGACGCCGGCTCAGGTACTGGGGCATCCTGTGCCGCTCGAAGAGTCATCGTCGCCGGTCAAACGATGCAACGGTACTCACCGAGCACGCCGCCGAGGATCTTGGTCCGCAACACCCGGCGGGCGTTGCGGTCATGCAGGCGCTGTCACGTTGTTGAGTGAGGAGGTGCCTGGCGGTGCGTCGGGGCGTGGCGGGGCCGGGTTCCGGCCGCGTGTTCAGGGAGTGCTGGGCAGGCCGGCAACTCCGGTGACCTGGTCCCGGATGGCGAAGCGGATGGTCATCTCGGCTCGGTAGCCGGAGGCTGTCATCAGGTGGCGGCGGGGCCGGAAGTGCGGTGAGATGCCGCGGAACGCGGACAGGAACCGCTGCGCCCCACCGGTGCTTCGAAGGCCCTTCATCGCGCGTTCACGCTGCCGGGTGGGCTGGTGGCTGTTCTCCGCCCGATTGTTCAGGCGTTTGTGCGAGCGGTGCCCGGCCGAGGGCATCAGCTCCCGGTGGGCGGTGCCGTAGGAGCGGAGCCTGTCGGTGACCATGACCCTGGGCGCCCGCTGCTGCTGCTTCATGAGCTTGGCCAGGAACCGCTTGGCGGCCTTCGCGTCCCGCTTGGACTGCAGCAGGACGTCGAGGACGTTGCCGTCCTGGACGACGGCCCGCCACCGGTACTGCCGCACACCGTTGACCTTGACGAACACTTCGTCGAGATGCCACGTGTCGCCGGGCCGGGGCCGGCGGCGGCGCAGTCCGTCGGCACAGGCCTGACCGAAAGCGGCGCACCAACGACGCACGGTCTCGTGGGAGACGAGGATGCCGCGCTGAAGCATGAGCTCTTCGATCTCGCGGAACGACAGCGGGAACCGGCAGTACCGCCCCACGCAGGGAGAGATGACCTCCACCGGGTACCGGTGCCCCTGGTACGACGGCGGCGCGCTGTCCACGGACGGTCCCCCTCCACCATGACCAACCCGAAGATCATCCCATCCGGTCAGCCACCGTGACAGCACCCACGGACATGCTGCCCACCATGGCCATCGCCGCCCGCCGACCACCCCGACCGGCTGTTCGCGGAGGGCCCGGAGGCCTCGCTCGGCAAGGCCCTGATCCGCCACATCCGGCCGCGGCCGCCGCCGTCACCACGGCCGTGGCCGCGGTGGGGTCCCTGGTGGTGCTGGGCGTGGTGGTGAGCGTGCCGGGGCTCAGCCACTTCTTCGGCAGCCGGCCCCCGGGCCCCGCGGCCTGGACGATCGCGCTGGCGTCGGCGGCGGGGTCGGTGCTGGTGCCCCTCGCGGTGCGGGGCGCCGCCGGCGCACTGGGGAAAGTTCACCTGCAGCACACCTGTGTGCAGCCTGCTGGATGACTTGGGGGCCGACAAAGGAGTCGTACCCGGCACGACACACACGAAAGGCGGCGGACCATGCCGCACATCTTCACCACGGTCCTGACCCAGGTGGCGGTCGCCCTGCTCGAGGCCGCCGTGGTCCGGCTGGCCGTCCGGCTCTGGAAGGCCTTCGGCACGAGCGGGCAGCCGGCGGCCGCACACGCCTGAGCGGCCGCACACGCCTGAGTGACCCCCGAACCAGCCTGCCCGAATTGTCCGTTCGGGCGGGTTTATTCGCGCGCATTGATGGAACGCGGCCAAGAAGACCCCTCGCCACTCATGCCCCACGGCAGGAGAGGACGGAGATGACTTCCCCGGATCCACAGACCCAGCCACCGCAGCAGCCGGCCCCGCCACAGGCCGGGACCCAGACCGAGGAAACCCGCACCCCGGAACTACAGCAACCCCCGACGGAGCACCCCGAGGAGAAGCGGACGGGCGGCAAGGTGCTGCAGTTCCGTACCGCGCACGCCCGGGTTCCGATCCCCTACATCACCCCGGGCGACATGTTCTCCACCGCCCGCCCGGCCACGTCCATCCTCCCTTCGCCCCGCAAGCTGGCCTTCTACGGTCTCCTCGGCGCCATGGCCGTGGTCGAGGCCGTCGAGTGGCCGATCGCGGTTGCCGTCGGAGCCGCCACCGAAGTGATCACCCGTGAGCAGGCCGCACGCCAGCGCGCCGAACACCAGCGCATCGAGCGGGACCGCGCCGCACGCGACCAGGGCCGGCAGGTCGCCACCGGGCGGACAGAGCCCGGGGGGCCCGCGCAGCCAGCGATGGCATGACACGTCCCCGCCCCGAACGTCGGGGGGATCCGAACGCCGTCCACAGCGGCTGCTTCATCCTCTCGGCAGCGCCCAGGGTCTTCGGCGGGTACGGATACCGGCGCAGCTCCATGGATCTCATGGCCCAGGCAGCGCAAATGTCGCGGCCAGCTGTCTGTCAGTCGATCGATGCGGCCAGGTGAGCGGCAGCTTCGTTGGGATGCAGCGGTCGACATCCAGTAGGACCTCGGCGGGCGTTGTCACGTGGGCTGACCGGCCTGGGATGATCTTGGAGTTGATCGTGCTGGACAGGGGGATCGCTCGTGTCGTCCGCGCCGCCGTCGTACCAGGGGCACCGGTACCCGATCGAGGTCATCTCCCACTGCGTGGGGCGGTACTTCCGCTTCCCGCTCAGCTTCCGCGAGGCCGGGAAGCTGCTGCCCGGGCGCGGCGTGCTCGTCTCTCACGAGACGGCCCGGCGCTGGTGCGCCACGTTCGGTCAGGCCTGTGCCGGCGCACTGCGCCGCCGCCGGCCCGGGCCCGGCGACACGTGGCACCTGGACGAGGTCTTCGTGCGGATCAACGGTGTGCGGCAGTACCGGTGGCGGGCCGTCGACGCCGACGGCACCGTGCTCGACCTCCTGGTCCAGGGCCGAAGGGACGCCGCTGCGGCCCGGCGGTTCTTCCGCAAGCTGCTCAAGCGAACCTGCTCGGTGCCGCGGGTGATCGTCACCGACCAGCTGCGCTCCTGCGGCGCGGCCCACCGCGAGGTCATGCCCTCGGCCGGGCACCGCTCGCACCGGGGCCTGAACAACGGGGCCGAGAACTCCCACCGGCCGACGAGGCAGCGCGAACGCGCGATGACAGGCTTCCGATCGGTGGGTGCCGCCCAGCGGTTCCTGGCCGCGTTCAGCGGCATCTCACCCCACGTCCGGCCCCGCCGCCACCCGATGACCGCCCCCGAGTACCGCACCGAGATGACCCTCCGCTTCGCCATCCGGGAGCAGGTGACCGGCGCCACCGCCCTGCCCGCCGCGGCCTGAGCACGAAAGCCGGAACCCGGCCCCACCACAGCCGACACACCATCAGGTACTCACACACTCCACAACGTGACAGCGCCCTCGGAACTCATGCCGCGTCGTGCCGGGCGGCGATACGGGTCACCGTGACCTCGACGGTGACCCGCTCCGCGACACCGAGGGCGGCGAGGTGGGAGATGGCGGCGGCCCCCCACCCGGTCGTGGACGTTCCGGGCGATGTCCAGCGCTCGCCGGCCCTCGGCCAGGACGCAGCGCACCTCGATGTTCCCTCCCGGACCGTCCAGTGCCCGGTCGGCGCGGATACCTGCCTCGGGCGACGTGCGGTGAGGGGTGGTGTCCGTC
>NZ_JBHSPC010000067.1:0-64082 GCF_042656345.1 Streptomyces incanus
CACGGCCCTCACCACCGTGGCCGGCCGACTGGGCATCCCCGTCGACGACGAGTTGACGGCCTGAATGAGGCGGTGACAACGGCGGGAACGTCGCGGACTCCTCGAGTCCGCTCTGCGGTCCGGTGCGTGACCGGTACTTCCCGTGGCCTGGGTCTGGACCTGGTCAGGCGGCTGCTGGAACGTGGTGACAGGGGCGCGGCGACGACGCGTTCGTCCGAGCGGCTGCTCACCGCGCCCGGGACGGCGCCGACACCTCGTGTCTTCTCCCGCTCACCGGCGACCTGCGTGACGAGGCGCAGGTGAAGCAGACCGTCCACAGGACCATCGAGCGTTTCGGCGGCCTGGACGTGGTCATGAACAACGCCGGCCACGACTTCCTGGCCGCGGTGGCGGAACCCGGCGACCGCGACGTCCGCGACATGCTCGACGACCATCTCAAGCTCCAGGGCAGCCATCCCGGCGACCCGGCCAAGGGCGCCGAAGCGATCGCCAACCGGGGCGTGACCGGCCAGGGCCCGCTGCGCCGAATCCTCGGCTCGGACTCCCACGCCTGCGCCACCCCCAAGGTCCAGGTTCGCCAGGCCGACCTGGACGCCACCGCGGACACCGCGCCCACCACCGACTTCCCGGCCACCGCCTGATCCCCACCACTCGCCCTTCCACCGCACCACCACGGAGAGGAACTGCCCCATGAGCAAGGTCTTGATCATCATGTCGGCTGCCGACGTCTGGGAGCGCACGGACGGCTCGGCGTACCCGACCGGCTATTGGGCCGAGGAGCCGGCTGCTCCGCACGAGAAGTTCGTCCGGAGCGGCTACACGGTCGACTTCGCCTCGCCGGGCGGAGTGCTGCAGCCACTCGACCAGCACAGCGCCGACCCAGAGATCGCCGGGGCGGACTGCGCCCGGCACGTGGAGTACGCGGAGAAGGTCCTGCGGGAGTTCGGCCCTCTGCTGAAGCTCGACGAGGTCGACGTCAACGACTACGTCGCGGTCGTCCTGCCTGGCGGCCACGGCCCTCGTCGACCTCTACCAGGACACCGGCCTCGGCCGTCTGCTGACCGCCGCGGACGCGTCCGGGAAGGTGATCGGAGCCGTCTGCCACAGCCCGGTCGCCCTGCTCAGCGCCGTGGACACGGAGGGCAAGTGGCTGTTTGCCGACCGGAGGATGACGGCCTTCACCGACGAGGAGGAACAACTTTTTGGAACGGCCGAAGGTGCTCCGCGGCTGCTCGCCGCCCGACTGCGGGAGAGGGGCGCTGACCACATCGGCGGGCCGGCCTACCAGCAGCACAACGTGCAGGACGGCAACCTGTTCACCGGGCAGAACCCGGCGTCCAGCGCCCACATGGCCGAGGACATGATCGCCGCCCTCGGCTGAACGCACACGCCCGGGGCACCATGCCCCGAGTAGTGCGTCGGTGTGCTGCCGTTCCCTGTCTCGCGCGAGCGTTCCGAGGACGGCAGCTCCCGCTTCTGGTCTCTTCTACGGCCCTCGTGATCCCGCGGAGGCCGGAAGACGGGCCGGCCCGCGCTGATCGAACCACGCCTGGCCGGCCTCCACGAGCATGAGGGAATCCTCTCGGCGTCACCAGAATTCTCTGACCAACATCAGAGGATGAATGCGGCGCAACCCGCCCGGCCACGCTAGGGCGAGGGCGTCACCGGTGACGCGCTGGGCACCGCGGTGGGCCGGGGCGTCGAGACGTCGGGGCCGTCGGTCCGGGCCTGTTCGCTGGGACGAGGGCTGATGGGTTGGGGTATTGCCGACGGAGCGGGCCCGGGCGGGGGGCTGCTCACGGGAGGCGGGGCGAGGGGGATGGTAGGGGACACGGGCTTGTCGGATACCGCCGGCTGGAGCGGCAGGACGACAAGGGCGACGAGGGCTGCGACGGCGCATGACACCCCGGCTCCGACCGCGGCGCGGACCAGCCGACGCCGCGCCGCGGCGCGGCGGATCTCCTCGTACCGGCCGGCGGGCGGGCCGAGGTAGTCGGAGGCTGGCCGCAGGATGACGGCGAGGGGGTCGTCGGGTTCGAAGTCCGGACCATCGTCAGAGTGTGTGATCAAGGCTTCTCCTCAGGTGGGCGCGGAGCAGTTCGCGGGCCGCGTGGAGGTCGGCCTTGATAGTTCCTTCCTTGCGCCCGGTCACCACGGAGACCTCCCGGATCGGCATGTCGGCGTAGTAGTGCAGCAGGATCGGGACGCGCAGTCGTTCCGGCAGCGACTGCACGAGCAAGCGTACGGACGGGTCGGCGGGTTCGCTGTGCGGACGGACGGCGGCTTCCGCGGTGACACGGTGTACCGCCCTGCGTTCGCGCTCCAGTTTGCGCCAGTGGTCCCGGACGAGGTTGGCCGCTGTGACGTAGAGGAAACCCCGCGGTTCCGTTACGGAGGTCCAGCGGGCCCACAGCCGGGTGAACGCCTCCGAGGCGATCTCGTGGGCGGTCTCGTCGTCGTCGACCAGCCGGCGGCACCAGCCGGCGAGACGCGGATAGAGGGCGGCGAACAGCTCGGACGCTGCCTTCTCGCGGGACCGTTTCAATGCTCTCCATGGTCGGGGTGACACCGGTGACGCGGTGCCACTCGCGGGGGAGGGTCCCGGGCCGGCCGGCGCACAGCCCACCGGCCCGGAACTCCCGTGGCGGATCAGGGACTCGCCGGGCTCAGCTCGGCGAAGACGATCACGTTGTCGCGGTACTCCTCACCGGTAAGCGGACCGCCGCACGTGATGAGCCGCAGTTCCGGACGGTCCACGTGCCCGTAGACCGCGTCCGTCGGGAAGTCCGTCTTGGCGACTGTCCGGATCGAGTCGACGACGAACACCGCCGCCGTGCCGTTCTCCAGGCGTGCCACGATCCGGTCGCCGCGGCGCAGCCGCGCGAGGTGGCGGAAGACACCGTCCCCGTGGACGCCGACCGTGACGTGTCCGAGGATCACCGACGGGCCGATCCGTCCGGGTGTCGGCGAGTGCCGGTACCAGCCCGCCACGTCGTCGGCCGTGAGCGGGGGAACCTGCACGGTGCGGTCCCGGGCCAACCCCAGTTGTATGACCGGGGTGTCGACCCCGATGGCCGGGATCTCCAGACCGACCGGGACCGAACGCCCGAGGACGTGCGTCGTCCTGCCGGAGGGCCGCGAAGACGGTGACGTGCTTTCCGGGTGTTCGGCCCTGGCCGGGCCGGTCCGGTCGCCGCTGCAGCCGACGAGCAACGAGGCTGTCGCCGCGGTGACGAACGCACGCCTGGAGAGCGACGTCATGCCGCGGTCGCCCGCCGGCGGCGTACGAGGAACACCGCCGCGCCCCCGGCGGCGAGCAGGGCGGTGGCACCCCCGCCGATCAGCTCGCCGTCGGCTCCGGACTGTGCCGACTGCGGTGCCACACCGGTGTCGGGCGCTCCGCTCGGTACGACGGAGACCTCGCCTGTGTTCCCCTCCTCGGCCGGAGCCGGCTCCGGGGTGGCGGTCGGCTCCGGGGACACGCTCGGGGTCGCTGTGGTGTCGGCGACGGGAGTCGACTCGTCGGCGAACGCGGGCACCGCGCTCGCCAACAGGGCGGTGCACGCGAGTGCCGCGGCGCTGAAAACAGTTCGGCGCATGGAACGCTCTCTTTCATCGGTTCGCCCGCACGTTGACCCGGCGGGCTCAGTCATGAATCGTGCGGAGAGACGAGGCGGCGGCAGCACGGGTTGCAAAGAGAAGGCAAAGCCCTGCTGGTGTGATGCGACCGCGCGGCGTCCGCCGGTGGGTTCTGCGGGTCCGGCAGACCTGAAGGCCTGTCCCCGTGCGAGCTCCATGCAGGTGCCCACTGTGCGGTGACGGTTTTCGGCCGTCGGATCGATAGCGTCGGATCCGCCGCGGTGCGCCTGCCGCGGACGTGTGGAAGGAGTTTTCGTGAGACTGGTTCGGCAGCTCGTCGCTGTGCTGGTGGTCAGCTCGATCAGCGGCCGGAGTGTCGTCGCGGTGGAAGGAAATCCCTGGCCGGCGCTCCTCCTCGCTGCCCTGACGGCCGCGCTGGTCTACAGGTGGGTGGTGCAGCGGACCGAGCACCGCCCGGTCACGGGGTTCGACCGGCAGGGAGCCGGGGCGGCGCCCGCCGCGAGCTGGAGGTCCTCCTCCTCGTCTCGGACGGCCTCTCCAACACCGAGATCGCCGCAGCTCTCCTGATAGGCCAGGGGACCGTCAAGACCTTCGTGTCACGCGTCCTCGCCGGACTCGGGCTTCGCGACCGTGTTCAGGTCGTCGTCTGCGCCTACCGTCGAGGGCTGGTGACCTGACGCGCCACTGCGCGAGACGGGCAACGGAGTCGCGGACCGCCGGGGCGCAGTGGGTAGCCGGGGCGCAGTGGGTAAGGGGGTGTGGGGGCCGTTGTCTTCCACACGCGAAGCCTCGCCGCCGAGAGGCCCGGGACCGCCCGGGCCCGATCACGGCCCCCGCAGGCACCGGTCACTCAACCGGTGCCGCTTCCGTCACGCCAACCGGTCTGTCGCAGTCATCGCCATGCCCCGCACAGGAGCGCCTGCGAAGCGGTAGTCGTTCTCCTTCAGTCCTGGGGCGCCAGCACACAGAACTCATGGCCGTCGGGATCGGCCATCACCGCCCGACCGGCCTCGCCCTGACCGATGCCGATGCCGATGCGCGTCGCCCCGAGGGAGACGAGACGGTCGACCTCTGCCTGCTGATCACCGTGGGCAGGTGGGGCAAGCTCGAAGTGCATCCGGTTCTTCCCGGTCTTCGGCATCAGCGGTGGACCACCCCAGGTGATCTTCGGGCCGCCTCGCGGCGAGCGGATCGCGGTCTCCTGGTCCTGGTCCCAGACCAACGGCCAGCCCAGGGCCCGGCTCCAGAAGTACCCGACCTCCTGCGATCCGTCGCACGCGAGTGCTCCGATGAATCCGCAGTCGGCGAGGAAGTTGTTGCCCGGCTCGATGACACAGAACTCGTTGCCTTCGGGGTCGGCGAGCACCACATGCCCCTCCTCGGGGCGTTGACCGATGTCGATGTGGCGGGCGCCGATTCCGAGCGCCCTCGCCACCACCTGCTGCTGGTCGTCGAGGGACGTGCTCGTCAGGTCGAAGTGCATCTGGTTCTGGCCCGACTTCTGTTCCCGGGTCAGGAGGAACCGGATCCGGAACCCGGTGTTGTCGTTCGGCAGGAGAGTGGGCACGCCGTGGGAGTCGTCGACCGCCTCCCGACCCAGGACGCCGGCCCAGAAGCGCGAGAGGCGGAGGGGATCGTGCGCATCGAAGCAGAGCGCGTGAAGCTGAGACGTCATTTCCCGCACATCCGATCCGCCGACTCGCCGCCCCACCCGCCGATCGCGTGGGGCAGCCCGCCGGCAACAGGGCCTCGTCCAAGCCGTGGAGGGGAGCCTGCCCATGGGGCGCCACCCGGTCAACTCGTTTTCGCTCACTCGCTGCCGTCGTCGCAGCCCTCCGGCACCCACCCGTCACACGCTCGGGAGGAGATCGCCGGTCGGGGCCAGTGCCACCTCGCCGACGACGGCCATGCCCCGGCCGGGAGGCCGAACGCCGGGGACCGTGGGTGAGGCGGGGGCGCTACGCGGCGGTGTCCGCGGACAGGAGTCGGGCGAGCCGGTTCGGCGGGCCGTGGCCGAGATGTGTGCCTGCGGGCACAGGGCACCGAATCCGCGGAAGCCACCTGCCCAGACGTGGAGTTCGGCCGGGCCGCCGGCGGCCCGGATGCGGGAGGCGCGGTCTTCTTCGACAGCACTGTGTGAGCGCCGGTTGAGCACTGGCTGGCCTCCCGCCCCACTCCCCCGCCGGTACGACGGACGGCCCGGTACCGCGAGCGCGGTACCGGGCCGTCCGGTGGGCGGAAGTGGCTCGTCAGCCCTGGCGGGCCTTGAAACGCGGATCCTTCTTGTTGATCACGAACGTCACGCCCCGCCGGCGCACCACCTGGGCACCCGGCTTGGCCTTCAACGAGCGCAAGGACTTGCGTACCTTCATCACGGTCTCCTTCCGCGGGGTCGAACGAGGGGGGTCGCCATGGCTCTCCCCCCTCGGGGCCTCCGCCGCGGGGCGACGGAGGCAGATGTCATCGTTCTTCGCGGAAGAGGACGTGCTCACCGGCGACCGGGTCGTACTTCCGCAGGACCAGCCGGTCGGGGTCGTTCAGACGGTTCTTGCGGGTCACGTAGGTGACTCCCGTACCTACTGTCGACTTCAGCTTGACGACCGGCCGCGCAGTGCTGCGTGCCATGAGGTGCTCCTTTCGCCACCGCCCGAGCTCATTGACTCGAACATGCCAGACATAATGGACAACGGCGTCGGCGGGCGCCGTATTCCGCATCCCACGTTCAGCGGGTCGGGACCCCGCCGCCCACTCCGCGCCCGGCACCTCGCCGGGCGGACCGAAGCCACGGGCAAGCGATCGTGGAGGGCGGTCGCCTACGCGGCGAAAGACTCTGCGGGGCTTCAGCCGGACGATCGTCCCTGCAGGCTGCGGGTGAGGCCCGGGGACACTGTCCCCTCCACGACCACGGTGCCGTCAACATGTGCCCCCTCACGTTTGTTCCCGGGCGCGCCGAGCTCAGAAGGCTCCATGACCGCGTGACGGGCGCGCACCCGCCCCGGTTCTGGGAACTGTTCCCGGGAAGGAGGCTCCCCGGCACGGCGAGGTCATTCGAACCCGTCCGCAACGCCGTGGAGAAGCAGTGGCGCCGAGGCGTGGCTGTCCCTGGTCGTCGAGGTGGACGGCCCGGCCCCGGGCGGAGCCCGGGGCCGGGCGGGCACAGTGCGAACGGCTGTGCCGGACGTGACCGGCTGCGCGCCCTCTCCTGCCGTCGTCGCCGAACAGGATCAGGTGGCGGGACGGGCAGTGTGGTCGGGGTGGTGCCGGGTACGGCGGGCCTCCTTCATCTCCGCCTCGTACAGGTGGTCGCGTCCCTCGGCCAGCTCCTGCCGGATCTCCTGCTCGATCTGCTGGAAGGGCCGGTAGTACGTGGCGTTGTACGCCTCGACGATCTGGAAGGTCCAGTGCCCCGGAATCACATTGCGGCCGAGGATCTCTCGCTCCACCCGGCCGGCCTGCTCTTCGTGGCCGGCTTCACGGAGCAGGCGCACCGCGTCGTCGAGGGCGAGGTCGGCGCTGCCGGTCAGCTGATGGAATGTGTAGAGCGCACCACGGGCCCGCTCGGCCGTCTCCAGCGCCTTCGACAGCCCGCCCAGGGCTTCGACCGTCGTGTCGGACACACCGTCCGGGCGCCGGTGCTCGGGGGCGGGGTGTTGCTGCGCATCGATGTTCATACAAAGACGGGTTCCCCGGGGAGGGCCGGGGAAGGCTGCGGCGTTTGGGGCAAGTCGTGTGCGGGACAGGTGTGAACAGGGGTGGGTCCTGGCAGCCGGACACATGGCCGCCGGCCCTGGGCACGTGCCGTGATGCCGGGAGGGGCGGGCCGGGCTGAACCGCTCCGTGAAAATTTCCCTTGATCGTGGACACCTGGAGCGCGCCCATCCACGCCACAGCGGAGCCGCAGCCGCACGTTGCCGTACCGTTCGGGTCCGTGCCAGGCCTGTCGGCGGTGCCGGGCCGACTCGTGGACCTGAAGAGCCGGTGGTTGTCGGGCACAGCGGACATGTCGCCGACCTGGCTGTGGGGGCCGGGCGCGCCTCAGGACCCGACCACGAGGCACTGACGGAGTTGCGCGGCGCTGCCGCACGGCCTCGGCCGCGTGGCCGTTCCGGCCGGCGTCCGGGCCAGGGCGGGAAGCCTCACGGTGGCCGAGACGGAACAGATCCGCATGCATACGTACTGGCCCCCATCGGATCCTTCAGCGAGTACCGGCACCGGCCACGCTCGCACCGATCGCTTCGGCTCACCGCGAACGCGCCGACGGCGGCGGGTAGCACCGCGGCGATCCGGGGCGCGGACTGCCGCTGGCGGCCCGCATCCTGACGGCTGTCGACACGCTCACCACGCTTACCGAGCCACGTGCACACCGGTCTGCGTATTCACTCGCGGATGCCGCGGAGTTGCTTGTCCGCGACGCCGATGAAGGCGGCGCGGGCAAGCGGGCGTGTGCTCCGGTCCTCGGGGCGGCAGGTATCGAGGCACCGCGGCAGCCGCCGCCGGACGGGCTGACGGACCGGGGGGTCCAGGTGCTCCGGCTTGCGGCGCGAGGGCCGGCGAACCGGCAGATCGGCATGGAACCGTCGCTCTCCCCGCGCACAGTGGACCATCATCCGGCTCACGTCTACGACAGGACGGGGCGGCGGACCCGGGCAGGCGTCGCGCTGTACGCGACGGGACACTCGTTGTTTCCCTGAAACGGCTCGTTTCCCGCCCCACGCCCCGCGATGGCGCCCGGTGTCATGACCGGGACCCACGTGCGGGCTGGTGGTGGACTCGCGCATCCGGCCGCCGGAGATCGGTGACGCCGAGGGGGGCGAACGCCCTCGACGGCGCGGTGAAGCGTATTCAACTCCTTGCTTGTGAAGCCCTGTCGGGCCAAGAGGGCAACCCTCCTCCCACCCCCGCCCGCCCGGAACCACTGTTCGGGTGGCGCGATCGCCTCAGCCTGTTCGCGTTTTCTTCGTTCCACCGCCCTGCGGTCGCGCCCTCGACGGAGGGATCAGCGGCTCCGCGATCTCATGGCCCGGCTTGCCGGATTCCGGCGGCGGCACCGTCATCCGCTCCCACCGGCTCGCCAAGAAGGTGATCACTTGCAAGAACTTCGCGGTTCGCCTGAACCAGCCACGCCGCGTACGCGTAGGGAGAGCGGGGAGACACCAACACCCGGAATCCGCAAGGCCCGAAGCACCCGGCACACAGCGACATCTTCAAGGAGTGCCCGATGAGCACCGCACACCTCAGCGACTGGCTGACCGCCCGCCGGCCCCTCGTACTGGGCCTGTTCCGTATGGTCCTGGGCATCCTGTTCACCAGCGAGGGCGCTGCTACGGTCTTCGGGGTGCTGGACCGGACGGCCAGCCCCATGGGTGACTGGCCGTTCTGGTACGCCGGGGTGATCGAGCTGGCATGCGGTGTCTTCGTCCTCCTTGGAGTCACGACGCGCAGCGCGGCCTTCATCAGCTCGGGCATCATGGCGTTCGCCTACTTCACCGAGCACCAGAAGGACGGCCTGTTCCCGCTGCAGAACGGCGGCCTCGCCCCTGCGCTCTTCTGCTGGGGATTCCTGCTCATCGTGTTCTTCGGACCGGGCGCCCTGTCCCTGTCGGGCCTTGTAGGCCGCGAGGAAACCGATGTCCGGCCGACTGCTCGCCCGGAGCCCGAGCAGCGGGTGGGCGAGTAGGCGGCGCCGGGACGGGGACGTCCGGCATGGGATCTCCGCGCCGCATCTGATCCGGCTGTCCCTCCAGCGCACCGACGACCGGATCGAGGCCGCTCCGCGGCATCCACGCGTGGTGGGTGCCGCACGCCACCCTGTCCGGGCGGAACCATCTCGCCGAGCTCCCTGCGGCGAGTTCCACCCGACGGCCCCCTCCCGCACGCACGGACGGCTGCAGTCGCTCGTCTCCACGAGGGGGGCGGCCCATGTGATCCGCGGCGATCCGCGCCACAGCGAGGCGGCGGAGTCGTGGCCCTGGGAACGCGCGTACCTGGTCATGCCTGATCAGTCCGGATGAGAAGTGATGTCACCGGGCCGCCGGGCCGGCCTGCCACCGGCCATGCTCACCGCCCCGGTGGTATCCGAGGCCCTTGGCGCTGGTCCCCGCTGTGCCGGCGGAGCCGGTCGGTGTGGCGGGCGACGTCATCGACACGCGCCGCGAGGCCGGGGTGGTCGGACGCCAGATGCGCGTGCGTCGCCGTCAGCGGGCCGACGAGGGTGGCAGCGTCGTTGTCGGCGAGGGCTGCGGTGAGTTCGGCGAGAGGGGTGCGGGCGGCGGCGGGGAGATCGGTGAGCGCGGTGATCTGGCCGGCGAGCCGGCGCAGGTCCGCGGCGTTGGCGCGGGCCCACGCGGTGACGGTGCGGTCGGCGGCGCGGCGGTCACGGGTGGCCCGTACCCGCTGCTCGCCCGTGGACCCCGGGTTTCCAGGGCGTACGCGCAGATAGCGGCGTTCGGCGGCCTGACGGCTGGAGACGCCCAGGGGATGGGCGAGGTCGGCCCAGCTGGCGCCCGCCTCCCGGGCCTCTTCGATCAGGCCCGGTTCCCACCCGGCGAGCTGATCGCGGACTTCGCGGAGCAGCAGGAGGGCGGCGAGTGCCTGCTCCGAGCCGGTCTGGACGGGCTCGGGGCGCACCCCGTCCTGCGATGTCCGGGCGGTGCGCAGGGCTTCGTGGATCGTGTTCAGCGCGGCGGCGGCGAGGAAGGACGTGGGGGTGAGACCGCGGGCGCGCGGGGTGGGCCGATCGTCACTGATCATGGAGTCTCCATCAGATTTTGTCGTCATCTCGGCGACACTCAACTTGTCATCACTTGGATGACATGCTACAACGAAGGCAGGTGAACCGCATTGGCAGCAAAGTGCCTGACCTGAACACTGGAGGTGTTTCACGATGTTGATGCGCACCGATCCGTTCCGTGAGCTCGATCGAATCACCCAGCAGCTCCTCAACACGACCGGCACCTGGTCGCGGCCGTCGGCGATGCCCATGGACGCCTACCGTGAGGGCGAGGAGTACGTGATCGCCCTCGACCTGCCCGGCGTCTCCACGGACGCGATCGAGATCGACGTCGAGCGGAACATGCTGACCGTCAAGGCCGAGCGGCGGCCCGTCACCAAGGCGGACGACGTACAGATGGAGCTCTCCGAGCGGCCTCTGGGGGTCTTCTCCCGCCAGGTCGTGCTGGCCGACACCCTGGACACCGAACGCATCGAGGCGGACTACGACGCGGGGGTACTGACCCTGCGTATCCCGATCGCCGAGCGCGCCAAGCCCCGCAAGATCGCCATCGGCGGCGGCTCCGTCCACAAGGAGATCAGCGGCTGATCCCCCTCCCAGCCGCGCGGAGACGGGGGAGACGGCCTGCCCTGCGGCCGCCCCCCGTGCTCCGTCTCCTCCGCTCGCCGCCCTGCGCGCAAGAACGCAACGATGGCCGTGCGACGGGAGGCGTTCCCGGGCCAGGTCAAGGAACTCGGCGCATACGCAGCCACCGGGAAAGCCGAAGCGGGCGGCCCGCACGGTGCCTGCGCACTGTGCTCGGCGTGGTCTCGGACACCGTGGGCGAAGAACTCACCCACCGGATCCTGCTCCAGCTCCCGGTGGGCTACGGCCTGCCGTTCGGCCGCCCCGGCGCGTACGGCCCAGAGACAGCGGCATTCCCTCCCCTGACCGAGCGATATCGGTGGTCGGCGGGAGCCCCCCACCACACACATCACCTCGCACGAGAAAGGCAACCGCGTCAGCGATGATTCCCCAGCAGGAAGCGTGCCGGCCCACCGTCAGCATGACCTTCGAGCAGATGCTGGAAAGAGTGCGGTACGAAGGCGCCTACCCCACCCGCGCACGGGCCGAGGAGGCCGTGCGCGCCGTGCTGGCCTCCCTCGGGCGGCAGCTGACGGGTGACGAGCGCGTGGAACTCGCGGTCAGGCTGCCGCACGAGGCCGCCGTCGTCCTCACCTCGGAGATACCCGCCACCGAACCCCTCACCGGCTGGGGCTTCGTCGAGGACCTCTCGTGCCGCACCGGCGGCACGACAGCCACCACCCGCTGGGACACCGGTACCGTCCTTCGCGTCGTGGCCCAGTTCGCCGGCGAGGAGCTCCTCGGCCGTATCCTCACCCAGCTCCCCACCGGCTACGCCCTGCTGTTCGGCCGCGCCGAACTCACCCGGGCGGCCTGACGCGGGGAAGGGGGCACAGCTGTGGAACGGGGCTGGGCCGCCCGCGGCTGAACGAGCGGACTGCGCTCCCCTGGCGCGTCCGGCGGCCCGAAGCGGAGAGCAGCGCTTCGCGCAACCGCGTTCCGTCGGACGCGTGTCGTACGCCGTCCTTGAGATGACCGGACCGATCAGGTCTTGCGGGTCATGACACCGTCCCCCGATACGGAGGCCGCCCTCGGCGGCCGGGCCGCACCACTGGCAGCGGGTCCAACGATGCCGTGGACGACGAGACAGGTTTCCGCCGGGTGCCGGACCGGCCGGCCGAGGTTGAGGATGTACTTGTACTGGTGGCCCGAGTCCTCACCACGTCAGTGTCAGCGGACCCCCGACCGGCAGCGTGTGCCATCCGACGGCCTCGGGCCGCCGTCGGCGGCCAAGGATGCCTAGGCCTTCGCCATCCTGGGGTTCCTCACCGCGCACGGGCCGACCGGTACGGTCCCCACGTGCGCCGGCGCCCGCCGCCCCGGGGTCGATCACGCCCGGCCGCCGGGGTCTGCGCCTGCCGGAACCCTCCGTCGTCACTCCCGTGCGCCTGCGTCTGGCACCGGTCTGACGTCCGTGGTCCGGGCGGCGGACGCCCGTGGAAGCGGGAGGCGGACGTCGGTGGGCCGGACGGCATCCGGACATCGCGGACCACGGTGACATGCTCCGCGTCGGCCGGGAGCATGTCACCGTGGTCCGCCGGGTCCGGTCCGGGTCTTGGCCGCGACCGTGTTCCTGCCGGCCTCAGCGATGCGGAACCGGTCCCGGATGGCGATGCGACAGGCCCTGTGGCAGTGTTCGCGCCGGTGCGCGGAGAGCGCCACGACAGAGGGCGCGACCGCGCCGGAGAACGACGAGGGAGACAGGATGATCTTCATCACCGCCAAGTTTCGGGTGCGCCCCGAGTATGCCGACGACTGGCCGAAGATCGCCGCGGACTTCACCTCGGCCACCCGAAACGAACCCGGCTGTCTGTGGTTCGACTGGTCCCGCAGCGTCGAGGACCCGACGGAGTACGTCCTGGTCGAGGCCTTCCGCGACGACGAGGCGGGGGCGGCCCATGTGCACTCCGAGCATTTCAGGGCCGCGCAGCGGACCCTGCCGCCCCACCTGGCCGAGACGCCCCGCATCGTGAACGCGACGGTTCCGCAGGACGACTGGTCGCTGCTGGGCGAGATGAGCGTTCCCGAGCAGAACTGACGCATCGTCTCGGGGCAGACCTCCGTCGAGGTTCCGCGATCGCCGGGGCGGGCCACCGGGGACGGCTCCGGTGCGGTGCCGCCCCCGGTTCCGGGTTGTTCAGCGGCCGCGCCGGCGGACCTTCAGATCCGTGACCACGGGACGGTGGTCCGACGCCTCCGTCGCCACCGCTTCGCCACCGCTTCGGCACCGGCCACGGTGATGTCCGCAGAGACGGCCACCAAGTCGACGCGCTTGACCGGGTCGACCGCCGGACAGGTCCCACCGCCGTCCGGGTCTGCGTTCCGCAGCCGTCGCCTCGGCGTTGAAGTCGCCGACCAGGATCTTCGGTCCGCGGTCGGCGGCCAGCACGTCGAGCATGTCCGCCACCTGGGCCTCACGGACCGACGGGTCGGCCCGGTGGTCCAGGTGCGTGCTGTGGACGTGCGCAGGTGCGCCCTTGACGTTGACCGTGACCTCGGCGAATCCGGGCATCGGGGCATGCACCGGGTCGGGTGTCCGGGTGGAGAGCCGGGTGATCTCGTGGTTCTCGGCATCGATCACCGGGTAACGGCTCAGGACGGCGACACACACGAGCTCGCCCAGCGGCTCGCCCCCGAGTCCCGTGTCGTCTACGGTCCGACAGTCCTGGCCCATGCCGCGGCTCTGCTGACCAGTTCGCCCGAGGGCCGTACGTCCTACCTCGACGAGGACCTGCGCAATGCCGACACGATCCTGGCGCAGGCCGGGAAACTGCTCGACCTCAACCGTCCCGTGGCGCTGGTCCTGCTGGGAGCCGTCATGTTCGTCGAGGACGACGAGGAAGCCCGTGGGATCGTGCGGCGTCTGCCGGCCGCCCTTCCGATGGGCAGTCACCTCGTGCTGTCGCACACCATCACCCGGCCGGACCTGCCCGACGTCGACGCGGCGGTGGCCTTCTGGAACGAGCACGGCACCCCGCGGCTGACCCAGCGGCCCCCCGGCATCGTCGCCGGTCTCTTCGAAGGGCTCCAGCTCCTCGGACCCGGTGTGGTCTCCTGCAACCGCTGGCACCCCGCCCCGGCCCCCGGCGGCGCACCCGCCGGGGAGGTCGCCATGTTCGGCGGCGCGGGGCGCAAGCAGTGACCCCGCGCATCCGGGGCGGCGACGCCGCTGCCGGAGTAGCCCGTCAGGCTGTCGGTGGCGCCGGAGGGGACAGCGGGGGCGGAGGGGACGTGAGGGCGGCGAGCAGGACGTCCGCGGGAAGGACCGGCACCGTACGGCCACCCGGGCCGGTGACCTTCGTCGCGGCGAGCAACGAGTTGAGCACCGCTTCCTCCACGCCGTCGAGAACCGCTTCGAACAGCGGCCCCAGATCGGCATCCGCCACGGGAGCACCCCCGCCCGGCCGCGTGCCGAAGGCCACGGCGTAGTCACCGCTGCCATGGCTGTAGGCCGCGCCCGTACGGGCCAGGGCGAAGACCGCACGCCGTGCGACACGGGTGAGCCGGCGCGCGTCCAGAGGGGCGTCGGTGGCCACCACGATCATGCAGGAGCCGGTCTCCGCGACCGGCGCCCCATCGTCGGTGTCACGGCCATCGGTGTCACGGCCCGTGGATCGCGGTGTGACGGTGCGGCCGAGCACCCGCAGTGTGCCGCCGAAGTTCGCCTGCACCAGGACGCCCGCGGTGAAGCACCGGCCTGCCAGATCCAGCGTGCGGGAAGCGGTCCCGATACCGGCCTTGAATCCCAGAGCGACCGTGCCGGTCCCCGCGCCGACACAGCCCTCGGCCACCGGCCCGCCCGATGCCCCGTCGAGGGCCGCCCTCACATGCTCCTCGTGGACGGGCCGGGTTCGGATGTCGGACAGGAAACCGTCGTTGCACTCCCCCACGACGGGGTTGAGGCTTTGCACCTCGTCGCAGCCGGGCCGTTCGAGCATCCAGCCGACGAGGGCGTCGGCGACGCGGAAGGCGGACAGGGTGGAGGTGAGCAGCACCGGTGTCTCCAGTGTGCCGAGTTCGGTGAGCTGGGTCGTGCCGATGAGCTTGCCGTAGCCGTTGCCGGTGAAGACGCCCGCGGGCAGCGGTGTGTGGGGGCCGACGGTGTCGGGCACGACGGCGGTGACTCCACTGTGCACGTCCGGGGGCCGTCGGACGGTGGTGTGGCCGACACGGACGCCCGGCACATCGGTGATCGCGTTGGAGGGGCCGGGAGCGGCCCCTCCGATGACGATGCCGAGGTCACGGGCGCGGCGCCGGGTGCCGGCGGCGGACTGCGGGCGAGCCGGTGGTTCCATACGGCCGCACGCTACCTGCCCACCCCGCCCGACGTCCGCCGGCTCATGGCCCTCCATGGGGACGGCTCACGGAGCCTCGGCGTTGGCGGTGGAGCGGTCCTCGCGGTCAGGGAACGGGCGAGCGGCAGTCTCGAGAGCATCGGCACACCCGCCACGACCAGGGTGACGCCCGGCAGTCGGGGCAGGAGCCACCGGCCCGATCGCCCGGACTCGGAGCAGATCGTGGTCCCGAGGATCAGGCTCACGCTCGCGTCGCCGAGGGTGAGGTCGGGCTGGGACGCGACCAGTGGGCCCGCCTGCATCGCGTTCTCCGGGAGGAACAGCGCCGACGCGCCGAACAGGGCGAAACCGCAGGTCTGCCAGGCCGTGAGGAACGCGGTGACACCGCCGTCGTCGAGTGTGCGCATCGACGCCTTCATCAGTGCCGCCGTCACCGCGTACGCGACAGCGGTGGCCGGCTCGAAGCAGGCTGCGCGGGTGCGGCCCCCGGGCCCGCGGAGCCCGGCGAGCACGAGGCAGACGATCGCGGTGGCGCAGACGGCACGTGCCCGGATCCAGCGATCCATCGGCGCGTGCGTGCGGTTTCCCGCGGGCGAGGCGGCGGTCAGGGCGACGGCGAGCCCTGCCACCACGGCGAAGGCGGCCGCCCAGCCGGTACGGGACAGCCGCCCCGCAACAGCGCCGTGGCGATGACCAGAGCGAGCGGCAGCTCCAGCACGAACAAGGGCTGAACGATCGTCAACGGTCCCGTCGCAAGCGACACGGCCTGGCAGACCGTCGCGGTGATCATGGTGATGATGCCGGCGAGCCAGACGGGCTGCCGCAGCAGGTCGAGCATTAGCCCGACCCTCAGTTCGTCGGACCGGGGCACGCCGAGGGCCGTCTTGCGCTGGAGGACGGTGGCGAGCGCGTTGCTGAACGCGGCGCCCAGGGCGAACAGGACCGGCAGCAGCATGTCCACGGCGCGGGTCTTCCGGGATGACGAAACGGCCCACCCCAGGCCCTGCCATGATGCCCCGCGTTCCCCCTCCCACGCGAACACGCAGGGTGCGTGTCGCAGCCCGTACGGTGGCGGCCGCATGCTCGGCAGCCGGGCCGGGGCACGACGGGTACCGAGGCAGGACGGGTACCGGGGCAGGGCGGGGGCGGATGTCACCGCGGTCCCCGCGCTCCCG
Organism: Streptomyces incanus; assembly: GCF_042656345.1. NCBI lineage: Bacteria > Bacillati > Actinomycetota > Actinomycetes > Kitasatosporales > Streptomycetaceae > Streptomyces > Streptomyces incanus. Next base: position 16,425 of record NZ_JBHSPC010000067.1, read on the forward strand.
TCCCCGACGGTACCGGCCGCCGGAGGAGGTAGACGGCCGCGGTCACGACCAGGACGGCCATGCACACGATGAACATCAGTCCCGCGTCCTTCAGGCCGACCGGACCCGTCAGTACGCCCACTCCGATCACCGGCACCGAGATGCCCGCGTAGGCCACCACGAACAGCATGGAGATCACCCCCGCCCGCTCGCCCGCCGGAGACACCTCGGCCAGCGCGGACAGCGCCCCGCGGAACGACAGCCCCTGGCCGGCACCGCCGACAATCGCGCTCAGCACCACCAGTGCGAGCAGGTCCCAGTGCAGCGCGCCGGCGAGCAGCGCCAGCCCGGCGAGAAGGCCTGCGCAGCCCCATGGCAGTGATCGTGTCGCCCCGACCCGGCCGACAGCCAGTTGCCCGGCGGTCGAGGCGAAGAAGGCCAGCGCGACGACCAGACCGCTCAGGGCGCGGTTGTGCACGTTCAGGTACTGCGCGAGGAACGCCGGGCTGACCGAGGTGAACACCCCGAACAGTGCGAAGCCCACGAACGAGGCGATCGCCGCCGGCCCGAACACCGCCCGCACCTGCGGGGGCAGGCCGGGCCGTCGTGGCCGTACGGTGCTCAGCGAGCGTCTCTCCCGTACGGTCTCCGGAAGCCGCAGCAGGACAACGGCCGAGCCGGCCACCAGGGCCAGGTGCACGGCGAACGGCAGGTACAGCGGCCCGGCCGCGTACTGGGACAGGACTCCCGCGAGCAACGGTCCGCATCCCAGCCCGCCCATGTTGGCGGCGGTCGCGACGAAGGTGGCGCGAGGGGCGCCACCGGGCGGTGCCAGCTCCATCACGAACGCCGTCGCGGCCCCGGTGAACAGCCCGGCGGACACTCCCGACAGCAGCCGTCCCGCGTACAGCCATCCCAGGTCGGCGGCGCTGAGGAAGCAGATGGCGCTCAGGGCCGCGAACCCGAGGCCGCACAGCAGCACCGGGCGCCTGCCCACCGCGTCCGAGACGTTCCCCGCCAGCAACAGGACACCGATGACACCGAAGGCGTACACGGCGTACACGACGGTGACCGTCAGCTCGGAGAACTCGAACTTCTCCTGGTAGAGACCGTAGAGAGGGGTCGGCAGCGTGGTACCGACCATGCACACGGCGAACACCGCACCGCTGAGCACACACGCGCGCCACCCGGGGCGATCACCGGCCATGCCGCCGACGGTAACCCCGTATGCGCCGCGGTCCCGTACGGCACGCCAACCGGCCGGGAGAACCCGGAAGCGCCGGGCGCCGTCCTCGGCCGTGTCATGGGGAGAGCCACCCGGTACCCATGGGTGCGGATACTCATGTGCCGGAGCGCGTCGGCACGCGAAGCTGACGAGCAGGGATTCCCGTGTCGAAAGGCCGACCATGCTCAGCCGTGCTGCCGCTGCCCTGCTGCCCTTCTTCGGGCGCCTCACCGTCACCCGCGAGGCGGACGGACCGTACCCCGTGGGCAGTGTTTTCGTCGCCAACCATGACTCGACGGCCGACCCCGCGGTCGTACTGGCCGCCCTGCGGTCCGTGGACGTGGCACCGGCGGTCCTGGTGACGGCGGGTCTCTGGCGCGTGCCGGTGCTGGGCCGGGCGTTGTCGAAGGAGGGGCACGTTCCCGTCCACCGGGGATCGGCACGGGCGGCGGAGGCACTTGCGGCCGCGGCGGAAGTGCTCGGGGCGGGGCGTCATGTGCTCATCTACGCCGAAGGGGGTCTCCCCCTGCGCCAGGACGCGAGGTGTGCCGCGCCCCTGCCCTTCCGCACCGGTCTCGCACGGCTGGTGGCCGCGACGCGTGCGCCCGTGGTCCCCGTCGGCCAGGCGGGGGCCCGGCGCCTCTGCTCGGGAACGGCCGCGAAGCAACTGGCCAGTGTGTTCACAGCCCCGGTGCGCCGCCCCCGGTTCCACGTGCACATCGGCAGTCCGGTGCGTCTTCCGGCGGAGACGGCGCGAGGTACGTCGATCGCGCACGGTGCGGTCAGTGCCGCCTGGCGGCGAGCGGCCCACTCCGTCGGTGAGCCGGCCCGCACGCCCGGGAACCCTTGAGAGGGGCGGGAAGGGCGGTCCCCCTGGCGCCCGGGTCACCCGGCGGCGGCCAGGCGACGCCGGAGCTCCTCCTCCGAGACGTCCTCCCTGTGGGTCAGAAAGACCCACAGGTGTCCTGAAGGGTCCTTGCCGCGGCGGACCCATCGGCACCGTTCCGCAGGTGTGCGGGCGGTGTTGATGTGCTCGCGGATCTCCTGATCGAGGGCGCCGTCGTGCTCCACGCCCCCGGGCCGCGGACCGGCCGGTCGAGGGGCGACGGTCGGTGCCGGGTGTCACGCTGGGACACCGCGGAACGGCACAGGAACAGCGAAGGGAATCGTCGTGATCACCACTGAGTTAGCCCCCGGCTCCCCCCTGCTGGCTCGACCTCGGCACTCCTGACGTCCGCGCCGCGGCGGCCTTCTGCCGCGCGGTGCTCGGCTGGGACTTCGAGTCCATGGGAGCCGAGGGCGACGTGGAGGGCGGGATGTTCCGGAAGGACGGCAGGATCGTCGCCGGGCTCGGCACACTCACCGAGGAGGGGGCACGCTCCGCCTGGATGATCTACTACAGCGTCGACGACGCGGACGCCACGACCCGGGCCGTGGAGAGCGGGGGCGGCACGGTGCGGGTGGCGCCGACGGACCTCGACGAGTGGGGCCGCATGGCGCAGTACAGCGATCCGCTGGGGGGGCCGGTTCGCCGTGTGGCAGCCGGGAACCAGCAAGGGCGTCGAGCTGGTGGACCAGCCGGGTTCCCTGTGCTGGACCGAGCTGCACACGAGCGACGCGACGGCCGCGAAGGAGTTCTACGGCGGTGTCCTCGGTCGGCGGTTCAGCGACATGGAAATGCCGGGCGGCGGGGGCACGTACCACCTCATCACTCCCGCCGGCCTCCCCCGAGGAGCGGATGCACGGCGGCCTCATGGAACTCGGCAAGGAGGACCTCGCGCCGGCCGGCGGGCACCCGTACTGGCACCCGGTCTTCGCCGTCGCCGACTGTGACGCCGCGGTCGCCGCGGCCACCGGCAACGGGCGCAGCGTGCAGATGGGGCCCGAGGACGCGGAAGGAGTCGGCCGGCTCGCCGTCTGCCTCGACCCGTGGAACGCGGACTTCGTGGTACTCACTCCGCCCGCGTCCTGAGACCCGGCACTCGGCGGGCTCGGCCCGGTCCCGCCGGCCGCCGCGAGCGATCCCCGGACACACCGCCGACCCGCCCCGGCACCGGCACCAACACGGCCACCGGGCCCCGCAGCCACCGCCGCGCGGGCGGGGCCCGGCGGTCGCCGGGCCCCGTGGTCGGTGTGGTGGCGTGGGTGTTCAGGCCGTCGCGGACGCCTTGTCCAGGCGCGTCTTCGCCGCGGCCTCGGCTTCCGCCGCCAGCCGCATCTTGCGGGTCGCGGGGCCGAACAGGGCCAGCACGATGGCGCCGACGGTCCAGGTCCCGGCGATGAAGAAGAAGACCGCCTGGTAGCCGGCCCCGTTGTAGATTCCGGCGATCATGAGCGGGCCGACCGCGTTCGACAGCCGCCCCAGGCCGTAGGAGAGGCTGGTACCGAGCGAGCGGCCCTTGGTGTCGTAGAGCTCGGGCGAGTACGCGTAGGCCAGAGCGGTGTAGCCGCGCTCGAAGAGGTTCACCAGGAACCCGAAGACGACGATGAGCAGCGGGGTGAAGGTCAGTCCGTAGAGCAGGCCGGACGCCGCGATGATCAGGCCGAAGACGACCAGGCACCATTTGCGTTCGAACCGGTCGGTGACCATCGCGGCGAGGTAGGAGCCGAGCGGCGCGCCGATCGTGGTCAGGGCGACGTAGAAGATCGAGTCCTCCACGCTGACGCCCTCGGCGGCCAGCAGGGTGGGTGCCCAGCTGGAGTAGCCGAAGAAGCCGATGGTCTGGGTGATCCAGAGCGCCGACAGCAGGATCGTGGGGTAGAGGAACTTCTTGTCCTTGAGCATGCGCAGGCCGGTCCGGGTGGCCGGGGCCTGGGGCTGCATGGGCTGGGCGTCAGGCAGCGGGCCGTGCTCGGCTTCGGCGTCCGCCTCGATGCGGGCCAGGATGGCTTCGGCCTCCTCGTGGCGGCCGCGGGACTCGAGCCACTGCGGGGACTCCACGATCTTCCGCAGGAAGAACAGGAACAGGACGCCCAGGGAGCCCCACAGGTAGACCAGGCGCCAGGACCAGTCGGACATCGGCACGACGAAGGAGGCGATGAGGTTGGTGACGGGGGTGCCGCAGATGCCGACGACGATGGCGTACGCCTGGAACTTGCCGCGCTTGGCGCGGGGGTAGAGCTCGCTGATGTAGACGACGGCGACCACGGTCATCGCGGAGAGTCCCGCCGAGGTCAGTACGCGGAAGACGCCGAGGGACCAGATGTCCCAGGCGAAGACGCACGCGAACGACCACAGGGCGAACCACACGGTGGTCAGGGTGAGCGTCTTTTTGCGGCCCAGCCGGTCGGCCAGTCCGCCGGCCACGATCGAGCCGATGAACATGCCCACGAAGGACAGCGAGGTCACGTAGGCGATGGCGTTGACGTCGGAGCCCCACTGCTCGCGCACGACCGGGGCCGTGATGGCGAAGGTGTTGATGTCCGCGAACTCGAAGAAGTAGGCGAACGCCACGGCGACGAGGGTGACTCTGTGGAACTTCGAGATGGGCAGCCGGTCGAGCCGGTTGGCCGTGTTGGTGGTGGGGAGGTGCTGCACTGCCCGCTCCAGGGATGGGGACGCGGCGCCGTCGCCGTGTCGGAGGTCGTGAAATCCCAAACAGGACAGTCGAGACGTCAGTCAGTCGGAGGGTCAGACCCACCCGCAGCGTCACCACAAACATCATCACTGTCAGTCGACGTAGGTGAGGCCGAGCCCTGCCAGCGGTTCACGCATGGCGTACATGTCGAGGCCCAGCTCACCGGCGCGGAACCGCTGCCGTTTGCCTTCCTCGGCCGCCTCGCGTCGTTCGGCGGCCTCGGCGACCTCGGCGGCCTTGGCGGCGGGGACGACGACGACGCCGTCGGCGTCCGCGACGATCACGTCGCCCGGGTTGACGAGTGCGTTGGCGACGACCACGGGCACGTTCACCGAGCCGAGCGTGGCCTTGACGGTGCCCTTGGCGTTGACGGCGCGGGAGAAGACGGGGAAGTCCATCTGCCGCAGTTCGTCGACGTCACGGCAGCCGCCGTCGATGACCAGGCCCCTGGCTCCGCGGGCGCGCAGGGACGTGGCGAGCAGTTCTCCGAAGAACCCGTCCTCGCTCTCGGTGGTGCAGCCGGCGACGACGACGTCGCCGTCCCGCACCTGCTCGGCGGCCACGTGCAGCATCCAGTTGTCGCCGGGCTGGAGCAGCACGGTGACGGCGGTGCCGCACATCCTCGCGCCCTCGTAGACGGGCCGGAGGTAGGGGCGCATCAGGCCGAGGCGGCCCATGGCCTCGTGGACGGTGGCCACCCCGAAGCGCGACAGGGCGTCGACGGCCGCGCGGTCGGCGCGGGGGACGGTGCGGTGGACGACTCCGAGTTCATGCATGGGGCGGCTCCTTGCGTGGTGCATGAAGGGCGTGAGGGACGTGACGGCGTGGCTGATGGCGCGCGGCGTCGGGGGTCAGCGGCCCTGGGCGGTCAGGCGGGCGTCCAGACGCGGGTAGACACGCCGGGCGTTGAGTTCCTGGACGGCGGCCAGGTCCTGGGGGGAGAGTCCGGCGTTCTCGACGTAGCGGCGGGTGTCGTCGAAGTGGTGGCCGGTGCGCGGGTCGACGCCGCGTACGGCGCCGACCATCTCGGAGGCGAACAGGACGTTGCCGGCCGGGATCACGTCCAGCAGCAGATCGATGCCGGGCTGGTGGTAGACGCAGGTGTCGAAGAAGACGTTCCGCAGCAGTGACTCCTCCGGCTCCGGCTTGCCCAGCGCCTGCGCCAGACCGCGGAAGCGGCCCCAGTGGTACGGCACCGCACCGCCGCCGTGCGGGATGACCAGGCGCAGCCCGGGGAAGTCCGCGAACAGGTCCCCTTCCAGCAGCTGCATGAACGCGGTGGTGTCGGCGTTGAGGTAGTGCGCCCCGGTGGTGTGGAAGGCGGGGTTGCAGCTGGTGGAGACGTGCACCATGGCGGGTACGTCCAGCTCGGTGAGCTTCTCCCACACCGGGTACCAGGACCGGTCGGTCAGCGGCGGAGCGGTCCAGTGGCCGCCGGAGGGGTCGGGGTTGACGTTGACGGTGACGGCGCCCAGTTCCAGCACGGCGCGTTCCAGCTCGGGGATGACGGTGGCCGGGTCCGCTCCGGGGGACTGGGGCAGCATCGCGCCGGGGACGAAGCGCTCCGGGTACAGCCCGGCGACACGGTGGCACAGGTCGTTGCAGATCCGGGCCCAGGCCGAGGACGTCGCGAAGTCCCCTATGTGGTGGGCCATGAAGGAGGCACGCGGGGAGAAGACGGTGACGTCGATGCCGCGTTCGTCCATGAGCCGCAGCTGGTTGGCTTCGACGGACTCGCGGATCTGTTCGTCGCTGATCACCGGGCCGGACGGATCGGGTGTCCGCACCGGGTCCGAGAGCGCTGCGATCTGGGCGTCCCGCCACTCCCCCAGGGGTGCCGGGGCGGTCGTGTAGTGGCCGTGAATGTCGATGATCATGCGGTGACTTCCTGGAGGGTGGGGGCGGGGTCCCAGACCGAGCGCGGCACGAGCAGGTCGCCGGCCATGAGCAGGCGGGCCGTGCGCAGCAGCGCGGAGCGCACGACCCGCTGGGGGTCGTCCGGGTCGAGACCGAGGGTGACGGTGAACTCGCCGGAAGGATGTTCGACGGTAACAATGACGTCCGTACCGGACGTCGTGGTGGTGATGTCGGCGGCGACGCTGCCCTCGATCACGCAGGCGGTGGCGACCGTGACCGCGGCCAGCACACCGATCGACTGGTGGCACACCCGTGGGATGAGACTGCGGGTGGACAGGGTGCCGTCCCGGCTCGGCGGTGCGACGAGCGTCATCTTCGGATAGTTCTTGTCCGTGACGTCGCCCAGTCCCATGGCCCGGCCGCACACCAGCCGCAGGGCCTCCACCCGGGCCTTGAGCTCCTCGTCGGCGTCGATCTCCACCGGTGTCTCGTAGCCGGTGGCGCCCAGGCGCCCGGCTGCCACGACGGCGAGGGGCTGGCCGTTGTCGATGAGGGTGACGTCGACCGGGCCGAGTCCGGGGACGTCGACGGTGTCGCGCGCGTTCCCTGTGGGCAGCAGGGAGCCGGCGACGGAGCCCGCGGTGTCCAGGAAGCCGATCTCGACGGGAGCGGCGGTGCCGGGGACCCCGTCGATCCGGGCCGGGCCCGCGTAGGCGACGTGCCGCCCCCCGGCCGGGTCCGCCGGGGTGGGGACGGTGATCTCGGCGACCATGCCGGTGTTGCGGGTGAGCACGCGGGCCGTGGTGCGGTCGGCGGTGGGGACGACCATGCCGGTCTCTATGGCGAACGGCAGTACGGCGGCGAGCATGTTGCCGCAGTTGGCCGTGGTGTCCACGGTGTCGGCACCGGGCTGCACCTGCGCGAACGTCCACTCCACGTCCACGCCAAGTGCCGTTCCGGGGCGTACGAGGCCCGCCTTGCTCGTCAGCGGGTGCGCGCCGCCGATACCGTCGATCTGGCGCGGGTCGGGCGATCCCAGCGCGGCCAGCAGCACGGCGTCCCGGATCCGGGTGTCCTCGGGCAGGGCCCGTGCGTCGAAGAACGGTCCGCGCGAGGTGCCGCCCCGCATGAACAGGCACGGAATCGCGGTCTGGGAGCCGCGAGGACGGGCCCGGCTGATCCGGTCGGCGGTGACGCCCGGCATGGTGCCTCCTCCGTTTCCGGTCGGTGTGGTGTGCCAGGAAAACTAAACCACCAACAAGATTGTTGACAATAGCTTCGACCAAATAATCCTCAAGTCTGTCGTGGATCTTGTCGAGGGCTGAGGGGCGCCGGGCGGCCGGCGGCGCGGGCCGGATGCGGACACGGGGCGGAGGGACGGGCACGGCCGGCCACACCGATACGTGGCAGAGGGCATGGGCATATCCTGTGCCCGGAGACTGGTCCCCGGGGCCGCCGACGTCGGTGTACGGCGCCGGTCAGCCGGGCGGCCGGCTTCCCACGCCCCGACGCCCGGCACGCGCGCTGCGCCCCTGCCGTGGCAAGGTCAGTGCCACCAGTGGAACATCGGCTCGCCGACCGTCCCGGGACACCAGTGGCGTACCTGCTCCGGTTCTGCTTCAGCGAGTTCGCAAGTGTGCGCCGAAGCCAACGGCATCGTCGGCTCTTCGGCGTCCGGCGCCCGGAAGCCGGCCGGCCCGAACGCATCCGCCCATGCCGGCGGGGACGGGAAATCGGTCACGGGCGCACCGGCCCGCGGGGGGGGGGCCGTGAAGGCGACGACCGGGAGTACCGCGTGGCACAGAACGGTGCAGGCCCCGTACGGGGTGGTGATCCGCGCGGTGTGGAAGTTCGGCGTGGCCCCGGCCGAGGTCACGCCGCCGACCCGGCCGCGAATCGATCGAGCCGCGGCGTGACAGGCGGTCCTGAAGACCACGAGGTCGGCTTTTGGCAGTGGGGCATCTCCCCGTCCCCGGAACCCGGTGGCCCCTCGCGCGACCCGGATCAACGCGCCACTCCGTTCTCGTACGCTCCCGTCCGTCCGGCCGCGGTTCACCACGGGTGAGGGGCGTCTCGTCACACCTTAGTACCCCGGCAGGCAGCGTTTGCCCGTCGCGGAGCGACGTCCGGTGCGTGTGCTCTCGGCGTGCCGGCCCGGAAGTCCTCGTACCGGATGTACTTGGGCTTTCGGCCGGTGCGGCGAAGGGGGTACCTCCCTGCTCGAGCGAAGCCGAGAGCTTGGGGGCGCGTGCCGGGCGTCGCGACGGGGCGAACGTCGCCTGTTGGGAGGCTGGTCGGCGGTGATGCCCCGGCTCTCGAGGACGCCCGCCGGTTCGGGGGGCGGGAACTCCGGGCCCAGGACGCGGCGGAGGCTCGGGACAAGGCTGAGGTCGTCGAGGGAGGTGATGTCGAACCGGTCGTCCTCGCCGTCCCAGACCGGTGCGCACTCCTGGTAGACCTGGTTGCCGCCGTCATGCACAGTTCCTCGACGCCGGCCAGGAGTTCGTCGCCGGTCTCCAGCGACTCGAAGTACGCGCGTGCCTCGGGCACCACCTTGTACGCCAGGTCGTGCTCCTGGGCTTACTCCCAGGGGTCGTTGCCGAGGCCCTTCTCCCTCAGAAGGTCGGCCAGACCGAACTGCGGGGTCAGCTTCTCGTCGATGCGCATGAGCTGCTCGATGACGACGAACTTGAAGTCCTGAACCGGAGCATGGACGCGACCCTGATTCGCCGTGCGGGCGGTTCTCCCCGCCCCGGTGCGGGACCCGCGAGGGTGCCGCACCGGGCCGCCCTCGGGTCAGGCGCCGGGGAGGACGCCGCTGCGGACCACCTCGGCGTACCAGCGGGCGCTGGCTTTCGGGATGCGGGTGCCGGTGGGGTAGTCCACGTAGACGGCGCCGAAGCGCTTGCTGTAGCCGTGGGCCCACTCGAAGTTGTCCAGCAGGGACCAGAGGAAGTAACCGCGTACGTCCGCGCCGTCCACGATGGCCCGGTGGACGGCGGCCAGGTGGCCGCGCACGTAGGCGATCCGGGCGGGGTCGTTGACCTGGCCGGATGGGTCGGCGTAGTCGTCGAACGCCGCGCCGTTCTCGGTGATGTACAGCGGCAGTCGCGGGAAGTCGGCGGCCAGGCGGCGCAGCAGGTCGTACAGGCCGGTGGGGTCGACGGCCCAGCCCATGGCGGTGGTCTCGCCGGGCGGCTGGTGGAAGGCGACCTTGTCGGCGCCCGGCCAGGGGCTGTGGGCGCTCCTGCCGTGTCCGTCGGAGGTGTGGGTGCCGCTGCCGTCGGTCGTGGAGACGACGGTGGGGGTGTAGTAGTTCACGCCGAGGAAGTCCAGCGGCTGGTGGATCTGCCGCAGGTCGCCGTCGCGCACGAAGGACCAGTCGGTCAGTTCCGCGGTGTCCTTGAGCAGGTCCTCCGGGTAGGCGCCCTGGAGCATCGGGCCGGTGAAGACCCGGTTGGCGAGGGCGTCGATGCGGCGGACCGCGTCGGTGTCGGCGTCGTCGGCGGTGAGCGGGCGGACCTGGTGGATGTTGAGGGTGACCGAGCACCGGGCGTCGGCGGGGAGGCGGTCGCGCAGCGCCTGGACCGCCAGGCCGTGGCCCAGGTTGAGGTGGTGGGCGGCGCGCAGGGCGGCGACCGGCTCGGTGCGGCCGGGGGCGTGCACGCCGGAACCGTAGCCGAGGAAGGCACTGCACCAGGGCTCGTTCAGGGTGGTCCAGGTCTTCACCCGGTCGCCCAGGGCGTCCGCGGCGAGGGCCGCGTACTCGGCGAACCGCTCGGCCGTGGCGCGCTCTGGCCAGCCTCCGGCATCCTCCAACTCCTGTGGCAGGTCCCAGTGGTAGAGGGTGGCGACGGGCTGGATGCCCTTGTCCAGCAGGTCGTCGACGAGACGCCGGTAGAAGTCCAGACCCTTCTGGACCGCGGGGCCGTGGCCGGTGGGCTGGATCCGGGGCCAGGCGAGGGAGAAGCGGTAGGCGCCCAGGCCGAGTTCGGCCATGAGGGCGACGTCCTCGCGCCAGCGGTGGTAGTGGTCGGTGGCGGTGTCACCGGTGTCGCCGTTGCGGACCCGGCCGGGAGTGCGGGCGTAGGTGTCCCAGATGGACGGTGTGCGGCCGTCCTCGGCGGCGGCCCCCTCGATCTGATAGGAGGCGGTCGCGGAGCCCCAGAGGAAACCCTTGGGGAAGGTGAGGGCAGCGTCCGGGGAGGATGCGGTCTGCTGTGCTGCGGTGACCACGTAGGTCCTTTCGGGGTGGTGGGGGTGGTTGGGGGTGGTGGTCCACGGGCGCGCGAGGCCGGGCCGGAGGACCCGGCGGCCGGGCCGGGCGCGGCGGGTCAGCCCTTGACGGCGCCGGCCATGATGCCGCTGACGATCTGGCGGCCGAAGACGATGAACATCAGCAGCAGCGGCAGGGTGCCGAGCAGCGCGCCCGCCATGATCAGCGACTGGTCGCGGACGTAGCCCGCGCTGAGCTGGGTGAGGGCGACGGGTACGGTCGGGTTGGTCATGTCGAGCACCACGAACGGCCAGAAGAAGTCGTTCCACGCGTGCACGAACGTGATCATGAACAGGACCGCCATCGCGGGCCGTGCGACGGGCAGCACGATGCTCCAGAAGATCCGCAGTGAGTGCGCCCCGTCCACGCGTCCGGCCTCGACGAGCTCGTCCGGCAGCGCCTCCGACAGATACTGCCGCATGAAGAAGACGCCGACCGCGCTCACCAGGGTGGGAAAGATGACGGCGGGCAGCTGCTGCGACCAGCCCAGTTCCGACATCATCATGAACAGCGGTACGACGCCGAGCTGCGGTGGCACCAGCATGGTGCCGATCACCAGCATGAGCAGGGCGTTGCGTCCCTTGAACCGCAGTTTGGCGAAGGCGAAGCCCGCCAGGGTCGCGAACATCACCGTGGACAGAGCGATCACTCCGGCCACGATCAAGCTGTTGATCATGGCCTTGCCCATGGCCGCCTCGTCCCAGGCGCGGGCGAGGTTGCTGAACAGGTTCGGACCGGGCAGGAACGGCGGCGGCGTCTGGCTGACCCGGGTGTTGTCGGTGGAGGCCGCCACCATCGTCCAGTACAGCGGGAAGATCGACAGCACCGCCATGACGGCGAGCAGGACGTAGGCGAGCGGGCCCGCGTGGTGCTGGCGCCCGGCGCGCGGGCGCATCAGCCGGCGGCCGCCGCTGCGGCCCGGCTTCTCGGCGGGGGTCTTGGCCGGGGTGTCCGTCCGGGCCGGGAGACTGTGGGTGGTCATGGCGACTCCAGGTCAGGACGTACGGGAGCGCAGGCGCTTGATCAGGCGCTGTGCCACGAAGACGAGGGCGAGCAGCAGGAACATCGCCCACGCGACGGTGGCCGACCGGCCCATCTGGTAGTTCTTCCAGCCCTCCTCGTACAGCAGCAGGCCCAGCGTCTGGTACTGGTTGTCCGCGCCGCCGGTGACGCCGTTGGGCCCCTGGCCGAAGATCAGCGGTTCGCCGAACAGCTGGGTGGCGCCGATCGTGGAGAGCACGATGGTGAAGACGATGGTGGAGCGGATGCCGGGGACGGTGACCTGGGTGAACTGCTTCCACCGGGAGGCGCCGTCGATGGCGGCGGCCTCGTACCGTTCGGCGGGGATCGCCTGCATGGCGGCCAGGTAGAGCAGCGCGTTGTAGCCGGTCCAGCGCCAGATGACGATGGTGGAAATCGCCGCCTGGGCAGGCCACTTGTCGGCCTCCCAGTTCACCGGGTCGACGCCTATCCCGCCGAGCGCCCAGTTGATCATGCCGAAGTCACGCTCGAAGATCATGGTGAACACGAGCGCGGCGGCGGCGACCGAGGTGGCGTAGGGGACCAGCGAGGCGACGCGGAAGAACAGCGAAGCGCGCATCCGGTAGTTGAGCAGGTGCGCCAGCCCAAGTGCCATCAGCAGCTGCGGCACCGTGGAGATGACACCGATGGTGAGGGTGTTCGCCAGAGCGTTCCAGAACCGTGAGTCGTTCCAGAGCGCGACGTAGTTGTCGAACGCCACCCACTCCATGACGTCGAGGGTGGCCAGTTCCACCCGGTGCAGCGAGATCCACGACGTGTAGACGAGGGGGTAGAAACTGAAGGCGGCGAAGACGACGAAGAACGGCGCGACGAACGCGTACGGGGCGCCTCTGACGTCCAGCCGGTGCAGCAGCGTGCCGCGCCGCCGGACGGTGCCCTGGCCGTCCTTCTCCGGCGGCGGGCCCGAGGGCTCCCCGCCGGCCAGGGCCTTGGTGGTGGAGGTGGCCACCCGACTTTTCCTTCCTGGGAGCGGATGTGTGAGCCGCCCCGGGCCCGGCGGCAGGTCACGGACGGGCCCGGGCGGCCGCTGGGGGCGACGGGTCAGCCGACGGCCTTCTCGATGCGCTCCGCGGTGGTCTTCCACGCCTCGTCACGCGGGGTGCCCTGCTGCTCGATCAGAACCAGGCCCTGGGAGAAGGTGTCCTTGATCGTGCCGTCCTTACGGCCGAGGACCTGCTTGTCCGGGATCTCCTGGGCGGCGGCCCCGAAGATCTGGCCGATCGGCGCGTCGTTGAAGTACTCCGACTTCGCGTTCTTCACCTGGTCGCTCTCCAGCGCCTCTTCCGAGGACGGGATGTTGCCGATCTCGTTGAAGATGTAAGCCTGCTGCTTTGGCGCGGTCAGCCAGGCGACGAGCTTCTTGGCCTCCTCCTTCACCGGGCTCTGCTCGACCACGCCGAGGAAGGACCCGCCCCAGTTCGCACCCTTGGGGGCCTTGGCGACGTCCCACTTGCCCTTGTTCGCGTCACCGGCCTTCTCGCTGATGTGGCTGAGCATCCACGCGGGGCACACGGCGGTGGCGAACGTGCCGTTGGCCAGGCCCGGGTCCCAGCCCGGCTGGAACTGGCGGAGCTTGGCCGTCAGGCCGTCGTCCGCGGCGTCGGCGGCCAGGTTCCACGCCTCCTTGACGACCGGGTTCTTGTCGTAGATCAGCTCGCCCTTGTCGTCGTAGTACTGCTCGGGGTAGCCGTAGACCATGGCGTTGAACAGGCCGCTGGCCGCGTCCATGTAGGACACGTCGTCGCCCTTGAAGCCCTTCTTGAAGGTGCGACCGACCTCGACGTACTTCTGCCAGTCGCCCTCCCACAGCTTGGCGACCTCCTCGCGGTCGGTGGGCAGACCGGCCTGCTCGAAGTAGTCCTTGCGGTAACAGACCGCCATCGGGCCGATGTCGGTGCCCAGGCCCAGCACCTTGCCGTCCTCGGTGCTGATCTGGGAGTCCTTCCACGGCAGGAAGTGGTCGGTGCCGGGCACGTCGGAGAAGTCCGCGAACTTGTCCGACTGGGTCTCGGTGATCTCCTTGGCCCGCCCGACCTCGATGCCCTGGATGTCCTTCAGGCCCTTGCCGGCCGCGAGCCTGGTCTGCAGCGCGGTGTAGTACGTTTGCTCGTCGCCGGCGATCTCGGCCTTGATCTCGACGTCCGGGTTCTCCTTCTCGTACTGCTCGAGAAGCCCTGTCTCCTTGATGCCCATCACCCCGTACATGCCCATGGTGATGACGACCTTGCCGTCCTTCTTGCCGCCGCCAGTGACCGAATCGTCACTGCTGCTGCAGCCGACGACGAGCGTCAGCGCGCCGACGACCGCGGCCGCCGCCACCGCCTTCGTACGCATCGAACCGGGACTGCCCATGGATCTCCTCCTGGCGACGGCGCTGACGCATCGGAGTGACGATTTCTGCGATGGCCACAGCGACTCTGGCAATGGGATGGGAACGTGCCCAATTTGGGGTGGGCACGTTCCCATCAATGGATCGAAGACTCCTGGCAGCACAGCCGGTCTGTCAATGACTTGAACACAACTCGTAGTCAGGGGAAGGAGTTCGGCGCCGGGACTCCGGGCCCTGGCACACTCGCTTCGAGCCGCCGTCTGCAAGAATTGCCGCTGGTCACCTCCGCGGCCGGTATGGCCGCGGCCGCTGAGGGGGAGCACATGGCCGGGAATCGCCGTCCCACGATCAAAACCGTCGCCGCCCGTGCCGGCGTGGGCCGGACCACGGTGTCCCGCGTCGTCAACGGCTCGGATCTGGTCAGTGCCGACGCGCGGTCCAGGGTCCTGGCGGCGATCAAGGAACTGAACTACGTTCCCAACTCGGTCGCCCGCGGACTGGTCACCAACCGGACCGATGCCGTGGCGCTGGTGATCCCGGAGTCGGAGAGCCGGCTCGGCTCGGAACCGTTCTTCGCCGCGCTGATCCGGGGCGTCAGCGGCGCCCTCGCCGAGAGCCGGACCCAGCTGCAGCTCATGCTGGTCCGCGACCAGGCCGAGCGGGACCAACTGACCGAGTCGGTAGCGACGCGCCGTGTGGACGGGGTCCTTCTGGTCTCGGTCCATGCCGAGGACCGGCTGCCGGGCATGCTGGAGGAGATGGGGCTGCCCACCGTGCTGGCCGGCCGCCGCGACGCGGGCGAACGGCTGAGCTATGTCACCTCCGACAACGCCGGAGGCGCCGCCGAGGCGGTCCGGCACCTGCTGCGCGGGGGCAGGACCAGGATCGCCACGATCACCGGACCGCTGGACATGGATGTCGGCCGCAGCCGGCTCGCCGGCTGGCGTGACGCACACCAGGAGGCGGGAGTGCCCGCGAGCGAACTTCTGGCCGAGACGGGTGACTTCACCGAGGAAGGTGGCGCCCGCGCGATGCGTTCGCTTCTTGAACGCGCCCCGGACCTGGACGCCGTGTTCGCCGCCTCGGACCTGATGGCGGTCGGTGCACTGGCCGAACTGCGCCGCCACAAGCGGCAGGTGCCGGGTGATGTCGCCGTCGTGGGGTTCGAGGACTCCGTCCTCGCCCGCCACACGAATCCGCCATTGACGACGGTGCGCCAGCCGGTGGAGGAGCTGGGCCGCACGATGGCCCGTATCCTCACCGACATCACCCGGCACGGCGCGCCCCGCCAGCAGTTGACGCTGCCGACGGAGCTGGTGGTGCGCGAGTCGACCTGACCGGTGTTCTCAGCCCATCGGCCCGCTGTCCGCCGGACAGCGGGCGCTAAGGCGGGTGAAGGCGGTCGGCGTCGGCCGGACCGGAAGGAAATCCTTGATCAGTTCGGCGCACTCGCGCGGGCTCGCCGTACTGGTGTCGCATTCGATGTCGTAGTCGCCGTGCTGGTGGACCAGGTCGTACTGGAGCGCCGCGAGGCCCGGGGGACGGTCACCACGGGCCTTCTCGCGGCGGGTCAGTTCGTCGGGTGAGCAGTGGACGCCGACGAACAGCACGTCCTCGGGGCGCAGCACGGCCAGGCAGTCGGCCAGCCGCCAGGGCTCGCTGAGTACATGGTCGACGACGACATCGTTGCCCACCTCGGCCATGGCAGCGATCGACCGGTGGAAACCCATCCTCGTCCGGCGCAGAGCGGTGTCGAGGTCCTCCGGTGCGAGGGGCCGCTTCGTGCGCATCGCGTTGAAGCCGTCCACCGCCAGGTGGGAGAAGACACCGTCGTCCAGGATGCCGAGCAGTTCACGGGCGATGCTCGACTTCCCTGAACTGGACGTGCCGTTGAGGAAGATGATCCGACCGGCTGCCATACGGACATGATCACATGGCTGCCCCCGGTACCGGCCGTCCCTCCGGGCGCCGGGCCCGGGTGGGGCCGGACCCAGGAGGACGGCCGGTTGGAGTCAGATGGTGTTCAGGGCCCATTTCTGGTTGGCGGCGCCGGTGCAGGTCCAGATCTGGGCGGGGGTGCCGTCCGCGGAGTTGTTGCCGGTGATGTCGAGGCACTTGTCCGCGCCGGTGTTGACCACATCGTGAGTGGTGGGGTCGTACGACCATTGCTGGGCCGTGCTGCCGTTGCACCCGTAGAGCTGCACCCGGGCGCCGTCGGCCCTCGAGGCACCGCTCACGTCCAGGCACTTGCCGAGCGCCCGCACGCTGCCGTCGGCGCTCACGGTCCAGCGCTGGGCCGCCGTGCCGTTGCAGGTGTGCAGCCGCACCGCGGTCCCGTCGGCCGTGGCTCCGCCGGCGACGTCCAGGCACTTGCCCGCGAGACCGGTGAGGGTGCCGGTGCTGCCGCCCGGGTTGCCCGACGGGGTGCCGGACCAGGCGAAGGTGGCAGTGGTGCGGGCGGGAAGGCTGTAGGTGAAGGACTGCCCTCCCCAGTCGACGCGGACCGAACGGGAGGAGGAGCCTCCGTTGTGGGCGATCAGGGCCTTGGAGCCGTCGGGGTTGCGCCAGGCGACGTTGGACACCGTGGTGCCGGCGGTGGAGGCGATCCGGTGGGCGCCGGGCCTGACGAACTTGGTCAGGTGGCCGGTGGTGTAGTACTCGACCGTGTAGTCGACCTGTCCTGCACGGGGGCCGCCCTCCTGCACGGTGATCAGCCCGGTGCAGGTACCGCAGCCGCCGTTGTGCGGCCCCATGTCCTGGTTGAGGGCGAGGCTCCATTTGACCAGGCTGCTGCTCCAGTTGCGGGCGTAGCCCACGATGTCGGCCAGGTCCTCGTTGTGCTGGTTGCCGATCCAGGTGCCGCCGGAGTGCTCGGTGCTGAACTGGCGGACGTTCGGGTACTGGCCGTGCACCTGGCTGCCCACCGCGGGGTCACCGGCGTAGCCGTGCCAGGCGATGCCGCCGAAGAGAGGGTCGTTGCGCACCCCGGCGTCCGCGAGAACGGGCGCGCCGAAGTTCGCGTAGTCGCCGTAGTTCCAGTCGTGGACGAGGACCTTGGTGTCGATCCCGGCGGCGCGGAAGGCCGGGTAGACGTGGTTCTTGGTGAACTCGACCAGACCGGACGGGTTCCAGCTCATTCCGGGGTAGTTCATGGCCGTGGGGTCGCCGGCCTGGCAGCAGTTCGGCTCGTTCTGGACGGACAGGTAGTCGATGTCCACGCCGGCGGCCCGGTAGCTCTGGACGTACTTGACCAGGTACTGGGCGTACAGGGGGTAGTACTCCCACTTGAGCCAGCCCATCCGGTCCATGCGGCCGTTGTCCTTCATCCAGCCGGGCGCGCTCCAGGGCACGCCCTTGACCCGCAGTGCCGGGTTGAGCTGCCGGGCCTGTGCGGTGAGGAGCCGGATGTTCGTGTCGTAGCCGTTGGTGCCGAAGTCGGACAGGTCGCAGCAGGTGTCGTCGAGCGAGACATGGCCCGGCCGGGACAGGTCGGAGGCGCCGATCGGGTTGCGGACGAAGGACAGCCCGATGCCGTCCGTGGGTGAGAACAGTTTGCGCATCACGGCGTCGCGGGTCGCCGCGCTGACGGCGCCGCCGCGCAGCAGATGGGCGGTGGTGTCGGTGATGGAGGCGCCGCCACCCTCGAACTGCTGGTACGTCGTCGTCTCGTCGACGGTGATCTTCTGGTCGGCGCCGCCTCCTGCGGGGCCGAAGTTCACCGGTGTCTGGGGGGCCAGGCCACGGGTGACGTTGCGGCCGCCCGCGTCGGACGTCGTGGTGAGCCACACGTCGACGCGCTCCCCCGCGGCCACCGCCTGCTGCATCGCGCCGGGAGCGAGTGTCAGGGCGAGGGCGAGGGTGAGGACGGCGGCCAGCATCGCGGGGAGCCGGCGGGAGGGGGGTGTGCCGCGGAGCGGGACGCGTCTGCGCGGAGGAGTCATGGGCGTGACCTCTCGGTGGGGGGTGTCCTCACCTTCAGGACCTTCGGGCTGTTCGGAACCTTCAGGGGTTGAAGGCGGGCGGGGCAGGACTGTCAGGGGCGACAGCGTCGGGGGCCGCTCGCGAGGACGTGATGAGGTACGGGGTGAGAACTACGGGTTGTGCCATACCAACCAACCGGCCGCTTATCTCAAGGCATGATTGAACTCTTGAGACATGTCCCCGTCAATACAAAGGTCTACGGAATCCAGTACGTCGTGCGGAGCCCTCGACCCCGCGCCATCACTTCTTGGCCGCGGCTGCTTCTCCGTCCAGGTGCCGGAGTTCAGGGGCAGCAGGACGCGGAAGCGCCGGGATCAAGGCCGGCCGAGGCGCCTGGGAGCGGGGGACGATTACGTGAGCCGCATGGGAGAACGGACCGGCGCGACGCCGGAAATGCCCTGACCCGGGTGTGCGATTCCGCGTGATCCCGGCTCCGGTCAGGCGGACTTCACGCGGACTCCCGCGCAACCCGCGGGAGTGGGGCGGCCCTTGCCTCGCTCGCACGGTCCCGAACTTTGAACTCTCCGATGACAAAGTATGGACATGTCAAGCGGAAGTCCTCTAGCTTGACGGCTCAAGTGCAGCGCCACCGCAGCAGACCGGAGCGAAATCCGGCACGGTCCGGTCCCCTACTCGTGGAGGACCAATGCGCCACCGTCTGTTTCCACGCGCCCGAAGACACCTCACCCCCCTGTTGTTCGCGGGAGCCCTGACCGCGGGACTGTGCTCCGCTCCGTCGGCCGCCGCCGCTCCCGCGGCCATTCCGCCCCAGGAGCCCGGGGTCACGCTGCGCGTGTTCGACGTGCAGACGCCGCTGAGCAAGCTGTGCACCCTGAAACCGGGGCAGACTCCCAACCACGACAAGCTGATGCCGACGGTCGACTGGTCCACGGAGGCCGACTTCGGCGGACTGTCCGACCACTTCGTCGCCGAGGCGTCGGGTTATCTGAACGCTCCGAGCGACGGCTCGTACGTGTTCCGGCTGACCAGTGACGACGGCTCACGGCTGGCGGTCGACGGCGACACGGTGATCGATCACGACGGGCTCCACGGTGCCGAGCCGAAGGACGGCACGGTCCATCTCACCGCCGGGGCGCACCCGTTGCGCATCGACCACTTCGAGCGCGACGGCGGGCAGCGGCTCCAGCTGGCCTGGAAGCCGCCGGGCGAGAGCGACTTCACGGTCGTACCGCGCGAGGCGCTGAGCACCGATGCCGGGGTCGTCCGGGTCACGGCGCCGGGCCGCAAGGAGTGCGAGGCGAGCGGCGACTCTCCCGGCGACGGTCTTCCGCTCACCGGCGTACGTCCCGACCTGGCCCTTACCGATCTGCGCCCGGACGGCTTCAAGCCGCAGGTCTCCGGCATGGACTGGCTGCCCGACGGGCGTCTGGCGATCAGCACGTGGGGCGGCACCGACAACGTTGCCGGGGAGGTGTACCTGCTCGGCAACGTCACCGGCACCACCAGCCGCGACAAGGTCACCGTCACCAAGGTGGCGAGCGGGCTGCGCGAGCCCATGGGGATCAAGTACGTCGACGGGGCGCTGTACGTCTCGCAGAAGCACGAGCTGACACGGCTCGTCGACCGGGACGGCGACGAGGTGACCGACGAGTACCGGACGGTCGCGACCTGGCCGTACGGAGGGAACTTTCACGAGTTCGCCTTCGGCCTGCTCTACCGCGACGGCCACTTCTACGTGAACCTCTCCGTCGCCATCGACCTCGGCGGCGCGACCACCGTGCCGCAGCCGGCGCCGGGCCGCGGGGCCACGTACAAGGTCAGCAAGCGGACGGGGAAGATCAGCCCAGTGGCAGGAGGACTGCGGACGCCCAACGGCATCGGCTGGGGACCCGACGGCAGCATCTTCGCCACCGACAACCAGGGCGGATGGCTTCCTTCGTCGAAGCTCGTGCAGATCAAGCAGGACCGCTTCTTCAACCACTACACCGAGCCCGCCGGCCCCTTCGACGACTCCCCCGTCACCGAGCCGGTGCTGTGGCTGCCGCAGAACGAGATCGCCAACTCGCCTTCCACTCCCCTGTATGTGAAGAAGGGCACCTTCGCCGGCCAGATGCTGCTGGGTGACGTCACCTACGGCGGCCTGCAGCGCGCCTACCTGGAGAAGGTGAAGGGCCAGTACCAGGGGGCCGTCTTCCGCTACACCCAGGGGCTCGAAGCAGGCGTCGACCGCGTCACCCAGGGGCCCGACGGCGCGATCTACGTCGGCGGGCTGGGGGCCGACGGCAACTGGGGCCAGGAGGGCAAGCTCAAGTTCGGTCTGCAGAAGCTGACGCCGAACGGCGGGAACACGTTCGACGTCCGGACCATGCGCGCCGTGCCCGGTGGCTTCGACCTGACGTACACCCAGCCGGTGTCCGAGGCCACCGCCGGACAGCTGGCCGCCCGCTACCGTGCCGAGCAGTGGCGCTACACGCCGACCGCGGACTACGGCGGCCCGAAGATCGCCGAGGAGCAGCTGTCGGTGCGCTCTGCGACGCTCTCGAAGGACCGGCGTACCGTCAAGCTCCGGCTGGAGGGCCTGAAGCCGGGCCGTGTGGTGCACCTCCGCTCTCCGCGTCCCTTCACGTCGGACTCCGGTGAGCAGTTGTGGAGCACCGAGGCCTGGTACACCCTCAACCGGGTCCCCGGCGAGCAGCCACCTCCCGCGACCCGGTACGAGGCGGAGGAGGCACGCCTGACGGGCACGGCCGGCGTGAACACCGACCACGTCGGCTATTCCGGCAGCGGCTTCGTGGACCGTTACGCCACCGAGGGCAAGGCCGGTACGACGTTCGACGTGACGGTCCCGAAATCGGGCGCCTACGACGTGGGGCTGCGCTACTCCAACGGGCCGAACCCGTTCCGGGGCACCAAGTCCCTGTCCCTGTACGTCAACGGGAAGAAGCTGCGGCAGACACAGCTCGCCCCGACCGACGACTGGGACTCCTGGTCGACGCGGACCGAACGGCTGACGCTGCGTGCCGGGAGCAATACCGTCTCCTACCGGTTCGACGCGGGCGACACCGGCCATGTCAATCTCGACCTGCTCAGCGTCCGTCCGCACGGAGCCCAGGTGCCGCTCTTCGACGGCACGGCCGCCTCCCAGGCCCAGTGGCAGCACACGGACGGTCGGGATCTGCGATGGCCGCTCAGTGACGAGAAATCGATGGAGGTGTGCTGCGGCGACATCCGCACCAAGGACGCGTACCAGGACTTCGGACTGCACCTGGAGTTCCGGGTACCGCTGCTTCCCCCCGATGTCACCGGGCAGGATCGCGGGAACAGTGGCGTCTTCCTCCAGGACCGTTACGAGCTCCAGATCCTCGACTCCTACGGTGACACCTCGCTCGACACCGACGAGGCGGGGGCGTTCTATCTGAAGCGTGCTCCCGACACCAACGCGGCGACGGCACCCGAAACCTGGCAGACCTACGACATCGACTTCCGTGCGGCCCGTTTCGACGACAGTGGCCGCAAGACCGCCGATGCCCGGGTCACGGTGGTGTGGAACGGGCAGAAGGTCCACGACGACATCGCCCTCGACGGACCGACCGCGTCGGGCCGGTCCGAGACTCCTGCCGCGGGAGCGATCCGGCTGCAGGACCACGGGAACAAGGTGAGGTTCCGCAACATCCGGATCACTCCGCTGACGTGATCCCCGTCGTGCCGGGCGGCCCTCGCGGCCGCCCGGCACATTTTTACGTGGCCGCGAAGGATCCGAGGGACGCCTCACCGACGGTTCAGACGCGCGCGTCGGACGCCAGCGCCGTGAACGCCGACCAGGCACGGCGGGAAACGGCCAGCGCCTGACGCCGGGTGTCCTTCGAGTCCCGGACATGAACGGCTTCGGGGCGCATGGCGACCTCGACGCAGTTGTCGCCCGAGCTGCCGCTGTAGCTGCTCTTGACCCAGGCCGGTTCGGTAGTGGTCATAGCGCTCCTTGCATCTGTTCCAGCAAGCTTGCCGTGGCTTCGTGATCGAGGGCCTGCGAGCGCAGCTTGCCATAGCGTTGGAGCATTGCGCTGACGTCTTTGGGCGGTGTGATCAGGTTGCTTGACTGCTGGCCCTCGGAGTAGCCCACCCACTCGTGTTTAGGCGTCTCCGCGAGATACATCAGACCGTCGACACCTGCGTGATCGTACATCCGCAGGGGCATCACCTGAATCTCGATGTTCCTTCGCCCACCCTGTTCGAGCAAGTGCCCCAAGAGCACGCGGGTGACCTCCGGTCCGCCCATGTTCCTTTCAAGTAAAGCCTGTTCGATGATGAAACTGAAGGCTGTGTTCGGCCTCTCGGTGAGCAACTGCTGCCGTTCCAGTCGAGCGGACACCTGGCGTTCGATCTGGTCGTCGGACAGCGGCGGTAGCCGTCGCGCGAAGATCGCCCGAATGTAAGCTTCCGGCTGCAACAACCCCGGAATCGCCCGGCACTCGTACGCGTACAGCGAGATCGCTTCCTCCTCGATGCCCGCCCACTGTCGAAACCACGTCGCCAACCCCACCTTGCGCGTCAGGCTTCTCGCGGCTGCTCCCAGTACCCGTCCCGCGCCCGCGCCCAGCACCTCGTCCGACCGGTCCAGCAGGTCCCTCGGCGGGAACCGCTTGCCCTGCTCGATCTTGGCGATGTAGGCGGTCGAGTACCTCACCAGCGGGGCGAACTGCTCCTGTGTCCGCAGTGCCTTCAGGACCGCGCCGAAGGTCCTGAAGGCTGTCCGACAGTTCCGGTTCGCAGCCCCCGTCGGCCCCGCCTTCCCGCCTTGCGGCACTCCCGCCCGCCCCACCGCCGTTGTCCGTCGCCATCGCAGCCGCCTTCCCCTGTGCCGCCGGGCCCGCCCGCGTCGCCCTGCTCCCGAGCACGCGCCCGAACGCGTTCCGTACCGTGTGCCGTACGCGCTGCGCCACGCCCGGCCGACCTATGCTCACGTACAGCGACGGGCCCAGTCCAGCGGGTGAACCAGTACAGCGCGGTCTGTATCGGCGCCGGACCTGCCGACGAACCCTCCGCTCCCCGCAGGCTGACCCCATGTCAGCCCTTTCCTCCCGGACCACCGGCCCGGTACGTACGTTCACGCAGCGCTTCTCCGCCACGCGGCGTGGGGCCCGGCTCGCCCGGCTGCTCGCCGCGCATCAGCTCACCGAGCGGGGTCACCCACACGGCGCGGCTGCGTACGACACCATCGTCCTCGTCGTCGCCGAACTCGCCGCGAACGCCCTTCTTCACGGCTGCGTGCCCGGACGGAATTTCTCCCTGTCCCTCGCCTGCGACGATGTGCGGGGCGTCATCCGTATCGAGGTGTCCGACACCCGCCCCGGCCCTCGGGCCCCCACGGTGGCCGCGGCAGAGGAGGAACACGGCCGTGGCCTGCCCCTCGTCGACGCGCTCGCCACACGCCGGGGCGTGACGGGCCGTATCGGCCCCGGCAAGACCGTCTGGGCCGAGTGCGCGACCGTCGCGGACGAGCCCCGGTCCACGAGGGTGCCGCCGGAGAGGGACGCCGCCTCGGCGTCACCGCGAGGATGCCCGTGACACGCTCCTGCTCCTCACCTTGTCAGTGTCCCGAATACGGATGTATAACGTTGTAAAACTCGAGCCCAGCGGCTCGGCGCCCGGCTCACGGTGGCGGCGCCCGCATCTGCACCGGTCCCCGGTTCGGGCCGCTCACGAAGGGATTGCCGTGCGGGTCAGCCTCAAGGACGTCGCCGCGCACGCGGGGGTCTCCATCAAGACCGTCTCCAATGTGGTGAACAACTACCAGCACGTCACCCCCGCCATGCGCGAGCGCGTCCAGAGATCCATCGACGCTCTGGGCTACCGGCCCAACCTGACCGCCCGCCACCTGCGCAAAGGGCGTACGGGCATCATCGCGCTCGCCCTGCCCGAACTGGGCAACCCCTACTTCGCCGAACTCGCCGCCGCCGTCATCGACACCGCGGCCGAGCACGACTACACCGTGCTGCTCGACCACACCGGGGGCCGGCGCGAGCAGGAGATCCTGGTCAGCCAGGGGTTCCGGGCCAGGGTCATCGACGGACTCATCCTCAGCCCGATCGAGCTGGAGGCCAAGGACTTCCGGGACCGCGAGGAGCCCGTGCCGCTGGTCCTGCTCGGCGAACGGGAGTACGACCTGCCGTACGACCACATCGCCATCGACAATGTCGCCGCCGCGCGCGCCGCCGTCCGGCACCTGGTCTCGCTGGGCCGCCGGAGGGTGGCGTTCATCGGAGCGCGCCGGGGCCGCAGTCAGCCCGCCCAACTGCGCGTGCAGGGCTGGCGCGAGGAGCTCACCGCCGCCGGACTCCCGGCCGACGGGAGCCTGGTCGCCGCCACCGACGGTTGGGGACACGCGGACGGAGCTGCGGCGATGGCCCACATCCTGGACGCCGGGGAGCGCCCCGACGCGGTGTTCGCCTACAACGACCCGATGGCCATCGGGGCGATGCGGGTCCTCCACGAGCGTGGCCTGCGGGTCCCCGAGGACATCGCGGTCGTCGGATTCGACGACGTGCTCGAAGGGCGCTTCAGCGCGGTGACGTTGACCTCCGTGTCACCGGACAAGGCCGCCATCGGCCGTCTCGCCGTGGAGTCGGTGCTCGCCCGGCTCCACGACGCGGCTCCGGAGCCACGCCGCATCTGGGCGGACTACCGGCTGGTCGAACGGGAGAGCACGCTGGGCCGGCCCTCGGGCACCGGCGGCGCGGGCGCCTGATCCCCGGCCCACCCGTCCCTCCCTTCCCCGCGTTCCTCCCATCCCGCCTTGTGCGCAAGGGGTTTACAGCATCCTTCCAACGATGTAAAAACCTGATGGCGGCGCACCGGACGCCGCTTCGCACACAGGGAGCACCACCAGTTCCGCGCGCCTACAGCTCCCCAGTTCCCTTTCAGCGTCACCCGGATCGGGGTCACCATGCAGCGCACCACTCACCGCTCTCAGCTCCTCGCCCGTCCCGTGATCGTGGCCATGGCCGCCACGGTGGCCCTCACCGCCACCTCCTGCGCGAAGTCGGAGGACGACGCGTCGGCCGGCAAGAAGTCCCCGTCCGCCGCGGCTGACGCGGGCCAGAAGGTCGCCTCGCCGAAGCCGGGCGGCAAGACCTGCACCATCGACGCGTACGGCGGCGAGAAGCTGGACCTCAAGGGCGCGACCGTCGGCTTCTCCCAGTCGGAGAAGGAGGCCAACCCGTTCCGCATCGCCGAGACGCAGTCCATCAAGGACGAGGCGGCGAAGCGGGGCGTCAAACTGCTGACGGCCAACGCCCAGTCGCAGTTCTCCAAGCAGATCAGCGACGTCCAGGACCTGCTCGCCAAGGGCGCCGACCTGCTGGTCATCGCGCCGCTCAACTCCGACGGCTGGGACCCGGTGCTGCAGGCCGCCGCCGCCAAGAAGGTCCCGATCATCACGATCGACCGCAAGATCAACGCCACGGCCTGCGAGGACTACGTCTCCTTCATCGCCTCGGACTTCGTCGAGCAGGGCCGGCGGGCCGCCGACCGGATGATCGAGGCCACGGGCGGCAAGGGCGAGGTCGCGATCCTGCTGGGCGCGGCCGGGAACAACGTCACCACCGAACGCACCAAGGGCTTCAAGGACCGTGTGGCCGAGAAGGCCCCCGACCTGAAGGTCGTCTTCGAGCAGACCGGCGACTTCGCCAGGGAGAAGGGCCAGCAGGTCACCGAGCAGCTCATCCAGTCCAAGCCCGGCATCAAGGGCATCTACGCGGAGAACGACGAGATGGGCCTGGGCGCGGTGGCCGCGCTCAAGGGCGCGGGCAAGAAGGCCGGCGACGTCGAGATCGTCACGGTCGACGGCACGCGCAACGCCGTGCAGGGCATCGTGGACGGCTGGATCACCGGTGTGATCGAGTCCAACCCACGGTTCGGCCCGCTGGCGTTCGAGACGCTGGACACCTTCACACAGGGCAAGGAAGTGGCCCAGGACATCATCATCGAGGACGGCGCGTACACCACCGGGAACGCCGAGCAGGACCTCGGCAGGGCCTACTGATCCCCCCGCGGGGCCCGGCCTGCCCGGCGGGCCCCGCCACCGCGTCACCCCTCACTTCCTGACCCACTTCCTGGAGGCACAGGTGGCTCCCCCCGCCGAAGTCCTCGCCGTCCGCGGACTGAGCAAGACCTTCCCCGGCGTCCGGGCCCTGGACGACGTGGACCTGACCCTGCACCCGGGCGAGGTCCACGCCCTGATCGGCGAGAACGGCGCCGGCAAGTCGACCCTCATCAAGCTGCTCACCGGGGTCCACCGGCCCGACGCCGGTGACATCGTTTTCCAGGGCCGCGACGTCTCGTTCGCCACACCGCTGGAGGCCCAGAAGGCCGGGATCTCGACCATCTACCAAGAGGTCAACCTCATCCCGCTGCTGAGCGTGGCCCGCAACCTCTTCCTCGGCCGCGAGCCGCGCACCCGCTTCGGCCTGCTGGACTTCGCCCGCATGCACAGGGAGGCCGAGGAGACGCTGCGCGCCTACGGGGTCCGGGTGGACGTCCGCCTGCCGCTGCGTGCCCTCGGGGTGGGCGCCCAGCAGATGGTCGCCCTGGCCCGCGCGGTGGCCACCGCGGCACGCGTGGTCATCATGGACGAACCGACCTCCTCCCTCGAACCGCGGGAGGTCGAGACACTGTTCTCGGTGATCCGGCGGCTGCGCGACGACGGCATCGCGGTCGTCTACGTCAGTCACCGTCTGGACGAGCTGTACGCCGTGTGCGACACGGTCACCGTGCTGCGCGACGGGCGCCGGGTCCATCACGGCCGGCTCGCCGACCTCGACCGTCTCTCCCTGGTGTCGACCATGCTGGGCCGGGAGCTGGGCGAGGTCCGCGAGGAGGGCCTGACCAAGTTCACCGGCGACCACCACACCGCCGGTACCCAGCCCGTGCTGGAGGCACGGGATCTGACGGTCCCGCACCGGCTGCGGGGCGTGTCCGTGACGATCCGGCCCGGCGAGGTGGTGGGGCTCGGCGGGCTGCTCGGGTCCGGGCGGACCGAGACGGCCAAGGCCATCTCCGGTGCGCTGGCGACGAGTTCGGGCCGGGTCGTGGTGGCCGGTGTGCCGCTGCGCGGCGGGTCCACGCCCGCCGCCATCCGGGCCGGGGTCAGTCTGCTGCCCGAGGACCGCAAGAGCGAGGGCATCGTGCCCGGTCTCTCGGTCCGCGAGAACATCGCGCTGGCCGTGCTGCCCCGGCTGTCCCGCTTCGGTCTGGTCTCCGAAGCACGCGTCGACGGTGTCGTCGACACGTTCATCGAGCGGTTGCGCATCAAGGCGTCCTCGCCGCACCAGAAGGTCGGTGAACTGTCCGGCGGCAACCAGCAGAAGGTGCTGCTCGCCCGCTGGCTGGCGATGAACCCCAAGGTGCTGCTGCTGGACGAGCCCACCCGGGGCATCGACGTCGGGGCCAAGGCCGAGGTGCAGAAGCTCGTGGACGAACTGGCCGAGGACGGCCTGGCCGTCCTGCTCATCTCCTCCGATCTGGAGGAACTGATCGAAGGGTCCGACCGCGTGGTCGTACTGAAGGACGGTGCGGTCGTCGGCGAGCTGGCCGGCGACGAGGTCACCGAGGACACACTCATGCGGACCATCGCCGGGCATGCCCCGGCCGGACACACGGCCGGGCGTACGGCCCGGGTCACAGCCGCGGAGGAGGCCGGCGATGGCTGAAGCCGCTCTCCGCACCGCGCCGTTGGACCGGGCCCGCGTCCTGCAGTGGCTGCAGACCTACGGCGTCCACGCCGGCGTGGCGCTGCTCCTGGTCGTCAACATCGTCATCACCCCGCACTTCCTGTCCGCGGAGAACTTCCGCACCCAGGCCGTGCAGGTCGCCCCCGTCATCATCGTCGCGATCGGGATGGCCCTGGTCATCGGCACCGAGGGCATCGACCTGTCGGTCGGTGCGGTGATGGCCCTCGCGGCGTCCGTGACGGCCCTCTACCTCGGCTACGGTCTGCTGCCGGCGCTGCTGGTGGTGGCGGTGTTCGCCGCCGCGATCGGGCTGGCCAACGGGGCGCTGGTCGCCCTTGTCGGGGTGCAGCCGATCGTGGCCACCCTGGCACTCATGGTCGGCGGCCGGGGCCTCGCGCTGGTGCTGCTGCCGCAGCTGGAGGATCTGCGCAACCCGAATCTCGCCTCCCTGGGGTCCGGCGACGTGCTGGGCATCCCGTACCTGATCCTCGTCGCCGCCGCCCTGGCGCTGCTGGCGGCGTTCGTGGTGCGCCGCACCACGTTCGGACGCCAGCTCCTCGCCATCGGCGACAGCCGGCCCGCGGCGCAGCTGGCCGGTCTGCCGGTGCGGCGTGTGCTGATCATCGTGTATGTGCTGTGCGCGCTGCTCGCGGCCGTGGCGGGCGTCCTGGCCACCGCGCGGCTCCAGGCCAGCGACCCGACCTCGCTGGGCAATCTGATGGAGCTGTCCGCCATCACCGCCGTCGTGGTCGGCGGGACCCCGCTGACCGGCGGCCGGGTCAACATCGCCGGCACCGTGGCGGGAGCCGTCCTCATCCAGCTGCTCACCGCCACCCTCATCAAGCACGATCTGCCGCCTTCGTGGACCCAGATCGCGCAGGCCATTGTGATCGTGTGCGCGGTCTACGCGGCACGGGGACGGGGGAAGCGATGACCGCCACGAAGACGGACGTGCCCGTGACCGCCGCGGGCGGCGAACCGCCGAAGGACACCGGGCCCGAGGGCTCCGCGCGCAAGGAGCGGCTGAGCGCCCTGGTCCAGCAGCACGGGGCGCTGGCCGTGCTGGTGATCGTCTCCCTGGTGGCGTCGTTCGGCTTCGACTCCTTCGCCACCGGGGACAACGTCGGCAACATGGCGACGAGTTCGGCGTTCCTGGCGATCGTCGCGCTCGGGATGACCTTCGTCATCATCACCGGGGGCATCGACCTGTCGGTCGGTTCCCTGTTCGCCCTGGGCGGTGTTCTGGCGGCCTGGGGATCGCGGCACGGGACGCCGGTGGCGCTGCTGCTGCCCCTGGTGGTGTGCGGCGGGATCGGCGTCGTCAACGGACTGCTGGTGGCCCGTTCCCGGCTGGCGCCGTTCATCGTCACGCTGGCGGCGATGCTCGGGGCGCGCGGCCTGATGCTGGCCCTCACCGACGAGGGCGCCGAGACGTATCTGATCGGCAAGGGCTCCTTCCTCGCCGAACTCGGCCAGGGCACCGCCTTCGGCGTCGGCAACCCGGTGTGGATCACCCTGGCGCTGTTCGTCGCGGGTGCCGTCGTGCTGCGCCGAACCCGCTTCGGGCAGCATGTGTACGCGGTCGGCGGCAACGAGGACGCGGCGGCCCTGATGGGCGCTCCGGTGGCCCGTACGAAGATCCTCGTCTACACGCTGTCCGGGCTGCTGGCCGGGCTGGCGGGCGCGCTCAACGCGGCGTGGCTCGCCTCTGGGGTGACCATCCTCGGCAACGGGATGGAGCTGGAGGCCATCTCCGCCGTCGTGATCGGCGGCACCCTGCTCACCGGCGGCCTCGGTTTCGTCAGCGGCTCCCTGGTCGGGGTCCTGCTGCTCAAAGTGATCCAGAACGTCATCAACCAGATCGGCTCCCTGGACTCCTCCTACCAGCAGGTCGTCAGCGGCGCCTTCCTGGCCGTCGTGGTCGTCGCCCAGACCTGGCTGGGCCGCAGACGCCGGCTGCTGTGAAGCTCCGGACGCGGCGGCCCTCCCTCCCCGGACCGGCTGCCGCGTCCGGCTTTCGGTGCGGCCGGCCACCTGAAGGGTCGTCCCCGGCCTCCCCGACCGTTCCTGCTGCTCCTTCGAGTCGCAAAACCGTCCCATCGAGTATCTGCGCCTCTACGACGCCCGGTTGTGGCCTGCCACCCCGGGCGGTACGCGTACCTGGGACAACCCCGCTCTGTCCGCGGAGGACACCACCGGACCGTGGTGGCGCCCTGGGCACCGTGAGCGGTGTTCGGCACCCGGGGTGACGGGCGGCGGCGGTCCCGGGGCCGGCGGCCCCTGCGTGTCCCGGGCCGGCGCTCCCCCGACGGACGGAAGGTGCGGGTGCCGACGGCACCCGCACCTTCCCGCTCCTGCCGGCACTGCCGGCAGGCACGGGGGACCGTGCCTGCCGGCCGCCCGCCTACGGCTTCTCCCGGTCGTGCAGGGCGCTCACCTCCCCGGCGGTGAGTGCCCTGTCGTACGCGTGGACCTCGTCCACCGCGCCGTCCCAGAAATCGGTGTCGCCGCCGTTCCACTGGGCGCGGCCCACGGCGAGCGGACCCGAGCCGACGTAGGCGGGGCCGGCGGCGGAGGTCGCCGCCAGGGTGCCGTCGACGTAGAGGTCGATCTCGTCGCGGGCATCGTCACGGACACCGACGAGGTGGTACCAGCGGCCCGTGTCCGGCTTCGTCTCCAGCCGGGCGCGCTTCCCGCCGGGGGTACTGAAGGCGAAGGCGCCCTGCCCGTACTGCAGGTAGAAGGGGCTGGCCTGGCGCCGCCCGTCCTGACTGATCGCGGTGGCGTAGTTGCCGGGGAGCGAGTCGAGCCTGACCCAGCCGGCGACGGAGTAGCTGCCGGTGGTGTCGAGCACGGGGCCGGCCGTCTCGGCGTGCCCGCCCTGCCCGTCGAACTCGAGCGCGCTGCCGCGGACACCGGGGGTCCAGCCGGCGCCCTCGGTGAGCGTCAGGGGCTTGCCGTTGGGTCCGCCGTCCTTCGCGGTGGTGCCGGTGCCCTCGTCGAGGGTCCAGCGGCCGCCGCCCTTCAACTGCTCCCGCTCGCCCGCGGCGGCGCCGGCCGCGATGACCTTGCGGTTGACCTCACGCACCCGGACCGGGTCGACCTTGATCTCCCGGCGGTCGTAGGTGTAGAGGCCGTTGAGCTCGTTCTCCAGGTCGGTGATCTGCGTGTACACCGAACCGGAGAGTTCGGCGGCGGCCTGGTCGAGGTAGAACCGCTCGGTGTTCTCCACGTACTTGCGGGTCAGCGCCTCCTTGTCGGCGACCCCGCTGTAGATCACCGTCGGCGTGCCCGGCCACATGTGGCCCGGGGTGCGCAGGGTGAAGCCGCCGTGCTCACCGTCCATGGCCGCCCGGTGATCGGGGAACGGCGGGTCGTCGTTGTTGTAGTCGTGGTGGTCGATGATGTCGCCCTTGCCCGAGTCGCCCTTGGAGTTGCAGCAGTTGACACCGCTGTGGGCGTTGACGACGCGGGAGGGGTCGGCGGCCTTCACCGACTCGGCGATGCGACCGCTCTCCTCGCGGTTCCACTCGCCCCAGCCTTCGTTGAAGACGATCCAGCCGATGACCGAGGGCGAGTTGTGGTGCTGGCGCATCATCTCGCGGCCCTGGTCGACGAAGGCCTTCTGTCCGGTCCCGTTGGTGATGTTCCCGGAGACGAAGTCCTGCCAGACCAGCAGGCCGAGCTTGTCGGCGTGGTAGAACCAGCGCGCCGGCTCCACCTTGATGTGCTTGCGGACGGCGTTGAAGCCGAGCTTCTTGTGTGCCTCGAGGTCGAAGGCCAGCGCCTTGTCGCTGGGGGCGGTGTAGAGGCCGTCGGGCCAGAAGCCCTGGTCGAGGGTGGCGAGGGAGAAGACGGGCTTTCCGTTGAGCACCAGCTTCTGGTAGCCGCCGACCTCCTCGATCCCGATCTCGCGCATACCGAAGTAGCTGCCGACCCTGTCGGCCGACCTGCCGTCGGTCAGTCTGACGTCGAGGTCGTAGAGGTAGGGGTCGTCGGGGCTCCACAGGTGCTGTTTCGTCACGGGGAGTTGGAGCCGGCGGTTGGCAGGTCCGCTGATCTTGCCGACGACCTTCCCGCGGACGTCGCGGGCGACGGCCTCCACGCGCGCCTTCGAGGAGGCGCCCTCGGACTCGACGGTCACCGCCAGGCTGCTGGTGTCGATATCGGGCGTGGTGACGACGTTGTCAATGGCCGTGTCGGCGACGGGCTCCATCCAGACCGTCTGCCAGATCCCGGACGACTGGGTGTAGAAGATGCCGCTGGGACGGGTGTGCTGCTTGCCCGTCGGCTGGTCGGCGCCGCCGGTGTCGGTGACCGCGACCACGACCTCCTGCGCTCCCCTGCCCTTGAGTGCGTCGGTGATGTCGGCGCTGAACGCGGTGTAGCCACCGGTGTGTTCGGCGACCTTCTTGCCGTTGACCCAGACGCGGGCCTGGTAGTCCACGGCGCCGAAGTGGAGCTTCAGCCGCTTGCCCTCGCCGACCTTCCAGTTGTTCGGCACCTCGACGAGCTTGCGGTAGAACATGTGGTCCTCGTGCCGCTCGAGCCCGGACAGCTGGGACTCGACGGGGAACGGCACGGTGATCTTCTCGTCCAGGTTCCTGCCGAAGACCGGCTGCTCGCCCGCCTTCGCACCGCTGAACTGCCAGGTCCCGTTGAGGTTCTTCCACTGGGACCGCACCTGCTGCGGACGGGGGTGCTCCGGCAGCGGGTTCTTCCTGTCCAGCTTGTCGCTCCACTCCGTGGTGAGACGGTGGCTGGAGGCGTTCGTCGCGTAGCGGACGATCCGGGGCACGGTCTTGCCGCCGGCCGTCAGGCCGCCCTCGCCGTCGTAGGTGAACCGGACCTGCTGGTTCTTCTGGATCGGCTTCGCGAGGGTGACGAGGAGGGAGGTGCGGTCGCCGGGAGCGGCCTTCACCGACTTGACCGGCATGGCGGTCGTGTCGGCCTCGATCCTCAGATGCTCTGCGACCTCGTCGAGGTCGCCGACCCGGTCCTCGAAGCGTGCGCGTAGCCGCTTCCCGTCCTCGGCGACCGACAGGTCCACCGGAAAGACCGCGAAGCCTGCGGGCGGGGTGAACGCCGACTCGGGGACGAGCTGCTTGGGCGTCGTCGGGCTCGACCAGCGCAGGAACATGTTCGACCCGCCGAGGTCCTGGAACATCTCCAGCCGGAAGGTGTGCTGTTCACCGGCGGCCAGCCTGATCGGCTCGCTGGTCTGCTCCCTGTCCCAGTCCGGCTCCCAGTGGTCGATGACCGGCTTGTCGTCGATGAAGAGGCGGAATCCGTTGTCGCCGATGGCGTAGAACGTGTAGTCGCCGGTCGTCGGGGCCTCGATCTGCCCCGTCCAGCGAGCGGTCGTGTGCTCCGTCTTCCCGGTCAGTTCCTCGAATGTGCTCGTCAGGCCGGAGAAGTTGATCTGCGGCTCCAGGAGGGTGCCGCCGAGCTCGGCGAAGTCCCTGGCTCCCGGCGCCGACATGCTGAAGTACTCGCCCTTCAGGCCGTGCGGCTCGACGGCGGCATCGGCTGCCGCACCGGCGGTACGCGCGGACGTGCTGCCGCTCGCGGATTCCGCGGCCGCCGCGGCGGGAACCGCGGCACTCGTGGGCAGGACCAGGGCCGCGGCGGTCAGCAGAGCCCACCACCGGGCTCTCGGGCGGGTGTGTTGTCTTGTCATCGAACCTTTCCTCGCGCAGGGGGCTTGGAGACAGGACGAAACGGACTGCATCAGGTGAACGGCCCGGCCGGTTGGGGGTGTTCACCGGCGGCCGACGCGGGCCCGCCGGTACGGTACGGCACCGGCGCTGCGATGGCCGGAGAACCTTTCAACGTTGGAAATTCACTGTGCAGCGGAATGACAACACGTCGCCGAACGGCTGTCCAGACCTCGCGCACAGTCGGCCGGCCGTCAGGAACCGGCGCCGCCGGGGCGGGCCGACGGTCTTCGCGGGCGTGTGAGGGGGCATGCGACGGGGGATGTTCCAGGCGGGCTGCTGCTGTCGCACCGGCCCGGACGGGGGCGGGGTGCCGCGGCGGGCCACGGGCGCCTGCGGCCCGCCGCCGCGGCGCAGTCCTCAGGGGATGCGGGCGACTCCGACGTACAACGGGATCTGCTCACCTCGGCTGTGCTGCTTCCCGGACTCCGGGTGCCGGCGCTCCGCGAGTTCTATGCCGGGGTCGATCAGCTCGAGTCCCGCGAAGAACCTGGCGAACTCGTCGCGTGACCGGACCTGGGCGGAGGTCCCTCCCTTGCGGTAGACCTCGACGACACGCTCCCAGGTCTCGGCGTCGAAGTCTCCTGTCGCACGGGAGAGAACCAGATAGCTGCCGGAGGCGAGGGACTTGAGCAGTTCGGACACGATCCGGTAGGGGTCGTCCTCCTCTGCCACCAGGTGCAGCAGGGCCACCAAGGACAGGGTGACCGGCTGCTCGAAGTCGAGGGTCTCCCTCGCCGCCGCGAGGATCTTCCCCGGCTCCCTCGCGTCGGCCTGGATGTAGGCGGTGCTGCCCTGCGGTGTGCTGTGCAGGAGCGCCTCGGAATGCCTGAGGACGATCGGGTCGTTGTCCGCGTACACCACGCGGGCCTCGGGTGTGATTTTCTGGACGATCTGGTGGAGATTGGGTTCGGTGGGTATTCCGGTGCCTATGTCGAGGAACTGACGGACTCCCCGCTCCGCGAGCAGCCGGGCGGCCCGGTGCATGAAGTCGCGATGATCCGCGCCATTTCCTTCACGTCGGGGAAGAAGGAGATCACCTTCTCAGCGGCTTCCCAGTCGACGGGATAGTTGCCCTTTCCGTCGAGGAATTAGTCGTACATGCGGGCCGACTGGGGTTTGCCGGTGTCGATGTCGTCCGCGTTGAATCCCGTGTCTGTCACTTCAGTCCTCCGCTACGGCATCGGCGTGGTGATTCATTTCATTCAACTGGTACCGACCAGTACACTTCAATGCGCTTCTGCACGGACGCGCCCGGCGTGTTCCAGACAGGTCTCAGGCGACGAGGAAGTCCACCGCTCCCGACTTGGCCGCCCTGACCAGTTCGGCGATCGCGGCGGTGGTGCAGATGAGGGCGGGGCCATCGGGGTCCGTCGACTGCCTCAGCGCCACCCTCCCACCGCCGAGTTTCTTCACCTCGACACAGTTTCCGTTATTGCTGCCGCTCCACGGTTTGCGCCACCCCTCGGTTCCCAGATCACCTGCGGCGTTCATCACGTGCTTCATCATTCCCACTCCTTGCGGACGTCCGAAAGGAATTCCCTGGTGCGCCCCTTGGACATGGCTTGGGCGCTCATCCGGTCGAGCACCTCACGGTGCAGCGTGACTTCCCTCCGATCCTCGCTGTACTGGGCGCCGCTGAGATTGTCCGTGCCGACGATGTCCGGGAAATCCGGCATCGGAAGACGGAAGAGAGTGAAGGGCCCGAATGCGCCAGGGTGCAGTCCTGCGGTGAAGGGCAGCACCTGAAGTGTGACGTTCGACAGGTCCGTCACCTCGATCAGACGGTCGATCTGCGCCTTCATGACCTCGGGCCCGCCGGCCGGTCGCCGCAGGACGGTCTCGTCCATGACGATCCACAGCCGGGGCGTGACCGGGTCCCGGCGGGTGAGCAGCGCCTGACGCTCCATCCGCAGTGCCACGCGCCGGGTCAGCTCCTCCGGCGCCGGGTGGGGGCGGTTCAGCCTCAGGACGTCGCGGGCGTAGTCCTCGGTCTGGAGAAGTCCCGGGACGACGTGGGGTTCATAGCCCCGTATGTGAGTGGCCGAGTTCTCCAGACTGACGTGCGCCGCGAACCAGTTCGGCAGGGCATCACGGTAACTCCTCCACCAGCCGGGCTGGTTGGCCTGGTCGGTCAGGGCAAGGAACTCCCGGGCCTCGTCCTCCGGTACGCCGTAGATCTCCAACAGCGCCTTGATCGTGGCCCACTTCAGAGTGACCTTGGCCTGCTCCATTCTGGTGACCGTGGTGTGGGCCTGGCGCAGCCTGGCACCGACATCCTGCGCCGAGAGGCCCTTGGTCCGCCGCAATTCCTGGAGCCGTCTTCCCAGCGCCATCTGAAGGACGGTCGGGGCCGACCGCGGTGCGCTCACGTCGCATGCCTCCTCGAACGACCGGCCGCCGAGCAGTCTGCCACGGGCTTCGCCTCGCGGACAGCTGCACAGCAAAGTTGTGCACTGTGCAAAGTGATGGGTTGTCAGAGTCCTGGCGGGGCAATCATAGTGACGGGATGACCAGGTTTCTCCGGACCGCACGCCAGGCGCCGGCTACGCATGGCCACGTGGACGCCTGTCATGACCGCTCCCACAGCGCGCGGCATCCGGTGCTCCCCCACGTTAGGAATCGTTCGTGGCCTTAACCGACGCCACCCCCACGGCCGGTGGCACCCCTCCCCCCGACCTCGGCGCCGCCGCCTGCCGGGCCGCCTACTTCCTGCCCTCCGACCACAGAACCGTCGGGAGGGCCCGTCACCTCGTGGCGGAGCAGCTCGGCGTCTGGGGTGTCGTCCCGGACGACTGCGACACAGCGGCCCTCGTGGTGAGCGAGCTCCTCACCAACGCCGTCCTCCACACGAGCAGCCGGAGAATCGCCTGCACTCTGGGAGCCACGCCGGACCTGGTGCTGATCCAGGTCACGGACGACGGCAGCGGTCCGTCCGTGCCCCGGACGCGACGGGCCGGTTCCCGGGACGAGGTCGGACGCGGACTGCTGCTGGTCAAGGCCGTGTCGGAGCACTGGGGGGTGGGGGTCCCCGAGCACGGGGACGGCCGGACCGTGTGGGCGATGCTGCGCACGACCAGGTCCTGAGCCCGCAACCGCTCCGGAATGAGGGTACGGAACCACGTTCCGTACAGCAGGTCCGGCAGCGGAGGGAGCGACGCGGTGAGCGACACCGACAGCAGCGGCAGCGGCAGCGGCAGCGGCAGCGGCAGCAACGAGGCGGGACACGCGGGCCGGCCCAAGCGGACGGACTCCCGGCGCAACGAGAAGACGCTGCTCGACGCGGCGGCCAC
This sequence comes from Streptomyces incanus, assembly GCF_042656345.1. Taxonomy (NCBI): domain Bacteria; kingdom Bacillati; phylum Actinomycetota; class Actinomycetes; order Kitasatosporales; family Streptomycetaceae; genus Streptomyces; species Streptomyces incanus. The sequence continues at coordinate 53,390 of NZ_JBHSPC010000067.1, forward strand.
CGTCTTCGTCACCTCGGGCGTGGATGCGCCGGTGCGCGAGATCGCGGCCGAGGCCGGTGTCGGGGTGGGCACGATCCACCGCCACTTCCCGACCCGGGCGGATCTCATCATCGCCGTCTACCGACACCAGGTCGAGGCCTGCGCGGTGGGCGGTCAGCGGCTGTCGGCCTCCCTCGCCGCCTGCTCCAGCCGGCGTCGGTGGGCCTCCCACCAGGCAGCGTCACCGGACGGCAGGCCGCTCGCTCCCTTCCCCCAGCCAACGGCCCCGTCGATGAGCTCCCGCACGATGTCCGCCTGGCCGGCGTGCCGGTGGGTGTCGGCGATCACGCGCACCAGGAGGTGGTGCAGCGTGGTCTCCCTCCGCTCCTGAGGCCACCATGGGACGTGGCCGACGGTGTCGAGCGGAAGTGCCGCGAACGTGCTGTCCGCGTGCTCCCAGGCCCGGTGGTAGAGCGCGACGATCTCCTCGCGCGACTCGTCCGCGGTGGCCCACATGTCCGCGTTGGGTTCGCCGTCCTGCGTGTACCACCAGGACGGCGGATCCTGCCGGAAGAACGGCCGGCCGAACACATCGCCGAAGTAGCCCAGTTCCACTCCGGCGGCGTGCTTGACCAGCCCCAGCAGGTTGGTTCCGGTAGGCGTCAGCGGGCGGCGGACGTCGTACTCCGAGAGCCCTTCGAGTTTCCACACGAGGGCTTGTCTGGCGTCCTGCAGATAGCGGGTCAGGTCCGCTTTCGGGTTCGGTTCCGTCATGTCCCGCAGTCTCGCACCAGGCACTGACATTGATGCTGATACTCAGGTTCCGGTGGTCGTGACTCGGGCACTGACTGACGCCCTACTGGGCTGTCTTCCGGCTGTTCTGTCCGGCCGCCGGGACCTGTTCTCATGGCTCCGGCCCGGCGGAACATGACCTGATAGCGCCTCTGTGTGTCAAGCGGCCTGAGCGAGGTGGTTCCGTAGATCTCGTTTCATGATCCGGTAGACCACGTTGGACAGCCGTCGTTTGAGGGCCCTGCGGGCTTCCGAAGGGGTCTTCCCCTCACTGATCTTGCGGAGGCAGTAGTCCTGTCCGCGCCCGCCGTCGCGGATCCGGCAGACGGCGATGGTGTGCAGCACCGAGTTCAGCGCGCGGGTGTCGGCCGGCGGCGGCACGCTCTCAGTGAGCCGGCCCGAGGGCGGCAAGGAACACTACGGGCCCGTGCCGACCAACACCCTGGACGCTACGGCTGCAGACCGAGCATCTGGGCCCTATTGAACAAGTCAGGAGCCTGGCCAGAAGCCCCCTCAATGTCCTGTCTGCGCCACCCGGCCGGTGCCCACCTCCGGTTGGGAAGGCATCATCAGCATGACATCAGAGGTTGGAGCGGACACCGCGGACCAGGACGTGTTCGGCGGGGTCGACTCCCATGCCGACACCATTACCGAGCCGACGTCGGCCCGTGCCCAGTTCTGTGGCGTCCTTGGGCTCCGGTGCCTGATGGCGCTCGGGTCAACACCGATTCGCCCGCTCCCGCCCGCTTTCGATAGGCGTCGCTTCCTCAGCGGGCAGGCCGAGGAGGCAACGGGGGAAGGGCAGCGCTGTCGAGCTGCCTAGATCCGGGTGAGGAACGCCCGGACCGCGGCGGCGAACGCGTCGGGGGCTGTGGTGTAGATGAGATGGTCGGCGTCCAGCTCGGCCGACACGGTGCCTGCGCGGCGCTCGACCATGGCACGGACCTGCTCGGGCGGGATGACTCCCTTGGTGCCGTGGGCCAGCAGGGCCGGGCAGGCAGTGGCCGTCCAGTCGTCCCAGTGGTCACCGTGGACCTGCTCCTCGGACTGGTACATCTCCTGGGGGTGGAAGGGCAGCCGCCAGGTGCCGTCCGCGTTCTCCCGTAGCCGGTCGGAGAAGTACGGCGCGGCCGGGCCCAGGCCTGCGACCAGCGCGTCGCGGGTGGACGCCTGGTAGGGCAGGTTCAGCAGGAAGCCGAGGGGGTTCGCCCCGTCCAGGCCCAGGGCGGCGGGACCCTCGGCGTTGACGAGCGCGCTGACGCGCTCGGGGCGGTGGGCGGCGAACTGGTAGGCGTTGATGGCGCCGAGGGAGTGGCCGAGCAGCACGACACGGTCCAACTCCAGGTGGTCCAAGAGGGCTTGGAGGTCGGCGAGGTATCCCTCCCGCGAGTAGTCGGTGGCACGGTCGGACTCCCCCTGGCCGCGCTGGTCCGGGGCGATCAGCCGCCACTCGGGGCTCAACGCCCGGGCGAGGTGGGCGAACGTGACGCCCTCGGACAGGTGACCGTGCAGCGCGACCAGCGGCCGGCCGGTCCCGCCGAAGTCGAGGTACGACAGCCGACGGCCGTCAATGACGAGTTCGGCGCGGGTGGCGGTGTCGTTCGCGGTGATGCCACTCATGGCAGATCCCCCATCTCGGTTGCGAGGAAAAGGACCGTAGCGAAGATTTGGGCGTACGCACAAGACGGGCGTCTCATTCGCTCGCCTAAGACGATCGTCTTGCGCGAACGAATCGCCACCGAATAGCCTCCGACCATGGGAAATCGTGAAGACCTGCTCGCCGGGGCCCGCCGCTGCCTGGAGGAGAAAGGGTGGGCACGCACCACCGTCCGCGACATCACGGCCGCCTCCGGCGGGGTCAGCATGGCTGCCATCGGCTACCACTTCGGCTCCCGCGAGGCGCTGCTCAACGCCGCACTCATCGACGCCATCGACGAATGGGGCACCTACACCGGCCGCACCCTGGCAGCCTTCGGCGCGAAGGAAGCCACACCCGCCGAGCGGTACGAGGCGATGTGGGACGGGATCATCGAGTCCTTTTCCACGCACCGCACTCTGTGGCTCGCCTCGGTCGAGGCACTCGCCCAGGCCGAGCACTCCGAGGACCTGCGCCGCTACCTCGCCGGGGGCCAGGTCCAGGGGCGGCGGGGCCTTGCGGCCATCCTCTGCAACGTCGAGGAGGACGCAGTCGACGATGAAGCGGCGCGCACGCTGGGCGCCGTCCAAATGGCTCTGCTCACCGGTCTGATGACACAGTGGCTCACTGACCCCGATCGGGCCCCCACCGGCGCCGACATCGTTGCTGGTCTGCGCGCGTTGGCTCGTATTGTCGGACCCGACCATCCCTGATGCTCCAACAGACGCACGTGATTCGAGGTCGGCAGTGTCGGGAAACGACCGTCTGCCGATACTCACCACCGTGATCACGAACCCGCAGATCGGCAGTGTCGGCAACGCGTATCGGAAATCAACGTCGGAGAACGGCACTTCGGATAGTTTCCGACAGCACTCATTGGCTGCTGCCGCATCTCGACGGCCGACCAGAACCCTGATCATCAGATCGACGCCCTGCTGCGGGCCGGCGTCGACCGCGACCACATCCACGTCGACACCGCGAGCGGCGCAAAGGCGTCCCGCCCTAAGCTCGACCTCGTCGTGCAGCTGCTGCGGCAGGGCGACACGCTGAAGGTCACCCGGCTCGACCGGCTCTCCCGCTCCGTGCTGCACCTGGTGATCCTCGGCACCGACCTGCGTGAGCGCGGCATCGGGCTGCATGTCATTGAGCAGGGCATCGACACCTCCACCATGGAAGGCCGCGCGATGTTCGGGACGCTGTCCGTCCTCGCCGAGCTCCAGCGCGAGCTGATCGTGGCCAACACCCATGACGGGCTCGCATCCGCGCGGGCCCGCGGCCGGGTCGGCGGGCGCCGGCCGAAGCTCACCGAGGACCAGGCCGCGCTCGCCCAACAGCTTTACGACGCCCGCGAGAAGACCGTCCAACAGATCGCCGACCTGTTCGGTGTGTCGCGGTCGACGGTGTACGGACACCTCGACAAGACCAAGAGCGTGCCCCGCCAGCCCAAGAAGACCTTGGTCACGAAGCCCTGATCGCTACTCTGCACCTGAGGTCAGAGAGAGGAGCCCGGGACCGCATCAAGAGGTCCACGCGTCACTTCCGTTGAGCGGAAGCGGGTCCGCCGGGAGGAAGCGGCCGCCGCCGGGGCGGATCGCGTCGAGCACCTCGTCCTCGGGCACCCTCGACCAGCCGGCGCCGTGAAGGGTGATCGCGGTCGGCCTCTGGGTGCAGGTCGCACAGCGCCGCTGCGAGGCCGTGGGAGCAGGCGGTGCGGCCGCCGTTGCTCCGTACGTGGAGGCGGTCGACGACCAGTCGTCACACGGCGTCGCCCTCGGGCCGGAAGCCCGCGGTGCCGGGTACGCCCGCCCGGTCGGGGAGGAAGCCGGTGACGTCCTCGCCGAGCCGGTTGGCGGTCGGTTCCCGGCGGGGCAGTGCCACGGTCATCGCCCTTCCGGCCAGCCGGTGTAGGCCTCCGCGAGGTAGGTCGAGCCCGCGGTCGAGCCGGTCACCGCGGCCAGTTCGCCCTCCTGGCGCCGTACGTCGAACGGGGTGGCCTCCGGCAGGATGTGCAGCATCGTGGTCATCCAGTACGAGAAGTGCTGCGCCTTCCAGACCCTGCCGAGCGCCCGTTCGCTATAGGCCTCCAGTGGGGCGGTGTCACCGCTCTCGACCGCTCTCTCGAGTTCCTCGGCCAGGACCCGCACATCGGCGAGTGCCAGGTTGAGGCCCTTGGCGCCGGTCGGCGGCACGGTGTGCGCGGCGTCACCGGCGAGCACCAGCCGCCCGTGGTGCATCGGCTCCTGGACGAAGCTGCGGAACGGAAGCACCGTCCTGGAGGTGATCGGCCCCTCCTCGAGCGTGTGCCCGTTGGCCCCGACGCGCGACTGGAGCTCGTCCCATATCCGGTCGTCGGACCAGGCGGCGGCGTCCTCCGCGGGGTCGCACTGGAAGTACATCCGCTGGACGGTCTCGGTGCGCTGGCTGATCAGTGCGAAGCCGCGCGGCGAGTGGTTGTAGATCAGTTCCGGAGCGCTGGGCGGCGCCTGGGCCAGGATGCCGAACCAGGCGAACGGATACTCGCGGAAGTACTGCGTGCGCCGGGCCTCCGGCACCTCGCGGCGGCACAGGCTGCGTGACCCGTCGGCGCCCACCAGGAAGTCGGCGCGTATCTCGTGGGCGGTGCCGTCGGCGTCGGTGAACCGCATGGCCGGGGTGTCGGAGGTGAGGCCGTCGACCGACACGTCGGTGACGCCGAACCGGACGTCGCCGCCGTCGCGTTCGCGGGCGTCGGCGAGGTCGAGGAAGACGTCCGTCTGGGGGTAGAGCTGGGTCGAGGCGCCGACCAGATCCTGGAAGTCGATCCGGTGGGCGCCCCCGCCGAAGGCGAGTTGTATCCCGTCGTGGCGGTGGCCGTCGCGGTGCACCCGGTCACAGACGCCGGTGCCGGCCAGCAGGTCGACCGAGTCCTGCTCGAGGATCCCGGCGCGGTGGGTCTCCTCGATCTCGCGACGGCTGCGCAGGTCGACCGCGACGGAATCGATCCCGGCACGGGCGAGCAGGTGGGAGAGCATGAGCCCGGCGGGACCGGCACCGACGATGCCGATCTGCGTACGGCTGTGGACGCGCGAGGATGACATGGCCGTCATTCTGCGTCCGTCCGGGCCGCCCGGCCAGGGACCTCTTCCGTCCAGTGGAAACGGATCGGCCGTCGCGGGCCCGGCACATAATGGCCGGCCGAAGATCGATCCGTGTTTCACACGGCTGACGGAGCAGGGCGGTAAGGAACATGTGGCCACGGGTCGGCGGTATGCGCGCACTGGAACTCGGCACCCCGGGCGGGTTGCGTGACGAGTTGAACTCTCTCGTCCTGGCCGGACGGAAGACCGCCACGACCGGCCTGCTGGCCGAGTACGTCGAGGAGACCGAAGGGCTGGAGTTCGTCGGTGAGCGGCTGGCCCTGCTGAACGACGATGGCCGTGCCGTCGCCACGATCGAGATCACTGGTGTGCATCTGACGTCCTTCGCGGAGGTCACGTGGGAACACGCTGCCGTCGAAGGCGAGGGCGACGCTTCCCTCGAGGACTGGCGGGCCGGCCATCGTCGCTTCTGGGAGCGCGAGGGCACCCCGGTGGAGGACGGCACTCCCCTCGTGTGCCTGACCTTCCGGGTGGCGCGGGCCGCCTGACGCTCCCGGCGACCCCCCGCCTCCTCCCCCGACACCGCCGCCCCGCTCCCAGCGGGGGCGGCGGTGTCCGGCTGTGGGCCGACTTTCGCGCCTCTGCACAGCAGACCTCCCGTTGCGCACCAGTGGAGATCCGGCGTCCGTCCCGGAAAACTAAACCTAGACAGGTGTCAAATTTTTGGTTAGGTTGGCCGGACTTCACCCGCTGGAAGGCAGAACTTGCCGTGACGCGGCAGGTCCACACCTCAACGACGAGGGGATCGTCTATGGAACTCGACGGCAGGATCGCGGTCGTGACCGGTGCGGCATCGGGCATGGGCCTGGCCGCCGTGAAGGCCCTGGCGGGAGCCGGTGCCACGGTCTACGGAATGGATCTGAGGCAGGAGAATCTCGACCGCGCCTTCGACGGCCTGGAGCGGGTTCGGGGCCATGCCGCGGACGTGTCCGACTCCGCCGCGGTGAACCGGGTCTTCGACCGGGTCCGGGAGGACCACGGCCGGCTGCACATCCTCGTGAACGCCGCCGGTGTCGCCACGCCGAACAAGGAGAAGCAGGCGTGGGTGGACGGGATCAACCACCGGATGACCGAGTCCTTCAAGACCGGTGAGACCTACCACCCGGAGTTCCTGGGCGGCATCTCCGACGAGGACTTCGACCGGGTCGTCGCGATCAACCTCAACGGCACCTTCTACGCGATCCGTGCCGCCGTGCCGCTGCTGAAGGAGAGCGGCAGCGGTTCGATCATCAACTTCGCCTCCGTGGCGGGGCTCATCGGTCTGCCGATGCCCGCCTACTACCCGGCGTCCAAGGCCGCGGTCGTGGGCCTCACCAAGGCGGTCGCGGCCGAGCTCGCCCCGTTCGACATCCGGGTCAACGCCCTGGCCCCGGCCGGCATCAGAACCCCCATGCTCACGGCGTCCGGCGACGACCACGTCCAGGCGTTGCTCGCCCTCCAGCCGTTGAAGCGGCTGGCGGAGCCCGACGAGATCGGCCGCACGGTCCTCTTCCTCGCTTCGGACGCGGCAGGGCACTACACCGGCCAGACGCTGGCGCCCTCCGGCGGCGCCCTCATGCTCTGACGCGCCTCGCCGACACCCTCAGCACACCGGACGGAGAAGAACCAGTGCAGCACACCGAGGCCCCGGAACCCACTGTCACCCTCACCGAGACGCCCGGCGTCGAACGCCGCTTCCTCGAGGTCCTGGACGACACCATCCGCGCGGACATAGAGAACGGCGCCTACCACGGGGCGAACATCATCGTGGCCCGCCACGGCGAGATCGCCCTGCGCGGCACCTACGGTCTGGCCGACGTCGGGGCCGACCGCCCGACCCGGCGCGACGACGTCTACCGCATCCTGTCCATGTCCAAGGGCTTCACCAACGCCTTGGTCTTCCGGGCGCTCAGCGAGGGCAGGCTGATGCTCTCCACCCGCGTCGTCGACCTCATCCCCGAGTTCTTCGGCACCGAGCCGTTCCGTGCGGCGCGCAAGGACCGGATCAACCTCGCCCACCTGCTCACGCACCGGGCCGGCATGCCCGCCACGCCCAACCCGGGCCTCGGCCCGGAGGGCTTCGCCGTGCTGGCCGATGTCATCGAGGCGTTGGCCGGCGTCGACGTCGTGCATGAGCCGGGCACGAACCTGAACTACTCGGCGGCCATCAACCACGCGCTCATGGGCGAGATGGCCCGGCGCGCCTACGGTGCCGACTCGTTCCGGGAGCTCATGCGGGAGAAGGTCTTCGACCCCATCGGCATGGCGCACACCCGGTTCGGGATGCCCGAGAAGTGGCGTGACCGGGGCGTGCCGCTGAAGGTCATCGTCGCCAACGACTCCTGGCTCAAGCCCGAGGACATCGAGTGCCTCAACGACGTCATCGACCGCGAGGACGCCGAGATGCCGTGGGTCGGCGCGGTGTCCACCATCGACGACGTCTTCGCCTTCACCGAGATGCTGCGCACCAAGGGGCGGACCGCTTCCGGCGAGCAGCTCATCGGGCAGTCGGTGCTGGACTTCGCCGTGACCAACCAGACCGGCGACCAGATCAACGACCTGTACGGCATGGTCGCCGCCGCCCGCAAGTGGGACCTCCCGCCGGGGAACATGGGCCTGGGCATGGCCCTCGCCGGCACGGGGACGCACGCGCGCTTCTTCGGCCCGTTCGTCTCCCCGGGAACCTTCGGTTCCTACGGGGCCGGTTCGTCCCTGCTGTGGGTGGACCCCGTCTCGGGCATGTCCTTCTGTTTCCTCTCCTCCGGGGTGATGGACGAGGGCGACAACGTCGCCCGGTTCCAGAAGCTCTCGTCGATCGCCGCCTCCGCGGCAACCAGCGTCTGACCCGCGAAAGGACCAGGCCATGACGTCACTGCAGGAAGAGGCCCGTCCTGTGGGCCGCTGCCCCGTCGCCCACGGTTTCGACGCGATGGGCGACGACTACTACCGGGACCCGGCCGGCCACCTGGCCACGGTCCGGGACACCTCTCCGGTGTTCTGGTACCCGCACCTCAACGCGTGGATCGTGACGCGGCGGGACGACTGTCTGACCGTCCTCTCGGACTGGCGGACCTACTCGTCGGCGGCCAACTCGGCCGCGGACGTGCCGGAGAAGCACCATGGGATCTACCCGCCGGATCTCGTGTCGAAGATGATCGTGGGGCAGGACCCGCCCGGCCACACCGAAACGCGTTCCGTGGCCCAGCGGGGCTTCGTCAAGGAGCGCATGGACCGGCTGCAGCCGGAGATCGAGGCCAGAGCGCACCGCATCATCGACCGGTTCGAGAACCGGGGTTCGGCGAATCTGCTCGAGGAGTACTCGCTGGAGCTGACGACCCAGACCATCATGGCGCTGCTGGGTCTCGGCTACGAACACGAGGCGATGATGCGGCAGTTGCGCGACGACCTGTTCGCCGTGCTGTCGTCCGCGCACGAACCGCTGCCCGAACCGGGGCGGACCGAGGTGTGGGACCGCTTCGTCGAGGCCAACCTGACGCTGCGTGCCCTCGTGGACGAGCGGCGCGACTCCGACGCCGACGACATCATCTCCGTGATGGCGTCGGCCAGGGCGAAGGACGGCTCGTACGCGCTGCCCACGCCACAGATCGCCCTGCACGTCTCCGAGTTCGCCGCGGCCGGCACGGACACCACCGCCCAGGCGATGACCAATGCGGTGATCTTCCTGTCCCAGAACCCCGGGGCGCTGCAGGACGCACTCGCCGAGCCGGAGCTGTGGCCCCGGGTCTTCGAGGAGACGGTGCGGCGGCGCCCGTCCTCGACGTTCACCTCCCGCCGGGTGACGCGCGACGTGGAACTGTCGGGCGTGAAGATCTCGGCCGGTGACATGGTGTGGGTAGCGCTGGCCTCGGCCAACACCGACCCCCGGCACGTCGACCGGCCCTTCGAGTTCGACATCCACCGTCCCGATCCCACCGATCACCTGGCCTTCACCGCCGGACGGCACACCTGCCTCGGCAATCCGCTCGCCCGCGTCCAGGGGGCGACGGGGCTGCGCGTGCTCTTCGAGCGGCTGCCGTCGCTGCGTCCCGACGACAGCGACGAGCTGGACTTCCTGCGCATGGCCCTGCTCCCGGTGCGCCGGTCGCTGCACGTGCACTGGGACGTCGCGGACGTCGAGCGGTCCCGGACGCGCACCGTGCGCACGCTCAATCTGGAGGTGACGGAGCGCACCGAGGCGTCGGACGGTGTCGTCGCCCTGACCCTGAGCCACCCGGACGGCGGGGACCTGCCACCGTGGAAAGCCGGTGCCCACATCGACGTCCATGTGCCCGGCGACGACAGCGGACGGGACGGGACCGGCGGGAAGGGTGAGCCGTGGGTGCGTCAGTACTCGCTGTCCTCCGACCCCGAGGACCGCACCACATACCGCATCGGTGTGCTGCGGGAGGAGGCCGGCCGAGGCGGGTCGGCTGCGGTGCACGACGCGCTGGCCGCCGGTTCCCGGGTCACCGTGTCCTGGCCGCGCAACAACTTCCGGCTCCTGCCCTCGCCCCACTACCTCTTCATCGCCGGGGGCATCGGCATCACCCCGATCCTGCCCATGATCCGGGAGGCCGAGCGTGCCGGGGCCGAATGGGACCTCGTCTACGGCGGGCGCACCCTCGCTTCGATGGCCTTCTGCGACGAGCTGGCCGTCCACGGCGACCGGGTCACGCTGCTCCCCCAGGACCGGCACGGGCTGATCGACCTGGCCGGCCTGCTCGGTGAGGTGCGCGACGACACGCTCGTCTACGCGTGTGGGCCCGAGCCCCTGCTGCGCGCCGTCGAGGAGAACACCGCCCACTGGCCGAAGAACTCCCTGCGCATGGAGCGGTTCGCTCCCAAGCCCGTGGAGCGCACCGTTCCCGACACGCCGTTCCAGGTGGAGTTCGCCGAGTCCGGGACGGTCGTCGAGGTGGGTGCGAACGAGACGATCCTGGAGGCCGCGGAGAGGACCGGACTGCCCGTGGTGTCCTCCTGCAAGACCGGGACATGCGGCACCTGCGAGACGCGCATCGTCTCCGGCCGGGCCGACCACCGGGACTCGATCCTCACCGCGTCGGAGCAGGAGACCAACGAGACCATGCTGATCTGCGTGTCCCGGGCCGAGGCCGGGTGCCCGCGACTGGTGCTCGGCGGCTGACGCCGGCGGCGCCACCCGCTTCCTCGC
>NZ_JBHSPC010000067.1:64099-80653 GCF_042656345.1 Streptomyces incanus
CGTGTTCCGGGTTTCCCGCCGAGTGGTGTCGGCGGCCCCGGCCCGGTCGGTCGTCTCAGTCGTCGAACAGCTGGGCCCATTGCCGGGCCAGTGAGGTGAGGATCAGTTCCTCCCGCTCCTTGTGGCCGCGGAGGTACAGGAAGTAGAAGTTGCGCTCCAGACTCATCATGAGCGTGGCCATGTGCACTTCGCGTTCCGTCCGCTCGTCCTCCGTCCCGCCGTCGAGGTGGAGCGCCGCGTGGGCCGACGAGACGCGTCGGATCAGGCCCAGCCACTCCTCGAGCACGTCCTGGTCGATGGCCATGGCCTGGTTGACGGCCTCGAACTCCGTGGCGTAGCGCAGCCACATCCCGCGGGCGGTCCCCAGCCACTCCCGCAGGGCCTCTGAGGTGTGCCTCGGCATCCCGTCCAGCGCTTCGTAGAGCTCGGCGACCTCGGCCTCGATCTCGGTCATGCGGGCCCTGATGATCTGGGACTTGCTGTTGAAGTACAGGTACAGGTTGGCCCGGCTGCTGCCGGCCGCGGCCGCGATCTGGGCCATGGACGTGCTCTCGTAGCCCCGCTCCTTGAAGAGAAGCAGAGCCTCGTCGACGAAACGCTGACGCGTGGCGATGCTCTTGGCCGTGCGGTTGGTTGCCATGCGGAGTACCCGGCTCACAGGAAGAAGCTGACGGATCGAGACACCCGGCGTGTGGCCGGGAACAGCACCCGGCCCACCCGCCGACGGGGGGGTACGGCACTGCCGGTGAAGTGTAGCCATTCGGGTGAACCGCGAGGTGGGGGCACTCCACGACGCTACGCCGGTCGGGTGCAGTGGGCGCCTGATCGCGGCGGCCCCGACCGGTCGCACCGTACAGCGGACCAGGGAACGGTGGGCCGCCCGTCGGCAGACGAGGATGCCCCAACTCATTTTCCGTCAGGGGTATTTGAAACTGCCCAGTCCGCCGCCGCCCGGGGCGGCGTTCAGGCTGGTCCGCCTCCCGGCCACAGCCTCCCCTTCACCCGAACGGCACAACGAAACAGTACTCAGAGCGCTGAAACATAAGCGGAGAGCAATGCTTCGAATGCGGGGGGCAATTCACCGGAAGGAACCACATGGACCACATACCGCGCGGGCCGGTGACAACTGCGCTCGTCCTGGCCCTCGGCGTATCGCTGTCCGGCGCCGCTGTCACGGGCGGAGATCCCTCCACCAACGGGAACACGGACGCCGCGGCCCCTCCGGCCCACACCACCGCCCCGCCCTCGGCGGGCACGTTCACCAAGCGGGTCGTGGCCACCGGGCTGAACGATCCCTACGAGATCGTGCGGGCTCCCGACAACTCTCTGTGGGCCACCGAGAAGAGCGGCAAGAAGGTCACCAGGGTCGACCCGAAGTCCGGCGCCAAGACCACACTCCTCAGCCTGCCGAAGGCCGTCCACAGCGAGGACGGGCAGGACGGCGTACTCGGCCTCACCCTGGAGGAGCACAAGTCCGGCGCGCTGTACGCGTACATCGCCTACAGCTACGACATCGACCCGACCCCGGCCGTCCAGGCCCGCACGAAGATCGAGCGCTACACCTACGACGCCGGCAAACAGCGGCTGCACAGCCCGAAGGCCGTCATCGCCGGCATGCCGTCCGGCAACGACCACCAGTCGGCGCGGCTGCGCCTGGGCCCGGACGGCAAGCTGTACTACACCATCGGCGACCAGGGCGTGAACCAGTTCGGCAACACCTGCAGGCCCAGCTACGCCATGCGGCTGCCCACCGCCCACGAGGTCGAGGGCCTGGACTGGATCGCCTACCAGGGCAAGACCCTGCGGCTGAACACCGACGGCTCCATCCCCTCGGACAACCCGGTCCTCGACGGCGTGCGCAGCCACGTCTACACCTACGGGCACCGCAACGCGCAGGGCCTGGCCTTCGGTCCCGACGGCACGCTCTATCAGAACGAGCAGGGCCCGAAGACCGACGACGAGATCAACATCCTGCAGTCGGGCGGCAACTACGGCTGGCCGAACGTCGCGGGCTACCGCGACGACAAGGCCTACGTCTACGCCAACTGGTCCGCCTCCTGGCCGACCCCCTGCGACGAGCTGACCTTCAGCAACTTCAAGATCCCCGAAACGGTCCCGGTGCTGCAGGAGACCGACTTCACCGAGCCCTTCGTGCAGCCGATCCACACCTTCGGCACCGTGAACTCGGACTTCGACTTCCAGAACCCCAAGTGCGCCCAGGGCGAGATGTGGTCGGTGTGCTGGCCCACCATCGCGCCCTCCAGCTTCGAGCACTACGGGACATCCAGGAAGTCCGCCGGGTCCACCGGAGAGGGCCTCCCCGGCTGGGACGACTCCCTGGTGATGACCACTCTCAAGGACGGCACCGTCTACCGTGTCGACCTCACCGAGAACGGCCAGGGCGTCAGCAAGGTCACCAAGCTCTTCGCCGAGGAGAACCGCTTCCGCGACACGGCGTTCAGCGCCGACGGCAGGTCCCTCTTCGTCGCGACCGACTCCGCGGGCCCCGTCCGTGACATCCGGGGCGCCCCGTCGACCGAACCCCTGGCGAACCCGGGCGCGATCATCGAATACCGCTGGGAGCGCTGACCCGCCACGCTCCGGTCCTGCTCCAGCACACGAGGAGCACACGAAGTCGTCCTCGCCCCGCCCGGCCGGTGCCTCGCACGGGTCCGGAACCCAGGGGCGAGGACTTCTCCGCCATACCCGTACGGGCGTACTCGTACGGGTCGAACAGCCGCGCAGGACTGCTGACTCGCACCGTTCCTCCGGGCTGGGCGGGAGTGGGTCTGCTCAGCCGCACGCCCCGAACGGTGCGGTGCGCGAGTTCTCATCGGTCCGGCGCGCGCCGGTGGCCTGTGCGGACGTCGTGCACGATGTGCGCCGATACCGCGGGTGACGCATGAACATTGCGATAAGCCCCACGCCGTTTGCCGGAGCGTTACCGCAAAGTACGGCCCCATCAAACCGGACCATCAACTCATATATCAGGGCACATGCGGTGACTCGTGCGGCACGGTCCGGCGCTCGTGCGGGTACCCGGAGCAGCGGATCAGCTCTTTCGTCGGCTTTAGGATCGTCACCGGCCTCCCCCGCGTACCGACGCCCCGTTTCCCGGGCCTCTTGGCAGCTGCGAACGTGGCGTGCTGTGCGGGTCGCTTGACGGCGACACGTGTGAAGAAAGGTGAACACCATGGTCCTCGGACTGCTGCGACGCAGGCGCTCCCCCAACGCCCCCGGCGCCGCGCCGACCCTCTCGGTCCCTCTGCCGGACGGCGCGGGGGTGTTCGGCTGCGAGGTCGTCGACGGGCTGGCGCAGCCGCTGGGCGGAGCCGAGGTCACGGTGACCGGGCTGAGGAGCCACCGGGTCACGGTCCGCGGCACCACCGACCCGTACGGCTACTTCATGGCGGCCCTGCCCCCGGGCACCTACAGCGTGATGACGGTGTCGGAGAGCCTGGCACCGGTCCGTGAGCGCGTCGAGATAGCCGCCGGCGTGGTGCTCCCTCCGCAGCGCGTCGTGCTCGAGCCCGCGCGTCAGCTGGAGCTCCCGCCGTCCGGCACCTGGCTGTTCGACCCGCCGCACACCGCGATCCGGTTCATCGCCAGGCACGTGGGCATGGCCCATGTGCACGGCCGCTTCACGCGGTTCGAGGGCGGCATCCGTGTCGCGCAGAACATGGCCGACTCCCAGGTCTCGGTGCGCATCGACGCGTCCAGCATCACCACGGGTAACCAGACGCGCGACAACCATCTGCGGTCCGCGGACTTCCTCGACGTCGAGCATTACCCGTACATCGACTTCACCAGTACCCGGTTCGCCTACCGCGGCGGCTCCAAGTGGACCGTGCACGGCACCCTCACCATGCACGGCACCAGCCGCTCCGTGGGCCTCGACACCGAGTACCTCGGCACCGTGAACGGCGGCTACGAGCAGGAACTGCGCTGCGCCGCCCTCGCGAAGGCCGAACTGCACCGCGAGGACTTCACCCTCAACTGGCGCTCGATGCTCGCCCGCGGCATCGCCGTGGTCGGGCCCACCGTCCAGCTGGAGCTCGACGTCCAGGCCATGTACCGGACCCACGACACACCGACACCGCCCCAGTAGAGACGTCGCCCTCGCGCCGGGCCGCGGCCGGTCAGCGCAACGGGTCGAACGGCGTGAGCTGCGCGGGGCGTTCGCCGGTGACGACCGTCTCGGCGAGCAGCAGTCCGGTGGCCGGGCCGAGGGTGATGCCCCACATGCCGTGTCCGCCCGCGGCGAAGACCCGGGGTGAGCGGGTGCGGCCGATCAGGGGAAGTCCGTCGGTCGTGCACGGGCGTGAGCCGACCCACTCGTCCTTGCGGGCGTCCAGGTCGGCCCCGCGCAGCAGCGGGCGGGCCGCCTCGGCGATGGCGTTGATCCGGCGGGCGTCCAGGGGCGCTTCCGGCTTGCGGAACTCCATCATTCCGGCGACGCGCAGCCGGTCGCCGAGCGGCGTGCAGGCGACGCGCTGTCCGGGGAAGTAGACCGGTCCGGACGGCACGTGCTCGACCGGGACACTGAAGCTGTACCCCCGGCCGGCCTGCACGAGGGAGCGGACCCCGAACTTCCTGGCGTGCCGGCCGAGCCAGGCTCCGGTGGCCAGGACCACCGCGTCGAAGCGCCGGCTCTGGCCGTCGCCGGTCAGGACGGTGACACCGGTGGCCGCGTCCCGTACATCGGTGACCTCCGTGCTCTCCCGGATCGCCCCGCCCCGGGCACGGACCGCGTCGGCCAGGGAGTGCACGAAGTGTCCCGGGTCGATGTAGCGCTGACCGTGCAGCCGGATCGCCGCGCCGATCTCGTCCGAGAGGGACGGCTCGATCCCCCGGGCCTCGTCTCCGTCGAGGACGTCGAACTCCATGCTCTGGCCGGCGGCGTGGATCTGTTCGAGTTCCTCCAGCAGAACCCGGCGCTCCCCGGCCGTGCGGTAGGCCGCGAGGAAGGACTTGGCGTCGAGGGTGCGCGCCTCGACGCCTCCTTCGGCCAGCAGGTCGAAGGAGGCCAGCGACAGGCCGTTGATGGGGACGAGCGCGCGCATCGCACGCAGCCACCGTGTCGCGGTGCTGTTCCGGGCGAATCCGGCCAGGAACCTGAGCAGGCCGGGGTTCGCGCTGGGCGGGACGTAGACCGGGGAGGACGGGCTGAGCACCGCCCGCAGGCCGTAGCCGAGGACCGCGGGCTCGGGCAACGGTGTCGCCAGTCCGGGGGTGAGCCACCCGGCGTTGCCCCAGGACGACCCGGCGGCCACCCCCGCGCGGTCGTACACGGTGACGTCGACTCCTCGCTCCTGCAGGAACCAGGCGGTGGACAGTCCGACCATGCCGGCGCCGACGACGGCGACGGAGCGGGGGCCGGAGTGTGCGGCGGGCGAGGGCGGGCGTGCCATGCGAAACCTCTTCTCCAAGGCGGTGATGTCTTCGATGGTGGGCCCGGCCCGTCCGGTTGTCTTTGTGCTGTACGGCCAATGGCAGCCGGATCCATGGTGCGCCGGGCACTGTGCACCTGGGCCACAATGGGGGCATGACCATGCGCGTGAGCTGTTCCTCTCCCACCGCGGGGTGCCTGTGATGATCACGGTCACCGATCTCGTGGACTCCCTGGGCGCCGGGTTCCTCCGTACGGTCGTGGCGGCCAAGGACGCCGAAGTGCACGATGTCGCCCTGGCCGAGCCCGGCGATGCCGTGGGACAGCCGGGGGAACTCGTCCTGGGGGTGGGCGTGACCGACCGGGCGGGGGCGCTCGCCCTGCTGGAGCGGGCCGCACGGGCGGCGGCCGGGGGCGTCGTCCTCAAGAGCCCCTTCGCCGGCGATCCCCAGGTGGCCCGCGCCACCCGCGAGCTGGCGGGTCCCGCCCTGGTCGAACTGCAGCCGCACACCTCATGGGCGCATGTCGTCTGGCTGCTGCGAGGTGTCATCGACCGGGCCGCCGCGCCCGACACCAGTCGCCTCGGTACGCCCGGACCGCACGTCGACCTGTTCGCGCTGGCCGACGCGGCGGCCGAGATCATCGACGCGCCCGTGACGGTGGAGGACGCGCAGTCCCGGGTGCTCGCGTACTCCGCGCGGCAGGACACGACCGATCCGGCCAGGGTCTCCACCATCGTGGGACGGCGCGTCCCGCCGGAGACCCTCACCCATTTCCGGGCCGGCGGCGTCTTTCGCAGGCTCGCCCGCTCCAGTGATCCGATCTGGACCCCGGCGGGCCCCGACGGGACGCTGCCCCGGCTGATCATCCCGGTGCGGGCCGGCGGCGAGTGGCTCGGCTCGATCTGGGCGGTGGTCGGCCCTCCGGTCCCGGAGGAGCGCATCCGGGAGCTGCGCGACGTGGCCTCGGTCCTCGCCCTGCATCTGCTGCGGCTGCGCGCCGAGGCGGGTATCGCACGGCGGGTGTCGACCGGCCGGCTGCGGGTGACCCTGCGCGAGGGAGCCGCGCCAGGTCCGGGCGCGCTTCCCGGACCTGACGCGGTGCCTGCGCTACCGGCGGGTCCCTGGCGGGTGGTGGCCTTCGGGTCGCCCTACGGGACCGACGACGTACGCAGGCAGCTGGATCTGTGGGAGTCCGTCGCGCGCCGCTTCGGCTGGCACGAGCCTTTGCTGACCGACATCGACGGGTTGCTGTTCGGCCTGGTCACCGAGCGGCCGCGCGGCAGACGACCGGTCACGGCCGGCGGTATGGCCGATGCCGGTGCGGGCACCCTCGACTGGCTCCGGCATGTGCTCGGTGAGGTCCACGCGCGCGATGCGGGCCTGTATGCCGTCGCGGGCTGCCCTGCCCGCTCCCCCGACCAGTTGCCCCGTTCCACCGCGGAGGCCGGCGAGCTCCACCGGCTGATCGCCGCGGGCCGGCTCCCGCTCCACGGCAGGACGGGGATCGTCCTGATGGAGGACGCCTGGGACGCCGTTGTCGTGGAGCGTGCCACGGCGGCCGTCGGGATCGACACGGGCCTGCTCGGCGGGCCGCTCGCCGTGCTGCGCGCACACGACGAGGAGCACGGCACGCCCTACCGCGCGACGCTCGCGGCCTGGCTGGACCACTTCGGTGACCCGCAGAGCGCCGCGCGGCTGCTGCGGATCCACCCCAACACGCTGCGCTACCGGCTGCGCAAGCTCGAGGAGGTGGCTCCGGTGGACCTGTCCTCTCCCCGCGTACGGCTGGCTCTGCGGCTGCAGCTCACGGCGATGGGCACGTCGCCGACCCAGGGCTAGGCGCCCGGTCCTCTCCCGCCGCCACTCCGTCCGTGACCGCTCGCGGCCCGGCCCGGCCGACCATTGAACGTACATTCACCAAAAATGAGTCATTGATGATAGGACAAGGGGTCAGAGATCGCGCGTTGAGGGAGTTCACGTGACCGAGTCGGCAGCGGAGACCACCGACAGGCGGGTCTTCGTCGACCAGCAGAGCCCGGACGCCTATCGGGCGCTGTCGGCCACAGCCGAGGCGGTGCGCAAGGTCGCGGCCGACGCCGGGCTGGACCGCATCCTCGTCGAGCTGATCAACATCCGGGTCTCCCAGCTCAACGCGTGCGCGTTCTGCCTCGGCCTGCACACCACGAGGGCGCTGCGCGCCGGTGAGACCACGCAGCGTCTGGGGGTACTGCCCGCCTGGCGCGACACCGAACTGTTCGATCCTCGCGAGCGTGCCGCACTGGCGCTGGCCGAGGCGACCACGCTTCCCACGGACGCTGACGCGCAGACCACCGCCTACGGCATCGCCCGCTCCGTACTGTCGGAGGACGAGATCTCCGCCGTGATCTGGGTGGCGATCACCATGAACGCCTTCAACCGGGTCTCGGTCCTGAGCAAGCACCCGGTGCGCAGCCGTGCCGTGGTACCGGCCGGCTGAACGCCCCCGTGAGCCTGCGCCATGGCCCCACAGCGTCCCGGGGCCCGCAGCCCGCCGTGGATGCACCGCCGTGGATGCACCACCTCGGCGGGGCGGGGCCGGCCCCGGGGAAGTGCTCGGCCGGGTCCGGGGAAGTGCTCGGCCGGGTCCGGGCCCGGGCCTTCGTTCTGTCGCGTCGCTGAGGCGCCGCGCCTGCCGTCCACGACACGCGCTCGACGTGCAGGACGCGTCGCGCGGCCGGGCGGCACGGTCACGCCGGGCGGCAGCGGCGGCGGAGCAGTTCCACGCCGGGGCCCGCGAGGTCGTCGCAGTACACCGCGCGTCCCGTCATGGCCATCACCAGGGCCAGGGTGGGGCCGGTCACCAGGGGTCCGGAGCCGGTGGTGAAGGGGCCGTCGTCGGCGACGAGTCCCAGGCCGCCGATCCGACTCTTGGCCACGACGACCTGGTCCGTGCTCCGGTAGTACTCGGCGACCCGTGTGACGACATCGGTCGGGTGGTCACGGCGGATGCCCAGGGGACGCCGGATGTCCTCTCCGTGCACGATCGTCTCGCCCAGCATGGCGATGACGGGCAAGGGAGGCTTGGTCGTGCTCGGGACGGCACGCCGGAACAGCTCCAGGGTCTCGGCCCCGGCCGCGCCCATCTGCTCGGCCAGCCGCATGGCCACCTGCTGGTCGAAGTCGAACCGGCAGCGGATCACCCCGGCCAGCCAGCGCGGGCCGTTGAGGCTCGCGGCCGCGGTGAGGTGCGCCAGCACCTCGCGCACGCTCAGGCCTGTGCACAGCGACGGCGTGGCCCACCGCTCGTCGGTCAGGTCGGCGAGATCGGCCGCCAGCGCCGCACGCTCCGCGTGGACCGGGGGCCAGATGGCCGTCCTGCGGATGCGGCGGCCTGTCGTCGGTTCAGGATGAGGCATGCGGGCGGGTCTCCTGTCATGGGACGTACGGCTCGGGCGTGGCGGCGTGTCTCTCGGTTCGGTGAAGGAGACTCCCGCTCCGGGGCGAAGTCACCGGTCGCCGATGAGTTCCGGCGGCCGGGCCGGTCCCCCTGGTGTACGACGACGCTCCCCGGAGGGATGTGACGACCGTGCCGAACAGTTCCGCCTACGCCAAGGTCAACGGTCTCGAGATGTACTACGAGGTCCACGGCGCCGGCCGGGGACCCCGGCTCCCGCTGGTGCTGCTGCACGGCGGGGTCCTCACGATCGGACTGTCCTTCGGTGCCGTGCTGCCCGCCCTGTCCGCGGACCGGCTGGTGATCGCTCCCGAGTTGCAGGGGCACGGCCACACCGCCGACACCGACCGCGCCTTGACTGTGCCGGATCTGGCTTCCGACGTGGTGGCGCTGCTCGACGCAATCGGTGTCGAGCAGGCCGATTTCCTCGGATACAGCCTCGGCGGGCTGGTCGCCCTCGAGATCGCGGTCAGGCATCCCGGTCGGGTGGGGCGGCTCGTGCTCTCCGCCGCCCAGTACACGCAGGACGGGGTCCATGAGGAGGTCCGCACCCCCGACCACGGCTCACCGCGGCTGCCCGGCGAGGCGGACTTCCACGAGATGGCCGACGCGTACACGGCGAGCGCGCCGCATCCCGAGCGCTTCGAGGATCTCCTCGCCAAGTGCTCCGCGGTGGCGCGCGCCCCGCTGCCCTGGACCGCCGACGACCTGCGCGGGCTGACGGCTCCCACGCTGCTGGTCATCGGCGACACCGACTTCGTACGGGTCGAGCACGCCGCCGAGATGCAGCGGCTGATTCCACGGTCGCGGCTGGCCGTGCTGCCCGCCACCACGCACATGGCCCTGATGCGGCGGACGTCCCTGCTCCTGCCGCTACTGGACGAGTTCCTCGGGTGAGCACCAGCGGCGGAAGCGGGGACGGGCGGCGGGCAGCGGCCGGTTCAGGCGAGTTCCACGAGGAGGTCGCCGCCCTCCACCTGCTGGATGCGGTTGATGGCCAGCCGGCTCACCGTGCCGGACTTCGGGGCGGTGATCGCAGCCTCCATCTTCATCGCCTCGATGGTGGCCACCGTGGCACCGGCCGCCACCTCGTCGCCCTCGGCGACCGTGAGGGTCACCACTCCGGCGAACGGCGCCGCGACATGGCCGGGGTCGCTGCGGTCGGCCTTCTCGGTGACCGGGACGTCGGAGGCGGCGGCCCGGTCGCGGACCTGGATCGGCCGCATCTGACCGTTCAGGGTGGACATCACGGTGCGCATGCCGCGCTCGTCGGCGTCGCCCACGGCCTGGAGTTCGATGAGCAGCCGCACCCCGGGGTCGAGGTCGACGGTGTACTCGGTGCCGGGGCGCAGTCCGTAGAAGAAGTCCTTGCTGTCCAGGACGCTGGTGTCGCCGAAGGTCTGCCGGTGCGTCTCGAACTCGCGGGCCGGACCGGCGAACAGCAGCCGGTTGAGCGTGGCCCGGCGGTCCTTCGCCAGCCCGGTGCGGTCGTCCGCGGTCAGTTCCTGCACGGGCTTGGCCTCGGCACGGCCGCGCAGTGCCTTGGTCCGGAACGGCTCGGGCCAGCCGCCGGGCGGGGTTCCGAGTTCACCGTGCAGGAAGCCGATGACGGAGTCGGGGATGTCGAACCGGTCCGGGTCCTGCTCGAAGTCCTGCGGGGACACCCCGGCGCCCACCAGGTGCAGGGCCAGGTCGCCGACCACCTTCGACGAGGGGGTCACCTTGACGAGGCGGCCGAGGATCCGGTCGGCGGCGGCGTACATCGCCTCGATGTCCTCGAAGCGGTCGCCCAGGCCGAGGGCGATGGCCTGGGTGCGCAGGTTGGAGAGCTGTCCGCCGGGGATCTCGTGGTGGTAGACGCGGCCGGTGGGTGAGGCCAGGCCCGCTTCGAAGGGGGCATAGACCTTGCGGACGCTCTCCCAGTACGGCTCCAGGTCGCCGACGGCCTGGAGGTCGAGGCCGGTGGGCCGGTCCGAGTGGTCGGTCGCCGCGACGATCGCCGACAGGCTGGGTTGCGAGGTGGTGCCCGCCATGGACGCCACCGCCCCGTCGACGGCGTCCGCTCCGGCCTGGATGGCGGCGAGGTAGGTGGCGAGCTGCCCGCCGGAGGTGTCGTGGGTGTGCAGGTGGACCGGCAGGTCGAACTCCCGGCGCAGGGCGGACACCAGGGTCGCCGCCGCGGGTGCCCTCAGCAGGCCCGCCATGTCCTTGACGGCCAGGACGTGCGCGCCCGCGGCCACGATCTGCTCGGCCAGGCGCAGGTAGTAGTCCAGGGTGTAGAGCCGCTCGGACGGATCGGACAGGTCGGAGGTGTAGCACAGGGCGACCTCCGCGACGGCCGTCCCGGTCTCCCGTACGGCGTCGATGGCGGGCCGCATCTGGCCCACGTCGTTCAGCGCGTCGAAGATGCGGAAGACGTCGATGCCGGTGGCCGCCGCCTCCTGGACGAAGGCGTCAGTCACCTCGGTCGGATAGGGCGTGTAGCCCACGGTGTTGCGGCCGCGCAGCAGCATCTGCAGGCAGATGTTCGGTACGGCTTCGCGCAGGGCGGCCAGGCGTTCCCACGGGTCCTCGGCGAGGAAGCGCAGGGCGACGTCGTAGGTGGCGCCGCCCCAGCACTCCAGGGAGAGCAGCTCGGGCAGGGTGCGCGCCACCACGGGGGCGACGGCGAGCAGGTCCTTGGTACGGACCCGGGTGGCGAGCAGCGACTGGTGGGCGTCGCGGAAGGTGGTGTCGGTGACGCCGACGGTGGGTGAGGCGCGCAGCCGGCTCGCGAATCCCTCGGGACCGAGTTCCGCGAGCAACTGCCGGGACCCGGCCGCCGGCTCGGCCGCTGTCGGCCGGGGCAGCTTGGTCGTCGGGTCGATCAGTTCGGGGCGCTCGCCGTGCGGCTTGTTCACCGTGATGTCGGCGAGGTACGTCAGCAGCTTCGTGCCGCGGTCGGCCGAGTGGCGTGCGGTGAGCAGGTGCGGGCGCTGCTCGATGAACGACGTGGTGACCCGTCCGGCCTGGAACTCCGGATCGTCGAGCACGGCCTGGAGGAAGGGGATGTTGGTGGCGACGCCGCGGATGCGGAACTCGGCCACGGCGCGCCGGGCCCGGCCCACGGCGGTGGTGAAGTCCCGGCCCCGGCAGGTCAGTTTCACCAGCATGGAGTCGAAGTGGGCGCTGATCTCCGTACCGGCGTGGGTGGTTCCGCCGTCCAGGCGGATGCCGGAGCCGCCGGGCGAGCGGTAGGCGCTGATCTGCCCGGTGTCGGGGCGGAAGCCGTTGGCCGGGTCCTCGGTGGTGATGCGGCACTGCAGTGCGGCGCCGCGCAGGGTGATGTTCTCCTGGGCCAGTTTGAGGTCGGCGAGCGTCTCACCGGCGGCGATGCGCAGCTGCGCCTGTACGAGGTCCACATCGGTGACCTCCTCGGTCACCGTGTGCTCGACCTGGATGCGGGGGTTCATCTCGATGAAGACGTGGTTCCCGTCGCGGTCGACGAGGAATTCCACGGTTCCGGCGTTGCGGTAGCCGATCTGGCGGGCGAAGCGCACGGCGTCGGCGCAGATCCGGTCCCGCAGCTCCGGATCGAGGTTCGGCGCGGGCGCGAGTTCGATCACCTTCTGGTGACGGCGCTGCACCGAGCAGTCGCGCTCGAACAGGTGGATGACGTTGCCCTCGCCGTCGGCGAGGATCTGCACCTCGATGTGGCGGGGATCGATGACGGCCCGCTCCAAAAAGACCGTGGGGTCGCCGAACGCGGATGCGGCCTCCCGCGAGGCCGCCTCGATGGACTCCCGCAGTTGGGCGGGGTCCTCGACCCGGCGCATCCCGCGCCCGCCGCCGCCGGCGACCGCCTTGACGAACACGGGGAAGCCGATGTCGTCGGCGGCGCGGACGAGTTCCTCCACGTCGGTGGAGGGCTCCGAGGAGCCCAGCACCGGCACGTCCGCCGCACGGGCCGCGGCGATGGCGCGCGCCTTGTTCCCGGTCAGCTCCAGGATCCGGGCGTTCGGTCCGACGAACGTGATGCCCGCCTCGTCGCACGCCAGGGCCAGTTCGGGATTCTCGGACAAGAATCCGTAGCCCGGGTAGACGGCGTCGGCGCCCGCCCGGCGTGCCGCGTCGACGATCTCCTCCACGGAGAGGTAGGCACGCACCGGATGTCCCGGGAGGCCGATCTGGTACGCCTCGTCCGCCTTGAGCCGGTGGAGCGAATTGCGGTCCTCGTGGGGGAAGACCGCGACCGTTCGGGCACCCAGCTCGTAGCTCGCGCGGAACGCCCTGATCGCGATCTCACCACGGTTGGCTACCAGCACCTTGCGGAACATGTTGATCCCTTCAGCCTGCCGGTGACGAAGACCATCGTGTCGGTGGCAGGCCCGGTGCGCCATGTGAGCCGGGCCACTCGTCCCACGCCGTGCGGGGCCGCCGCCTCGGCGACGTGGGACACGTCAGCGCGCGGGGGTGGCGTCCTGACGGCCGGGGTGGCCGAGCCAGTAGCCGAAGCCCCGGCGGGTGCGGATCAGCGCGGGGTGTTCCTTGTCCACCTTGTGTCTCAGGCGGGAGACGAGCTTCTCGATGGCCGAGTTGGCGCGGTACTCGCCCCACACCTGCCGGCTGATCTGCTCCTTCGACAGCACGCGTTCGGCGTTGGCCGGCAGGTGGCTCAGGAGCCGGTACTCGGCGGGGGTGAGGTCGAGCTGTCCGGCCCCGCGCCATACCTGGCAGGTGGCGTCGTCCAGGACCGGTTCGCCGTAGCAGTGCATCCCCTGCTGTTCGGGGATCAGGCCGCGCAGCAGGACCTGGGCCCTGGCCAGGACTTCGGCGATCCGTGCCGGCTTGGTGACGTAGTCCTCCCCGCCCGGGCCGAGCTCGGGCACCAGGCTGCGGAGGAAGTCACAGGTGGTCAGGAACAGCAGCGGCGGCCGGTCCGCGGGCGCGACGCGCCGCCCCCGGGTGAAGCCGATCAGGTCGGGCAAGGTGGCGCCCAGGATCACGAGGTCGAAGCGATGCTCCGTGAACCGCATCGTCCCCTCGGCCGCGGTGCCCGCCGTGCAGACCCGGTAGCCCACGAACTCCATTGCTGCGGCAATGAGTTCGGTCACTCCGGGGTCCTGTTCCACGACCAGGACGTGCCGCCCGTCGCCGTGGGGCGACGGGCGGCTCCTCCCCCAGGACGCAGTCCGGCGGATGGCCGGCGCTCCGGGCCACGGCGAGACCGTTCGGGCAGGGCGTGGGCGTCATGGCTCGATGCCGGCCTCGGCCCGGGCGACGAAGTCGTCGACCATCCGGTGGAAGAGCGCGGCGAGCAGGTGGAGATCCTCGGGCGTCCAGTCCGCCGGTGCCGTCGCTGGTCATCGCCGCACTGCTCGGGGTGCCCTACGAGGACCACGACTCCTTCCAGCGCAGCAGCAGCCTGGTCCTGGACGGCGCGGCGGCGCCCGAGGAGGCCCGGAGGGTCAGTGGTGAGCCGGCCGCCTATCTGGACGACCTGCTCGCGCGAAAGACGGCCGATCCGGACGAGGACGTGCTGTCCGAGATGGCCGGCCGGGTCCGCAGCGGGGAGATGACGCACACCGAGGCCGTCCACATGGGCGTGGCGATGCCGATCGCCGGCCACGAGACGACCGCGACGATGACCAGCCTCGGCACACTGGCGCTGTTCCAGCACCCCGACGATACCGCTCCTCCTCTCGCTCGCGGGACCTCCAGGGCTCGCTGCCGTACCCCGTACCCCGCACGGGTACGGGGTACGGGGTGTCGCGGTGGGTCATGTCCCGCGTGGTCGGAGTCGGCCGGTGGTGCGACGCTGGGAGGAAGAGGTGTCCGGGGACCGAAGCCGGGAGGAAATCCGATGGGACGGGATGTCCCGGCGTTGGTGTTCACCCGTGAGGACCGCCGCCGGTACCGGATCAAGATGCAGGAGTGCCTCGATACATTCGCGCAGATGCTGCGGGAGGCACGGTTCGAGTCCGAGCGGCCCCAGGTCGGGCTGGAGATCGAGCTGAACCTGGTCGATGACCGGGCGGAGCCGGCGATGCGCAACAACGACGCGCTCGAAGCCATCGCGGACCCCGCCTGGTCCACGGAGCTGGGCCGGTTCAACCTCGAGATCAACATTCCGCCGCGGCAGCTGACGGCGGGCGGCCCCGACTCCTGGGAGTCCGAGATCCGTGCCGCGCTGAACCACGCCGAGGAGCGCGCGAAGTCGGTCGGTACGCATCTGATCACGACCGGGATCCTGCCGACGCTGCGGCAGGAGGACGTGGGCGAGTCTGCGCTGTCGGAGAACCCGCGCTATCGGCTGCTCAACGACCAGATCTTCGCGGCCCGGGGCGAGGACCTGCACATCGAGGTGGACGGCGTCGACCGGCTGCGCACCTACGCGGACACGATCACTCCCGAGGCCGCCTGCACCAGCACGCAGTTCCATCTCCAGGTGTTCCCGGAGCAGTTCGCCGACTACTGGAACGCGGCGCAGTCGATCGCCGGGGTCCAGGTCGCCCTGGCGGCCAACTCGCCGTTCCTGTTCGGCAAGGAGCTGTGGCACGAGACCCGCGTCCCGCTGTTCGAGCAAGCCACCGACACCCGCCCGCAGGAGATCAAAGTGCAGGGGGTACGGCCCCGGGTGTGGTTCGGGGAGCGGTGGATCAACAGCGTCTTCGACCTCTTCGAGGAGAACCTGCGGTACTTCCCTGCGCTGCTCCCGCTGTGCGACGAGCAGGATCCCACCGAGACGCTGGCGCGGGGCGACATCCCCGAGCTGGGCGAGCTGACCCTGCACAACGGCACCATCTACCGCTGGAACCGCCCGGTCTACGCCATCGCGTACGACAAGCCGCATGTGCGGGTGGAGAACCGGGTACTGCCGGCCGGCCCGACCGTCGCCGACACGCTGGCCAACGGCGCCTTCTACTACGGACTCACGCGCGCCCTGGTGGAGGAGGAACGGCCCGTATGGTCCCGGATGTCCTTCGCGGCCGCCGAGGAGAACCTGCACACCGCGGCACGGCACGGCATCGAGGCCCGGCTGTACTGGCCCGGGGTGGGCGAGGTGCCGGTGCCCGAGCTGGTGCTGCGGCGGCTGCTGCCGTTGGCGCACCGCGGACTGGAGCTCTCCGGAATGGACGAGGTCTGGCGGGAGCCGCTGCTCGGCATCATCGAGCAGCGGTGCGTCACCGGGCGCAACGGGGCTGTGTGGCAGAAGGAGATGTTCCATCACATCGACGCCACCGCCCACTGCGGCCGCCATGAGGCCCTGCGCCGGATGACGCAGCAGTACATCGACTACATGCACCTCAACGCCCCGGTGCACACCTGGCCCGTCGACTGACGCGGGACGCCGGGTCCGGTATCCGGCCGGACCCTGTTCCGCTCCCCGTGCCCGCCCAAAGCCGTTACGGTCGAGGCGCGGACGGAGTACCTGAAGCGGTCCCGCGCACACCCTCGGACGACGCGGCGGACATGTCGGAGGCTGACGCAGAAACCCGGCCTGCGCGTCAACGGGCACGCCCGCGTCCTGACGGACGCGCCGTTCTTCGACGACACGGCCGCCGCCCGGCGCTCGCCCTCCTCCTGGAGACCGACGAGATCTACCCGCACTGCCCGCAGCCGCTGCGCCGGGCCGGAGGCCGGGGCCGTCGCCCGGCGGCACGCAGGGGCGTCGGTACGAGCAGGCGTAGGCGCGGATGCTCCTATGCTTGTCAAGCCGCTGGAGCAAGGTCGGTTTGAGTGATTTGCGC
>NZ_JBHSPC010000068.1:0-10173 GCF_042656345.1 Streptomyces incanus
GTCGTGGTGACGGCGTTCGGCAGCATGCCCGCCCTGTCCTGGCTGCTGGTGCTGCCCGCGCTGCTGCTCCAGTTCGTCTTCAACACCGGCCTCGCGCTGATCTTCGCGCGGCTGGGCAGCCGCACGCCGGACCTGGCCCAGCTGATGCCGTTCGTGCTGCGCACCTGGATGTACGCCTCGGGCGTCATGTTCAGCCTCCCGGCGATGCTCGCCGGCAAGGACGTCCCCGGCTGGCTCGCCGACGTGCTGCAGTGGAACCCCGCCGCGGTCTACATGGACCTGGTCCGCTTCGCGATGATCGACGACTACGGCTCCTCGTACCTGCCGCCGCACGTGTGGGCCTTCGCGGTGGGCTGGGCGCTGCTGGCCGGCGTGATCGGCTTCCTCTACTTCTGGAAGGCTGAGGAGAGGTACGGCCGTGGCTGACGAGAGGACGGACACCCACATCCCCACCGTCATCGCGGACGACCTGCACATCGTCTACCGCGTCAACGGTGCCCGCGGCGGACGCGGCAGCGCCACGGCGGCGCTCAGCCGGATGGTACGGCGGGGCAAGGACGACGAGGCACGGGGCGTGCGCAAGGTGCACGCCGTACGCGGGGTCTCCTTCGTCGCCCACCGCGGCGAGGCCATCGGCCTGATCGGCTCCAACGGCTCCGGCAAGTCGACCCTGCTGCGGGCCATCGCCGGCCTGCTGCCCGCCGAGAAGGGCAAGGTCTACACCGACGGCCAGCCCTCCCTGCTCGGCGTCAACGCCGCCCTGATGAACGACCTCACCGGCGAGCGCAACGTCATACTGGGCGGGCTCGCGATGGGCATGTCCCGCGAGCAGATCAAAGAGCGCTACCAGAAGATCGTCGACTTCTCCGGCATCAACGAGAAGGGCGACTTCATCACCCTGCCGATGCGCACCTACTCCTCCGGCATGGCCGCCCGGCTCCGTTTCTCCATCGCGGCGGCCAAGGACCACGACGTCCTGATGATCGACGAGGCCCTGGCCACCGGCGACCGCAAGTTCCAGAAGCGCTCCGAGGCGCGGATCCGGGAACTGCGCAAGGAGGCCGGCACCGTCTTCCTGGTCAGCCACAACAACAAGTCGATCCGCGACACCTGCGACCGCGTGCTGTGGCTGGAGCGCGGCGAACTGCGCATGGACGGGCCGACCGCGGAGGTGCTCAAGGAGTACGAGAAGTTCACCGGCAAGTAGCCCGGTCCGCCCCGGACCTCGCCGGAACTGGCCGACGGGGTCCGGCGTCTGCAAAAGAAGCGTCAACTCCTGCTGTGCGCAGGAATCTTGACACTGATCGGTGCGTTGTTCCGAGGCGCGGGGGCACCCCGGCGGTCCGTACCGCGCTGTACAACGTAAGCTGGACCAGTCCCTAAAGGCGGCAATCGGGGCCATAACGCGTGACACCGCCCGGCGACCAGGCCGGGCGGAAGCGTGGCGGCGTGTCCGAAATAGTGTGTATTGGGTTGGCAGTGTAGAACGGGAGATGTGACGGCAATGGCTACGGAGACTCCCCTGCTCAACGCAGTATGCGCCGTCCCCGCCCAGGGCAGCCCGCGATGACGCGAACCGGCACGACGCGCGCGGCCCATCCCGGGCGCGCCCCCCTGGACACCGAACGCGCCACCCTCGACAAGGCCGCCGCCGAGAACTTCCCGGTGGCGCCGTTCTTCCTGCCCGGAGCCTGGCGCGCAGACCTGATGGCGGTCTACGGCTACGCCCGGCTCGTCGACGACATCGGCGACGGCGACCTGGCCCCCGGTGGCGCCGACGCCGGACTGCTCGGCGTCGCCCCCGACCGGGCAGACGACCGGACGGTGCTGCTGGACGCCTTCGAGACGGATCTGCACCGCGTGTTCGACTCGGTTCCGCGCCATCCGCTGCTGCGCCGGCTCCAGCCGACGGTCCGCCGCCGCGCCCTGCCCCCCGAACCCTTCCTCGGCCTGATCGCCGCCAACCGCCAGGACCAGGTCGTCAGCCGCTACGAGACCTACGACGACCTGCTCGCCTACTGCGAACTGTCGGCCAACCCGGTCGGCCGCCTGGTCCTCGGCGTCACCGGGACCTCGACCCCCGAGCGGATCCGCCGCTCCGACGCGGTCTGCACCGCCCTCCAGATCGTCGAGCACCTCCAGGACGTCACCGAGGACCTCGGCCGCGACCGCGTCTACCTGCCCGCCGAGGACATGGTGCGCTTCCACGTCGACGAGGCGGATCTCGCCGCGCCGCACGCCTGCGCGTCGGTGCGCGCACTGATCGCGTTCCAGGCGCAGCGCGCCCGGGAACTGCTGGACGAGGGCGCTCCCCTGGTGGGCAGCGTCCACGGCAGGCTGAAGCTGCTGCTCGCGGGGTTCGTGGCAGGGGGGCGGGCGGCACTGGGCGCGATCGCCGCCGCCGAATACGACGTACTTCCCGGCCCGCCCAAGCCCGGCAAGGTCCGGCTGCTGCGCGAGGCCGGCACGACGCTGCGAGGAGAGGGGTGATCCGGGCCGTGGAGCCGGACACACACACGTCGGCGCCGGTGCTCGCCGCATACCGGTACTGCGAGGCCGTCACCGGGCAGCAGGCCCGGAACTTCGCCTACGGCATCCGGCTGCTGCCGACGCCCAAGCGGCGCGCGATGTCGGCGCTGTACGCGTTCTCCCGGCGTGTCGACGACATCGGCGACGGCGCGCTGCCGGACGACGTCAAGGCCGCCCGGCTCGAGGACACCCGGGCGCTGCTCACCCGGGTCCGGGACGGGGCGGTCGACGAGGACGACACCGACCCGGTCGCCGTCGCCCTCGCGCACACCGCGCAGCAGTTCCCGGTCCCGCTCGGCGGCCTGGACGAGCTGATCGACGGCGTTCAGATGGACCTACGCGGCCAGACCTACGAGACCTGGGACGACCTGAAGGTCTACTGCCGCTGCGTCGCCGGCGCCATCGGGCGGGTCTCCCTCGGCGTCTTCGGCACCGAACCCGGGGCACGGGGCGCCGAACGCGCCCCCGAGTACGCCGACACGCTGGGGCTCGCGCTCCAGCTCACCAACATCCTCCGGGACGTCCGGGAGGACGCCGAGGGCGGGCGCACCTATCTGCCCGCCGACGACCTGGCCAAGTTCGGCTGCTCGGCCGGCTTCAACGGGCCGACCCCGCCGGAGGGCTCCGACTTCGCCGGCCTCGTCCACTTCGAGGTGCGCCGGGCCCGCGCCCTGTTCGCCGAGGGCTACCGGCTGCTGCCCATGCTCGACCGGCGCAGCGGCGCCTGCGTCGCCGCCATGGCCGGCATCTACCGCCGTCTCCTCGACCGCATCGAGCGCGAGCCCGAGGCCGTGCTGCGCGGCCGGGTCTCCCTGCCCGTACGGGAGAAGGCCTACGTCGCGGTGCGCGGCCTGTCCGGCCTGGACACCCGGCACGTCACCCGGCGGACCGTCAGGAGGCGCGCCTGATGGACACACCACCCCCATCCGATGGCGCCGCCGACAAGCGGTGCGCAACCCTCCGCCCCGGCCCCGCGTCCTTGACCAGGACGACCGGCCACGCACCGATCCGGCGGCACGGCGGCCGGGCAGGGGAGGGCGCGCCATGACCCGTGTCACCAGCTCCGAGGGCCGCCTCGCCGGCGACGACGCACCGGCGAGGCGGCATGCCGTCGTGGTCGGCGGCGGCCTCGCCGGCGTCACCGCCGCGCTCGCGCTCGCCGACGCCGGCGTGCGCGTCACCCTGCTCGAAGGCCGCCCCCGGCTCGGCGGGCTCGCCTTCTCCTTCCAGCGCGGCGACCTGACCGTCGACAACGGCCAGCACGTCTACCTGCGCTGCTGCACCGCCTACCGCTGGTTCCTCGACCGGATCGAGGGGGCGGCACTGGCGCCCCTGCAGAACCGTCTCGACGTGCCCGTGATCGACGCCGACCGGCCCGAGGGGCGCCGGCTCGGCCGGCTGCGCCGCGACCCGCTGCCCGTACCCCTGCACCTGGGGCGCAGCCTCGCCACCTACCCGCACCTCTCGCTCGCCGAACGGGCGAATGTGGGCCGGGCCGCGCTCGCGCTCAAAAGACTCGACCTCGCCGATCCCGCCCTCGACGACCAGGACTTCGGCAGTTGGCTGGCCGCGCACGGCCAGTCGCCGCGCGCCGTCGAGGCACTGTGGGACCTGGTGGGGGTCGCCACCCTCAACGCGGTCGCGGGTGACGCGTCCCTGGCGCTCGCCGCGATGGTCTTCAAGACCGGTCTGCTGTCCGACCCGGGCGCGGCCGACATCGGCTGGGCCCACGTCCCCCTGGGCGAACTGCACGACCGGCTGGCCCGCAAGGCGCTCGAATCCGCGGGCGTCCGCGCCGAGGTCCGTACCCGCGTCACCTCCGTCTCCACGGACGGCAACGGAGGGTGGAGCGTCCAGGTGCCCGGCGAGACGCTCGACGCGGACGCCGTCGTCCTCGCCGTACCGCAGCGCGAGGCGTACGACCTGCTGCCCGCGGGAGCGCTCGACGACCCCGAGCGGCTGCTCGGCATCGGCACCGCGCCGATCCTCGACCTCCACGTCGTCTACGACCGCACGGTGCTCACCAGCCCCTTCTTCGCGGCCCTCGGCAGCCCCGTGCAGTGGGTCTTCGACCGCACCCGGGCCTCCGGCCTGCGGGAGGGGCAGTACCTGGCCGTCTCGCAGTCGGTCGCCCAGAACGACATCGACGAGCCCGTGGCCGTGCTGCGCGAGCGCTACCTGCCCGAACTGGAGCGCTTGCTGCCGGGCACCCGCGGCGCCACCGTGCGGGACTTCTTCGTCACCCGGGAGCGCACCGCCACGTTCGCCCCCGCCCCCGGCGTCGGACGGCTCAGGCCCGGCGCCCGCACCAAGGCTCCCGGCCTGTACCTGGCCGGAGCGTGGACCGCCACCGGGTGGCCCGCGACCATGGAGGGTGCGGTCCGCAGCGGCGTCGGCGCGGCGGACGCCGCGCTGAGCGTCCTGGGCCGGCCCCGCCCCCGCCATCTCTTCGCGTGGGACGGGGCGGCCGGCCGCGGCGCCCCTGGCCCCGCCGTGCGAGAGGGGCTCCGGTGAGCGCCGACGCACCCGCCGCGGCGGGCCCCCGCACCCCCGGTACCGCAACAAGAGGAGAGACTGTGCCCACTGTGCCCCCGGCCTCGAAGGCCGCTGGAAGGACCGCGGCGGACGTGCCCGCGCTCCTGGAGCGCGGCAGGACACTGGCCATGCCGGTACTGCGGGCGGCCATCGACCGCCTGGCGCCCCCCATGGACACCGTCGCCGCCTACCACTTCGGTTGGATCGACGCCCAGGGCAGGCCTGCCGACGGCGACGGCGGCAAGGCCGTGCGCCCCGCGCTCGCCGTGCTGTCCGCCGAGGTCACCGGCGCCGCCCCCGAAGTCGGCGTCCCCGGCGCGGTCGCCGTCGAGCTCGTCCACAACTTCTCCCTGCTGCACGACGACCTCATGGACGGCGACGAGCAGCGCAGGCACCGCGACACCGTCTGGAAGGTGCACGGCCCCGCCCAGGCCATCCTGGTCGGCGACGCCCTGTTCGCCCTCGCCAACGAGGTGCTGCTGGAACTCGGCACCGTCGAGGCCGGCCGGGCCACCCGCCGGCTGACCACCGCCACCCGCGCCCTCATCGACGGCCAGGCGCAGGACATCTCCTACGAGCACCGCGACCGGGTCGGCGTCGAGGAGTGCCTGGAGATGGAGGGCAACAAGACCGGCGCCCTGCTCGCCTGCGCCAGCTCCGTAGGCGCCGTGCTCGGCGGCGCCGACCCGCGCACCGCCGACACCCTGGAGAAGTACGGCTACCACCTCGGCCTGGCCTTCCAGGCCGTCGACGACCTCCTCGGGATCTGGGGCGACCCGGCGGCCACCGGCAAGCAGACCTGGAGCGATCTGCGCCAGCGCAAGAAGTCCCTCCCGGTCGTGGCGGCGCTCGCCGCGGGCGGCCCGGCCTCCGAGCAGCTCGCGGGGATCCTCGCCGCCGACGCCGGCAGCAGCGACGTCGCGAACTTCTCCGAGGAGGAGTTCGCGGCCCGCGCGGCCCTCATCGAGCAGGCCGGCGGACGGGAGTGGACCGCCGGGGAAGCACGTCGCCAGCACGCCATCGCCATCGAGGCCCTCGACGCCGTCGACATGCCCGACCGGGTGCGGGAGCAGTTCACGGCGCTCGCGGACTTCGTCGTCGTACGAAAGAGATGATCACTATCGGTCGAATAGCCCTCGCGTAGTCGCCGGCCGGTGTTGCGGGGAGTACGGCACCGGCCGACGGCGGACCCACAGCAGACGCACACATTGCAGGACTGCACGAAGGGGAAGCCATGACAGCGACGACCGACGGAAGCACCGGGGCGGCCCTGCCGTCCTCGGTGACCGCGGCCAGCGACACCGACACCGACATCCCCGTGGCGGCCGGGGTACCCGACATCGCCGCCGACGCCATGCGGCGCGCCACCGAGTTCCTGCTGTCCCGCCAGGACGACCAGGGCTGGTGGAAAGGAGACCTCGAGACCAACGTCACGATGGACGCCGAGGACCTGCTGCTGCGTCAGTTCCTGGGCATCCTCGAGGAGGAGACCACCCGGGCCGCCGCCCTGTTCATCCGGGGCGAGCAGCGCGAGGACGGCACCTGGGCCACCTTTCACGGCGGGCCCGGCGACCTCTCCGCCACCATCGAGGCGTACGTCGCGCTGCGGCTGGCCGGCGACCCGTCGGACGCCCCGCACATGGCGCGCGCCGCCGCCTGGGTCCGCGACCGGGGCGGGATCGCCGCCTCCCGGGTCTTCACCCGGATCTGGCTGGCTCTGTTCGGCTGGTGGAAGTGGGAGGACCTGCCCGAGCTCCCGCCCGAGCTGATCTGGTTCCCGTCCTGGGTGCCGCTCAACATCTACGACTTCGGCTGCTGGGCCCGCCAGACGATCGTCCCGTTGACGATCGTCTTCGCCGAGCGGCCGGTACGGCCCGCCCCGTTCCCGCTCGACGAACTGCACACCGACCCGGCCAGGCCCAATCCTCCTGGACGGATGGCGCCGGCGGCCAGCTGGGAGGGCGCCTTCCAGCGGCTCGACAAGGGCCTGCACGCGCTGCGCCGGGCCGTCCCGCGCCGACTGCGCAGGGCGGCGATGAACACCGCGGCCCGCTGGATCATCGAGCGGCAGGAGAACGACGGCTGCTGGGGCGGCATCCAGCCGCCCGCCGTCTACTCCGTCATCGCGCTGCACCTGCTCGGCTACGATCTGAACCACCCGGTGATGCGCGCCGGACTCCAGTCCCTCGACCGGTTCGCCGTGTGGCGCGAGGACGGCGCCCGGATGATCGAGGCCTGCCAGTCCCCGGTGTGGGACACCTGCCTGGCCACCATCGCCCTCGCCGACGCCGGTCTGCCCGCCGACCATCCCCAACTGGTCAGAGCCGCCGACTGGATGCTCGGTGAACAGGTCG
Source organism: Streptomyces incanus (assembly GCF_042656345.1). NCBI lineage: Bacteria > Bacillati > Actinomycetota > Actinomycetes > Kitasatosporales > Streptomycetaceae > Streptomyces > Streptomyces incanus. The sequence goes on from NZ_JBHSPC010000068.1 coordinate 7,419, forward strand.
TACGGCCCGGGGACTGGTCGGTGCGCAGGCCCGGACTCCCGCCCGGTGGCTGGGCGTTCGAGTTCCACAACGACAACTACCCCGACATCGACGACACCGCCGAGGTGGTCCTCGCGCTCCGCCGGGTCAAGCACCACGACCCGGAGCGGGTGGACAACGCCATCGGCCGCGGGGTCCGCTGGAACCTCGGCATGCAGTCCCGCAACGGCGCCTGGGGCGCCTTCGACGTCGACAACACCAGCCCGTTCCCCAACCGGCTGCCGTTCTGCGACTTCGGTGAGGTCATCGACCCGCCGTCGGCCGATGTCACCGCGCACGTCGTGGAGATGCTCGCCGTGGAAGGGCTCGCCCACGACCCGCGCACAAGACGCGGCATCCGGTGGCTGCTCGCCGAACAGGAGCCGAACGGCTCGTGGTTCGGACGCTGGGGCGTCAACTATCTCTACGGCACCGGGTCCGTGGTGCCCGCGCTGGTCGCCGCCGGCTTTCCCGCCTCGCACCCGGCCGTCCGACGGGCCGTGTCCTGGCTGGAGTCGGTCCAGAACGACGACGGAGGATGGGGCGAGGACCTGCGCTCCTACCGCGACTCCCGCGAGTGGAGCGGCAAGGGCGCCTCGACCCCCTCGCAGACCGGGTGGGCGCTGATGGCCCTGCTGGCGGCAGGCGAGAAGGAGTCCGCGGCCGTCGAACGCGGCATCGCCTGGCTGGCGGACACCCAGCACGAGGACGGTTCCTGGGACGAGCCCTACTTCACGGGCACCGGGTTCCCCTGGGACTTCTCCATCAACTACCACCTCTACCGGCAGGTCTTCCCGCTCACCGCGCTCGGCCGGTACGTGAACGGGGAGCCGTTCGCCAAGTCGCCGGCGGAGCAGTCGGCGGAGGTGCCGGAGGCGCAGCCGGGGGCGGGTACGGCGGGTGCCGATGCGTTGGGCGCCGGTGCACAGCGGCAGCGGCTGGCCGAGGCGAAGGGCAGCTGATGAGCTCCCGGGCCGCCCCGGCGCCGTTGCTGATCGCCTGCGCGCTCGGCATCGAGTGGCTCGCCCTGCGCGGGAGGGGCCGCGGCGGCACCGGCGGGCCGGTCACCGTCCTGCGCACGGGCATGGGGCCTGCGGCGGCCGAGCGCTCCGTCACCCGGGCGCTCGCCGGCCCGGTGCTGCGCGACGCCGCCGTGCTGGCCACCGGCTTCTGCGCCGGACTGGCCCCCGGGATGCACCCCGGCGACCTGGTGGTCGCTGGGGAGACCCGCGACCCGCGCGGCAGCGTGCCGTGCGTCGGGGTCGACCTACTGGTGAGGGAGCTGGCGCGGGTCGCGCCGGGGCGCACGGTCCACACCGGGCTGCTCACCGGCTCCGAGCACGTGGTCCGGGGGCACGAACGGTCCGAGCTGCTCGCCACCGGCGCAATCGCGGTCGACATGGAGTCCGCGGCCACGCTCCTGAGCGCCGTCCGCGCGGGTGCGCGCCCGGTTGCGGCCGTACGGGTGGTCGTGGACGCTCCTGAACATGAACTGGTCCGGATCGGCACGGTGCGCGGTGGAATATCGGCTTTCCGCGTTCTTCGTTCCGTCCTTCCCGTGTATCTCGAATGGCACCGTTCCTTGTTGCTCCCCAGGAGGTGAGCCAGATGGTCATGCCGCTGCGTCAGTCCGTCAAGGTCGCTACATACTTGGCCGAACAGAAGCTCCGTCGGCGGGACAAGTTTCCGCTGATCGTCGAACTGGAACCGCTCTTCGCCTGCAACCTCGCCTGTGAGGGGTGCGGGAAGATCCAGCACCCGGCCGGGGTGCTCAAGCAGCGCATGCCGGTCGCGCAGGCCGTGGGCGCGGTGCTGGAGTCCGGGGCGCCGATGGTGTCGATCGCCGGTGGCGAGCCGCTGATGCACCCTCAGATCGACGAGATCGTGCGCCAGTTGGTGGGCCGGCGCAAGTACGTGTTCCTGTGCACCAACGCCATGCTGCTGCGCAAGAAGATGGACAAGTTCACCCCGTCGCCGTACTTCGCGTTCGCCGTGCACATCGACGGACTGCGCGAGCGGCACGACGAGTCCGTCGCGAAGGAGGGCGTGTTCGACGAGGCGGTGGCCGCGATGAAGGAGGCCAAGCGGCGCGGCTTCCGGGTCACCACCAATTCGACCTTCTTCAACACCGACACCCCGCAGACCATCATCGAGGTGCTCAACTACCTCAACGACGACCTCAAGGTCGACGAGATGATGATCTCGCCCGCCTACGCCTACGAGAAGGCCCCCGACCAGGAGCACTTCCTCGGTGTGGAACAGACCCGCGAGCTGTTCAGGAAGGCGTTCGCCGGGGGCAACCGCCGCCGCTGGCGGCTCAACCACTCGCCGCTGTTCCTGGACTTCCTCGAGGGCAGGGTCGACTTCCCGTGCACCGCGTGGGCCATCCCGAACTACTCGCTCTTCGGCTGGCAGCGGCCCTGCTACCTGATGAGCGACGGCTATGTGCCGACGTACCGGGAGCTGATCGAGGAGACCGACTGGGACAAGTACGGCCGCGGCAAGGACCCGCGCTGCGCCAACTGCATGGCGCACTGCGGTTACGAGCCCACCGCCGTCCTCGCCACCATGGGGTCCCTGAAGGAGTCCCTGCGCGCCCTGCGCGAGACGGTCTCGGGAAACAAGGAGTGACGCGATGACGGCTGTCTCCCTCGGGGTCCCCGAGGTGCCGGTCCGGCCGCTCGCCCCGCGCCGCAGGAGCCGGCGGATCCAGGTCGGGTCGGTGGCGGTGGGCGGG
>NZ_JBHSPC010000069.1:0-18324 GCF_042656345.1 Streptomyces incanus
GTTGAGCATCATGCGGCAGCATCCCTACAAGGCTCGCACTGAGACAAACCCATCTCGGCCGGATTCGACTCCGGTGTGCAAGCAGGCAGACGGAAGGCCGTCAACCGCTTCTCCCGCTTGGCCGGCAACTGGCGCGTCTGCACGTCTTTGTGCTGGGTGGAGTCGTCCCGCACGAGCACGACCTCCCCGCCCGGTTGCCGGCGGGCGGCATCGAGCAAGGCGGCGAAGTCCCGCTCCCGGAACCCCTTCTTCTCCCCGCAGCGGCCGGAATGGTGCACCGGCATCCGGTGGATCAGCCGGGCGCGTCGCCCGGGGCGGGCACACACCGGCGCGGCCGGCGAGATTCTGCCCGAGCCCTTCCCCGACACCTCCACCCGCGGCGAGCGGCCGCGACGAGACCAGGTACGTGCCTTCGGCGGCCGCAGGGACTGCCCCGACTCGTCCTCGAAGACCAGCCACGCGTCCTGGTCCCTCACCGTTTTTCCACCCGCGGCCAGGTCTCCTTGATCCAGGTGGCCACCGCCCGCCCGTCCCGCTCCGCGGCCCGGTGCACCGGGGGTACCTCCCGGCCGAAGGCTGGGGGAGCACCAGCACCGACCACCCCATCCGGTGCAGGATCCGGCTCATCTGCGGTTCGCTGAAACGGCCAGGGAAGCGGCGGGCGACCAGGACCGCCACCCGCTCCAGCGTCCAGCGCTGGTCCTCCGGTCAGCCGTGCGCGGCCGGCCCCTCCTCCAGCGCCTGCTCCCGCCACGCCCGCCAGGACGGCCTCATCCGCGACGGACAGCCGGAGGGCCCCTTCGAGCGCAGCGCGTCGGCGTCGTCGGCCCGTCAGGCGGCGTGCCAGGCACAGGCGGACTTGCGCGAGACCCGCAGCCGCCGGGCGACCTGCCCGGGACCGGCCCCGGCGGCGAACATCTCGGCGGCCTCGAACCGCACCCGCTCCCGCTGGGCCCGCTGCTTCGCGGTCAGGCCGCCCCCATCGGGATACCTCATACCTCCGGGATACACCCGTCACGGCCGCACTTCACCCCGAGACGAAAGACTCAGTAGTTGACGCATCACTGATCGACATCTAGTGTCGATGACGCGTCAACCAAATGGTGTGGGGTCGCCGGCCCGGCCAACCCGAACCTGCTCACTTCGGGGTACCGAGAGGTCGGTGCACTGCCGGAGATCTGCGGACGCAACGTTCCAGAAGGGGAATCTCGTGGGTACTGAGAACAAGGCCGGACTTGGCGCGCTGCTGACGCCCGAGGAGAGCGTGCTCGCCCTCATCGACCACCAGCCGTTCCAGGTCGCCAACCTGCACAGCCACGAACCGACGATGGTCATCAACAACGCCGTCGGGCTCGCCAAGGCCGCCAAGGTGTACGACGTTCCGACCATTCTGACCACCGTCCTGGAGGAGCGCGGCGGCTTTCTTCTCCAGGGTCTGCAGGATGTGTTCCCGGAGCAGAAGCCGATCAACAGGACCTTCATCAACACCTGGCAGGACGAGCGTGTCGTAAATGCCGTCAAGGCGACGGGGCGCAAGAAGCTGATCATCGCCGGCCTCTGGACGGAGATCTGTGTGGCCATGCCGGCGATACAGGCGGCGGGCGAGGGCTTCGAGGTCTACGTCGTCACCGACGCGTCGGGCGGTGTCTCGAAGGAGGCCCACGACATGGCGGTGCAGCGCATGATCCAGGCGGGCATCACCCCGATCACCTGGATGGCTGTGCTGGGCGAGTGGCAGCGCGACTGGGCCCGCGAGAAGACCGTGCCGGGCGCCGCCGAAGTCCAGGCACAGCACGGCGGTGCCAGCGGTGTGGCCTTCACCTGGGAGATGCAGCTCCTGAACACGCCCACCGGTAACGAGGCATGACATCGCCGCTGCCCCGGCGCTGATCCGTGTCGGGTACTGGCTGTCGTCCATACTCTGGCCGGTAGTTCGTGATCCAGCCGGTTGAGTCCGCATCACAGCATCCTCCCTTCAGCACGATCGGTGCCGAAGGGAGGATGCTGCAATTGCGGCACCCGGCAGACCCTTGCTCGTCCGGTGCCCTGCGCCGCCTTCCTATGCGCGCCACTCCGGTGGCTGCTTGACGATTCCGAGATCACTTTCAGCGTCGAAGCCGACGAGTTCGTGCGGCAGAGCGACTGGGCGTGCGATGTCGACCCCCAGGTCGAAAGCGGCACCGGCGATCGAATCGGCTATGTCCGCTTCCTGATGCTGCTGCTTCGCCCGTTCATGATGTGCGCTCAGACGATCGACGATTCTCCGGATCGGACCGTGACCGAGATCAGGGGCCGGCGTTTCCTCGCTCATGGGTGGTGATTCCCTTCCGTGGACCCCGCGCAGGGGGTGATCGGTGGCGCGCAGGCGTCGGGCCGTCGATATAAGGTCCCGTCAGGTGTGACGACCGTTTTCTGGTCGATTCGATCAGTACTGATGCGTCCGGCGTCATCGTTGCGAGAGCAGGTGACCACCGGCGTCCCTCCCACCTGGGAGTACGTCCGGACCAGACGGCGGGAGGGGCCGGTGTGTCACCGACAAGTCGGTGCCGGGGGTGTCTCGATGTGGCGTTCGTGAGGAGCTGAGTGGCCCACGGAGAGCCGGGCCACAGTGATTTCGCCGGCCTTCGTCAGGTCGCTGGGGTCGTGAAACCGGACCTCGATGAGTGCGGCGACCCCCTCAGGGGCGAGGGATGTTCCGCAGGTTGGCGCGGGCCAGGTCGAGCATCTTGCCGACGCCGCCATCGAGCACTGTCCGGCCCGCGGCGAAGGCGAATCCCTTGACCTGGGCGGCCGAGATGTGCGGCGGGATCGACAGCGCGTTGGGGTCGGTCACCAGGTCGACCAGGAACGGTCCGTCATGGGCCAGCGCCCGCTTGAGCCCATCGATGACATCCCCGGGGTGCTCGATGCGGATCGCCTCGATGCCCGCGCCGCGGGCGATCGCCGCGTAGTCCACCGGCTTGTGGTCGGTCTCGTGCTCAGGCAGCCCCTCGGCCAGCATCTCCAACTTCACCATGCCCAGGGAGGAGTTGTTGAAGACGATCGTCTTCACCGGCAGATCGTGCAGCTTCACCGTGAGCAGCTCGCCCATCAGCATGCCCAGTCCACCGTCACCGGACATCGAGATCACCTGGCGGCCGGGGTAAGCGAACTGCGCGCCGATGGCGTGTGGCAGCGCGTTGGCCATCGTGCCGTGCAGGAACGAACCGATCACCCGGCGCCGTCCATTGGGGGTCAGATAACGCGCCGCCCACACGTTGGACATGCCGGTGTCCACGGTGAACACCGCGTCATCGGCGGCGAGATCGTCCAGAACCGAGGCCACGTACTCAGGGTGGATCGGGGTGTGCCGCTCGACGTCGTGGGTGTAGGCCGAGACCACCTTCTCCAGCGACCTGGCATGCTTGCGCAGCATCCGGTCCAGATAGGCACGGTTCTCCTTCGCCCCGACCAGCGGCAGCACAGCCCGCAGCGTCTCCCGGACATCGCCGTGGACCCCGAGTTCCAGCACAGTGCGACGGCCGAGGCGGCCCGCATCGTGGTCGATCTGTACGGTCCGCGCCTGCGGCAGGAAGTCGTTGTACGGGAAATCGGTGCCGAGCAGGACGACCAGGTCGGCCTCGTGCATCGCGTCGAAGCAGGCACCGTAGCCCAGCAGACCGCTCATGCCTACGTCGTACGGGTTGTCGAACTGGATCCACTCCTTGCCCCGCAGGGAGTGCCCGATGGGGGCGGCGGTCTTCTCGGCGAGCGCCATGACCTCGGCGTGCGCGTCCCGCACTCCCGCACCGCAGAACAGCATCACCTTCCGTGCCGCGTTCAGCTTCTCGGCCAGCGCCCGAACCTGTGGGTCCGGAGCGACGACCCGGCCACGCTCGGTGACCAGGTCGCTGCTTCCCGTCGGGTGAGTCGCCTCGTCGTGCGCGACATCGCCCGGTATCACCAGGACCGACACCCCGCTGTGGCCAAGAGCCCGCTGCATGGCGATCCGCAGAACCCGGGGCATCTGCTCCGGGGTGCTGATCATCTCGCAGTAGTCGCTGCAGTCGGTGAACAGCCTTTCCGGATGGGTCTCCTGGAAGAATCCGGTGCCGATCTGGTGGGACGGGATGTGCGAGGCGAGTGCCAGCACGGGCGCACCGGAGCGGTGCGCGTCGTACAGTCCCTGGATCAGGTGTGTGTTTCCGGGTCCGCAGCTTCCGGCACACACCGCGAGCCTGCCGGTCAGCTGCGCCTCCGCAGCGGCGGCGAAGGCGGCGGCCTCCTCGTTCCGTACGTGCACCCACTCGATGCCGTCGGTACGGCGCACCGCGTCGACCACCGAGTTCAGGCTGTCACCCACCACGCCATAGATCCGCTCCACGCCCGCCTGGCGCAGAATGTCCACCATCTGCTGAGCCACGGTCAGATTCCGCATCCCGGACTTCTCCCCTCAGGCCGCACGCCTGTCTCGTATGACTATCGGAAGACTCAATGTAGTTGATGTATCCACTTAGCAGACATGGGCGCCGGGGATCGCCCCCTGGAGAAGGGGTGCCGGTCGTTACATCATGTCGTTCGGGGGGCTCGGAGGCAGAGGTTGTGCAGGCCGGAGCAGGCCCCTGAGGGAGGTCAGCGCGTCCAGCAGTGGCAGGTGCCGGGCACTGGTGTGGTGGGTGCCGCCGGACAGCGTGTCGACGCATGGGTGCCGTGAGGGTCGAAGATCAGGCATCCGTTGCGTTGATGGACCCCGAGGGGCGTATGTGGCGCCTCGGTATCAGTTCGGCATCACATACGCCCCTCGTCGACGGCGATGACGCGGTTCCGCGTCATGAGAAGCCGTCAGGGGAAGCGCACGTCATCCACCGTCACCTCGCGAGGAAGTCACGGAGCGCGGTGTTGACCTCGTCGGCGTGGGTCCAGAGCAGGCCGTGCGGCGCTCCTTCGACCTCGACGTAGTCGGCCTCGGGGAGCGCCTTGTGGAAGCGGCGCCCGGTGGCGTCGATCGGGAGGATGTTGTCCTTCGTACCGTGCAGGATCAGTGCGGGCTTGCCGCTCGCGCGGACCGCCTCGACGTCGGCGCGGAAGTCCTCGATCCATGCCGGCACCACGGCGTACGCGGCCACCGGAGCGCTGCGGATCGCGACGTTCCAGCTACCGGTCACGACCTCCTCGCTGATACGCGTGCCGAGGTTCTCGTCGAGGTTGTAGAAGTCCGCGTAGAACTGCTTGTACCAGGCGTACCGATCCGCCTTCGCGGTCGCGGCGATGTTGTCGAAGACCTCCTGCGGCACCCCGTCGGGGTTGTCGTCGCGGGCGACGAGGAACGGCTCGAGCGAGGCGAGGAAGGCGAGCTTCGCGACACGCTCATGACCGTAGCGACTCACGTAGCGGGCGAGTTCCCCGGTGCCCATCGAGAAACCGACAAGGACGACGTCCTGCAGGTTGAGGGTCTCAAGGACCGTGTTCAGGTCGGCGGCGAAGGTGTCGTAGTCGTAACCGGAATTCACCTTCGACGACTGGCCGAAGCCCCGACGGTCATAGGTGATGACCCGGTAGCCCTGGGCCAGCAGCTCACGCGTCTGACGCTCCCAACTGTGCCCGTTCAGGGGGTAGCCGTGGATCAGGACGACCGGCTGCCCAGAACCCTGATCCTCGTAGTAGAGCTCGACCGGCGTACTGTTCTCCGTGCCGACGGTGATGTAACCCATGACTTCTTTCCCTTCTGGCCGACGAAACGAACGCCGACCCATATCTGTATGTGGAAACCGTGTGCTCGGAGGCGGGTCAGAGGTCTCGCCGTTCCGCATCGGCCTGCGGTGGGAAGCGAATTCCACCATGCGCTTTCAACCGCCCTGACCTCCTCCCGCGATCGCGGCGTGTAGGTCAGCGTGGTTCATGTTGTCCACGAGTGTGACTCGGCCACCATCGCCGGGATCGGGATCGGGCATGATCGATTCTGGGTCGACGAGGTAGACCTCGTGACCATTCAGCGTCAGCCGGCGCGCGACCTCCAGCAGCACGCGCCGTGCCACGTCGTCGATCGAATAGACCCTTGTCAGGTCCAAAGCCACCCTGATGTCCGAAGGCGAAATGTCCATGGCTTCCTGAACAACTCTCTCGGCTCCGGCAAAGCCGATGCCACCTTGCAGTTGCAGGACCCGGAGCGCGTTCGATCCGCTGCCGACGACATGGTGGGACCGCACGACGGCACGCGCGGCGGCGGGGACCTCCATCACATGCAGGCCCATGTCTGAAGAGAACCGTTCGAAGAGTGACACTCCGCGAACGCTGTTCCCGTGCCTGTCCAGTCGTGGTGAGAACGTGGCAATTCCGATCTGCCCGGGGAGCGCGCCGATCAGGCCCCCGGCCACCCCGCTCTTCGCCGGAATACCGACCTGGGTCGCCCAGTCACCAGCGGCGTCATACATTCCACAGCTGAACATGACGCTCAGCACCTGACGTGCCACCGCTTCCGGAACCACCTGCTCACCCGAGAGAGGGTTTATCCCGCGGTTGGCCAACGTCGCGGCCATCATGGCCAGATCTCGCGTGGTGACGAGCACGGAACACTGGCGGGTGTAGCCGTCCACGATGGGCCTGGGATCCTCGGTGAGGACGTCGTGACTGCGGAGCATGTGCGCGATGGCGAGGTTGCGGTGCGCGTTCTCCATCTCTGACGCACATACCGCCTCATCCATCCTCAGCCGACGACCGGCGAACGCCGAGAGGCCGTGGAGCACGCGTTCCACACGCTCCGCCGGATTCAGGTCCTCCGCGCCGGTCAGTGAGTGCACGGTGATCGCGCCGGCGTTGATCATGGGATTGAGAGGGCGCCCGGTGTCGCTTTCGAGGGAGATCTCGTTGAACGCCTCTCCGGACGGCTCGACACCGACTTTGGCGAGCACAGAGTCGAATCCGCGATCAGACAGGGCCAACGCATATGCGAACGGCTTGGAGATTGATTGGATGGTGAACTCGATATCGATGTCGCCGGCACCATAGACCTCTCCGCCGATCATGGCAAAGGCCGCTCCGAGGCGCTCGGGGTCCGCTGCTGCAAGCTCAGGAATGTATCCCGCCAGCTCTCCGGACGTGTCCGACTCCACATTTCCCAGTACCTCGGCCAAATAGTCGGGAATGATGGGCCGCATTCGTCCTCCATGCATAATTGCAATCTTCACGCTGTGAGAACCGTGTTGCGTGCGCCCTGGTATCGGGCTGCACCTGACAGTGTTTCACGGCGTCACATTATCGATGTGGCCAGGGAGATGACCTCACGCTTCGCCAAGCGTGGCGCGCGTGATCACTCCTGAAAATCTGACGAGATCGAGGCACCGGTGTGGCGCTGTCACGTTGTTGAGTGAGGATGTGCCTGGCAGTGCGTCGAGGCGTGGCGGGGCCGGGTTCCGGCCGCGTGTTCAGGGAGTGCTGGGCAGGCCGGCAACTCCGGTGGCCTGGTCCCAGATGGTGAAGCGGATGGTCATCTCGGCGCGGTGGTCGGGGGCGGTCATCAGGTGGCGGCGGGGCCGGAAGTGCGGTGAGATGCCGCTGAACGCGGCCAGGAATCTTTGTGCGGCGCCGGCGGAGCGGAAGCCCTTCAGGGCAAGTTCCCGTTGCCGCGTGAGCTGGTGGGAGTTCTCCGCCCGGTGGTTCAGGCCCTGGTGCGAGCGGTGTTCCACCGAGGGCATGACCTCGCGGTGCGCCGCGCTGTAGGAACGGAGCTTGTCCGTGACGATCACCCTCGGCACGGCCCCGATTCCTTTGAGGAGCCGACGGAAGAAGCGCCTGGCCGCGGCCTTGTCCCGCCGGTTCTGGACGAGGATGTCGAGGACGTTGCCGTTCTGGTCGACGGCCCGCCAGAGGTACTTCCGCTCTCCGTTGATCTTGATGAAGACCTCGTCCAGATGCCACTTGTCACCGGGCCGGGGTCGGCGTCGGCACAGTGCGTTGGCGTAGGCCTGCCCGAACGTGGCGCACCAACGCCGGATCGTCTCGTACGAGACGAGCACACCGCGCCCGGGCATCAGCTCCTCGACCTCCCGGAACGACAGCGGGAAGCGGAAGGACAGCCACACGCAGTGAGAGATCACCTCGACCGGGTACCGGTGCCCCTGGTACGACGGCGGCGTGCTCCCCACGGACGATCCCCCTCCACCATGATCAACCTGAAGACCATCCCACCCGGTCAGCCAACGTGGCAGCACCTTGATGACGTATCTGATGATGCCGGCCATGAACATCGTCCTTCGCCGGTGGCTCTACTCCTCCACCTCGGCCGTGGGCCGAGGGACCGACGGGCGATAACGGAGCCCTGGGGACGGCCCGAGCCGCCTTGCTGTCTCGACGGGCCCGTTCCTGGGACATCCGGGGTTTGGGCTCGTCACCGAACTTTGCGATGGCGGCGTCAGAACCGCACCGTCACGGCTACGCGGTGCGACGGATCGACAGGATCCGTCGCATCGCTCATCCGGTCGTATCGTTCGGGACGGCGTCAGGTCATGAATACCGGGGGATTCTCGCCCCGCATACGGTAGTTCGGTCGAGGACGTTCCAGCCGGATCGACTCCACCACGGTGTACGCGTGGTACTTGGTCTGGGTGGTGGCACCTGCCAGCCGCTCCCACCAAAGCTGGCCGTTGCTGGTCTCTTTCTCAAGGACGTGCCGGGTGGTGTAGTTCGCCATGGAGTTGATCCAGTTCTCGGTGCCGACCCATATCCTGTCCCAGCCGGTGTCGGTCATGATCTCGCCGAGCGCGTCCGAGCGACTGAACCGCTCGATCGCCGCGGTCGCCCCCTCGAGCACGTCGGCGAAGTATTCCACGCACAGCTTCACCTGCTCGTAGGTGCCGTAGTGCATGTGATGCCCGCCGACGAGGAAGTCGAAGTCGTATTCGAGAATCTGCGACTGCGCCTCGTACCAGCCGGTGATGTTCTGCGAGGCGTCGCAGTGCATGAACGTAACGCTTCCCGGGCTTACGATGTCCACAGCGGTGAGCACCTTCTGCTGTGGTGCGTAGATGAAGATGTTGCCGGGGCAGTGGTTCTCGCCCTTGTAGGAGAGCTCCAGCCGCACTCCGCCCACTTCGAGGACGAGTTCGTCGTCGAATGTTCTCGTCGGCAGGGGACGCTTCGGGTCGGGAAAGCGCTCCAGGAGTTCCTTGGTGATGCGGTGGGAGACGATCTCGACGTCGGGACCGAATATGGAGGCCGCGCCGATGTGATCGGCGTGCCAGTGGCTGTAGATCACGTGGGTGACCGGTTGGTCGGTGACGTCCTCGATCGCCGCCAGCATGTTCTCGCCCAGCGTCGGCGGTGCGTCGATCGCGATCACGCCCTGCTCGGTCACCACGAATGCGGCGTCGTAGCCGGCACTGGTGACCCAGTAGAAGCCGCCGCGCAGTTCTTCGACGTGGTAACCGTACTTCTGGAAGTGCTCACTCTGGAGATAAGGGGGATAGTACTCCTCGGGGTCCGACGAGTCATCGGCCCCCGCTCGAGCGAACCCATAGTGGTCGATCCCGTAGAAGGTCGAGGTGGTGTCGACGCTGATGGGTTTCTGACTGCTCTGGCACATCGGCGAGATGCCTCTCTGTGTTGTCTGAAATCTGTCGAGCGGGGGACGGGGATGGACTATCCCGGTGACATGAATCGAAGGATCGCCTTGGTAGCGCGGCCCGAGCCCGCATCCTCGAACGCGGTGTTGATGTCTGAGAAGTCGTAGAAGGACAGCAGTCGGTCGATCGGGAACCGGCCCGCTCGATAAAGCTGAGCCAGTTCGTTGATCAGTAGCGACGAGACAGCGTCTCCCTGGACGATGCCCCGCAACGACTGGCCGACCGAGAGCCGGCCGGCGTCGATCACGGCGCCTGCGCCTTCATGGAACGCCACGAAGCCGAATTGCCCCAGATGCGCCAAGGCGCCGACCCCTGCGTCGAGATTCTCCGCGCGGCCGCTCGTGTCGAGGACGTACTCCAGACCGCGCTCCTCGATGGCGCGGAGCGCGCCGGTCAGATCCTCGACCCGGCCGGGGTTGACGGTGTGTGTCGCTCCGAGATCACGGGCGAGCTCGAGCCGGCCGGCGTCGACGTCGACGGCGACGACCGTGGTGGCACCCGCGACGCCGGCCGCCATGACCGCCGCCAAGCCCACCGCGCCCACGCCGAACACGGCGAGGGACGCCCCCGCCGGAACAGCGAGGGCCTTGAGCACGGCCCCCGCGCCCGTCTGCAGCCCGCACCCCAACGGTGCCATGACCTCGAGAGGCAGATCACGGGGAACCTTGATCGTGTTCCGTTGGTGGGTCAGAGCGTAGGTGGAGAAGGAGGACTGGCCGAAGAAGTGGCCGTGTGGCTCAGCACCCTGGGCGACGTGCAGCCCGTTCGAGCCATCAAGGCGGGCGCCTGCGAAGTTGGCCGCCCAGGCGTTGTCGCAGTAGGCCGGGTGAGAGGACATGCACGGCTTGCAGCGGCCACACGAGTGGTAGGAGAGGACGACGTGGTCACCGGGCTCGACGGTGGTGACAGCGGCCCCCACACGTTCGACGACTCCCGCGCCCTCGTGCCCCAGTACCACCGGGAGCGGCGTAACCATGCGTTGCGCCCGCACATGAGCATCGGTCGCGCATATTCCGGTCGCGACCATGCGGACGAGTACCTCGTCCGCTCGCGGATCTTCGATCTCGATGTCACGGAGTTCGAATGGCCCGTCCTGCGTTTCGAGAACGGCGGCACGCGCGGACGTGGTCATACGTCGTGAGCTTCCCGGGAAGCGCCGTCGGCGCCGTGGTGGCAGAGGACAGAAATCATCAACGACTCCCAGGTCAGGTCGTGGGCATCAGGGGGCCCTTCCAACGCGACCGAACCTATGTCGGCTGCCCGCATCGCGCATCGGTTGCCGTATCGGTCACGGCCTGGTTCTCTCGGACTGCCGCGATCCGGCCCGGTGTCCGCGATCTTGCTCGCGGACACCGGGCCTGACCGAGTAGGGTGCCGCCGTTGGCTGTCCGTACAGCACCGACAGTGCAGTGGTGCGCGGCCTGTCCCACGCCTTCACTGCCGGAGACCGGTGCGCGAGGCCTGTTCGACTCGGGCGACCAGGCGGCTGTTGTGGACGGCATGGTCGAATCCCGGGGTGTGGGGAGCCCTTTCGCGATGTCGCGCGCCAGGCCGACCTTCACCTCCCCCACATTGATGGCCGCACCCGCCCAAATCACGGCGGCGGTCGGGCCGGTACCCGTGGCGACGGGGCTATCGGGCGCGGTGAAGTCCAGGCTCGACGACAACACGAGGTCGCCGACCTGAGTGCCCGCGGGGTGACCGCCGTCAACTTCAGCCAGCCAGCCGTCCGACCCGCGAACCTCCAGGCTGAAGTGAGCGTCGGGCGCGGGTACGCCCGCCAAGACAGAACGTGGCCCGCCGCGATGGTCAGGAAGCCCGCTCCCGCCGCCTTGTCGAAGTACTCGTAGGCGCTCACCGACTCCGGGCCGTTGCCGAATGTCGTCGCGGCGACACTCGCCGAGAACAGTCGCCCGAGTCGACCCTGCGCGATGCTCTCCGCCGCGCGGCGCACCGGGGGATTGAGCCGGCCCTGCAGGCCGATCGCCGTGTGCAGCGAGCCGACCGCGTAAGCCATCTCTTCCGTCTGTGCAACGGTCGCGCCCAGCGGAGACTCCGAATACACGGCCTTGTCCGCCGCGAGGGCCGCCAGGACGAGCTCACGGTGCGCCGGGCCCTTGACAGCCACGGTGATGAGGTCAACCGATGGGGCGCGGATGAGCTCGAACGGATCGGCGAACCAACGCTCGGCGCCGAACGCCTCGGCAGCGATGCGGGCCTCGTTGACGTAGGGCCCGTACACCTCGGCGGTGTCCAGATGCGTGACACCGAGGTCCACAGCGCGCTGAATGGTGCGGACCGACTCGGCGTCGTCGCGACCGGCGCCGGTGTAGATCGCCGACATGCCCATGGCCCCGAGGCCGATGCACGAGACTTCGATCCCTCCGAGCGACGTGAACTGGACCCGGTTGTCCCTTCCTGGATCCATTCGCTGGCTCCACGCTTCGACGCGGGGACCGGTTTCAGCGCCGCAGAAGGTTGTGTAGCGGCGTCGATGGCGCGCTGCGCCGCTGTCAGTCACGTGCTCAGGACGCGCTCGGGCGGCAGTGAGGAGAACTTGTTGCGTCAACAAGGGTGGCTGGTATGGCCGCATGGCGAGTAGCGCAGCCGGCACGAACGGACACCGCCGCCGGCGTCCGTTGAACGGGTCGCCATTCGAGGCGACGACGTCGGCCGAAGGCTCTGGGACCACGGAACCCACTGGTCCGGTTACCGAAACGCAATGGCTGAACCGCGACGAGCGGACGGCGTGGCTGGCCAACTCCGCGCTCGCGATCAGCTTGCCGGCTGCCCTGGCCGCGCGGATGCAGCGCGAGGGCGTTGATGCCCCTATGGATGTCAAGTAGCGGTTGCGGCACGTGCGCGGCCGGCTGCGGGGCTCGGAGTGGCGATGAGCTGGTAGACCTCCCGTGCGGTGTAGCGCTTGAGGCAGCGGATGACTTCTCGGCGCGTCTTGCCCTCGGCAAGGCGTCGCTGCAGGTAGTTCCGGGTGCGGTCGTCCCAGCGCAGGCGGCTGAGGACGATCCGGTAGAGGGCGGCGTCGGCCTGGCGGTCGCCGCCGCGGTTGAGTCTGCGGCGCTGGGTCTTGCCAAAGGACGCTTCGACCGGGCTGGTGCCGCACAAGGCAGCGAAAGACGCCTCGCTGGTGAGGCGTTCAGGGTTGTCACCTGCGGCGATGAGCAGGGCTGCGGCGCTGTCCGGGCCGACGCCGCGTACGTCGAGCAGACCGGGCGAACTCGCCTTGACGGCCTCGGCTGTCCGCTGGTTCAGGTCGTCGATCTCTTCGGTCAGGTGCTGGATTCGACGGGCCGGCAGACGCAGGGTGTGCCGGGCAGCTGTAGCAGGCCCGGTCGCGTCCAGAGCTTCCAGTGCGGCGCACCGCTTGATCAGGTGCGGGTTGGTCAGGCCGGCCGGGGTCTCGCGCAGGGCGGAGTCGGCGCAGACCAGGACGTTCTTGAGCTGGTTGATGGCCTGGGTGCGGGACTTGATTGCGGATCCCTTGGCGAGTTTGAACAGCCGCAGCTTCTTTGCCGGGCCGTCGCTCGTCTTGGCCGTGGCGGTGGCGCGCCCGGACAGCACGGCGCGGGCGGCGGCCTCGGCGTCGACGGCGTCGGTCTTGCCGTGGCGCCGGCGGGCGGCCTTGTCCGGCTGGTTGACCTCCGTGACCTCGATTCCCTCGGCGTGCAGGTGGCGGGCCAAGGCCGCCCCGTAGGAGCCGGTGCACTCGACGCCGGCACGTCGCACCACTTTGAACGAGCTGGCCCAGGCGACGAGTTGAAGGTATCCCTGCGCGGTCGCCGGGAAGCTCCGGCCGTCCAGGGCGGCACCGAGCATGGTGATGACAGCCGCGGCGTGAAGGTCCTTGTGGGTGTCCACGCCGAGCAGGACCTCCTCAGCGGCGTCGGCCGGGATGTGACCCGGGGCAGCGGATTGCGTGATGCTGGGCAAGGTCGCCTTCTCCTGATCGCCTTGGGTGCTGGTGGCCGTCGCCGGGCCGGGGCGGTCAAGACTGTGACGGTGCCTGTCGCGAAGGCCCCTATCGGGACACGTCCCCTGCCCGGCGGCAGCACGCACCGCACCGAGCGGGTAGCCGACAGATCAATGGCAAGGCACACGGTCAGTCACGTTGCGAGTCAAGCCACCGCCCGGAGCGGCACCCGATCACCCTCACCGTCACGTTGTTAGGTGTGTGAGTGTCTGATGGCGCGTCGGGGCGTGGTGAGGGCCGGGTTTCGGGCCAGTGTTCAGCCCTGGGTGGGCAGGCCGATGTTCTTGGTGATGTGGTCCCAGAGGGTGAACCGGATGGTCATCTCGAGACGGTGTTCGGCGGCGGTCATCAGGTGGCGGCGGGGTCGGAAGTGGGACGAGATGCCGCCGAAGGCGGACAGGAATCGCTGGGCCCCGCCTACGGAACGGAATCCCTTCATCGCGCGTTCACGCTGCCGCGTGGGCTGGTGGGAGTTCTCGGCCCGATTTTTCAGCCCCTTGTGCGAGCGGTGCCCGGCCGAGGGCATGACCTCGCGGTGGGCGGCGCCGTAGGAGCGGAGCTTGTCGGTGACGATCACCCGCGGCACGGCGCCGGTCCGCTTGAGGAGCTTGCGGAAGAAGCGTCTGGCGGCGGCCTTGTCGCGTCGGTTCTGCACGAGGGTGTCGAGCACGTTGCCGTCCTGGTCGACGGCCCGCCACAGGTACTTCCGCTCTCCGTGGACCGTGAGGAAGACCTCGTCGAGGTGCCACTTGTCGCCAGGGCGGGGACGTCGGCGGCGCAGCGCGTTGGCGTAGTCCTGCCCGAACTTCAGACACCAGCGGCGCACCGCCTCGTGGGAGACGATCACGCCGCGCTGCAGCATCAACTCCTCGACCTCTCGGTAGGAGAGCGGGAAGCGGCAGTACAGCTACACGCAGTGGGAGATGACCTCAGCCGGGTAGCGGTGGCCCTTGTACGACGGCGACGTACTCCCCACGGACGACCCCCTCTACCGTGATCAGCCCGAAGATCCTCCCATCCTGTCAGCCAACGTGACAGCGCCGTTGCGCGGTGCCCTGTGGTGGCGGGTTCCTCCGGTGCCAGGGATGGTTCGGCCGCTTCGTGTCCGTGCGGTTCGCTGTCGCCCGTGGGGTCGGTGATTACGCCGTAATCATCGGGAGGGCTGTCGTGTGAGCTTGAGGGCGTGCCGGTTGCCGGTTGCGTCGCTTGCTTCGCGAGGGTACGTGCCCTTCCTCCTTTCGTGCTTTTTTTGCCTTCAACTCCTGCAGTGTTGCTTCCTTGGGCCGGTTGGCGACCGCGCCGTGATCCGGGCAGTTTCGAAGGGTTCCGGGAGCCCCGGCCCCGAAGCCCCCTACAACCACCCCCGCCGCGCGGCCTGCCACGCCAGTTGCATACGTGTCGCCGCGCCGGCGAGCTCCATCATGTGCTGGATGTGCCGCTGCACCGTGCGCCGGCTCAGGCCCAGTTGGGTGGCCACCGTCTTGTCGGCGACCCCGGACACCAGGAGGGCGAGGAGGCGCCGGTCCGTCGCGGACAGCGGGTCCGGTCCGCCGGCGCCGTCCGTTCCGGCGACCGCGTCCGAGTCGTCGACGTCCAGCGGCACCGCGTCCTCCCAGTACCGCTCGAACAGAGCGATGAGGGCGGCGAGCAGATTGCTGTCGCGGACGAGGGCCGTGGTCGGTTCGTCCAGGTTCCCCCGCGGGCCGCCGGGCACGAGCGGACAGATGGCGATGGCCCGGTCGGCGACGGCCAGCCGCAGCGGCAGATGCGGCACCGCACGGGCGACCTCCCCGGCCCGTACGCCCGCAACAACGTTGTCAACGGCGCCCTCGTCGTCGAAGAACGCCTTCTCGTACAGCACCCGGTAGCGCACGCCCCGCCCCAGGGCCTCGAACTCGGAGTCGTTGCTGCCCGACGGCATGGCCACGTACTGGGCCTTGCAGAACCAGAGCATTTCGTCCCGCGCGCTGCCCTGGATCTGGCGCAGGTGCTGCCGCAGGGCCTCGGCGCCCGTGATGACCTCGATCAGTTCGCTGGCGTCCCGCCGGCGCATCGTGTCGCGGTACACCTCCAGCAGGCTGGTGGCCTCGGCACGGGCGAGGTCGAGGGCGTCGGCGTGCCGCTTCAGCCCCGGCATCAGCCCGGCCCGGCTCCAGCTCCGGCCGTCGTCGTAGGAGACCTCGACCTGGACGCCCACGCCCCGCGGTGCGGCGAGCCCGTCCTGGGCGCGGACCGACAGGCCGACGGTGTGCGTACGGCCCGGCCGCACCGCGTTGTACGCGTCGACCGGCACGTCGTAGTCGAGCTGGAGCAGCGGCAGAGTGGTCGCCGGAGCCGCCGTGCCCGAGCGGAACGACCAAGACGTCTCGGTGCCGGTCCCGTAGACCCACTCCGGAGAGGTCCGCGAAGTGGTCAGGTCCAGCCGGTAGTCGGCCGCGTCCGACGGCACCTCGAAGTCCGCGAAACCGCCGTCGGCCCGCCCCACCTGGCGCCCGTCGCGGTACAGCACGGCCTCGGCCGCGTCGCCCGCCGCCCGCGTCCCGATGCCGCCACCGCCGCCGCCCGCGGCGAGCCGTGACCGGTGACCGGCCTGCGAGTCGGTGAACTCCGGTATCCGCACGCTCAGTACGTCGCCCTTGCGCACGGACGGCGTCGTGGTGCCGCGCGGGATGGACGGCCGTACGACGGACGCCTGCCAGGTGTCGCTGGTGTGCTCGCCCGCCCGGTACGTACGCGGGGTGTCCGCCATACCGTCGCGCAGCGGCGCGTCCACGTCGTACGTCGTCTTGTGGTGCACCAGATGCTGCCACGAGGTGTCACCGCTGCTCACGTACTCGGTCCGGTCGAATCCGGTCGGTACGTAGCGGGTGTACTGCAGCCAGGCCGTGTCCTGGTACGGCCGGCGAGCGAAACGCTGCTCACTGGCCCAGGGCACGCCGCCGTTGTCGGCGTACCTGCTCCGCACGACGGCGCTGTTGCGCTCGGAGACCGTGTGCACGATCTTCGCGGGGATGCGCTGGGACGACACCTGCATGACGTCGTACAGGTACGGGCTGCGGGCGGTTCCGGTGAACCCGACCGTGGTGGTCCCCCTGCCGATCCGCTTCAGCAGGGCCGCTCCCGCCTTCGCGCCGATCCTGACGGTCGGCACGCCCCAGCGGTCGCCCTCCGGGTGCCACCGGATCCACGCGTTGTCGTTGAAGTGGACGAGCACGACGCCGCGCACCCCGGCCACGGCCGCCCGCTCGGTCAGGGTCCGCTCGCCGACGGTCTGTTCGTTGGTGAGGACCGCCAGCTTCCCGCGGGCCCGGGAGAAGTCGGGGGCGGCGGCGTCCCCCGCGTCGACCGCGATCAGGCGCGCGCTCTTCCGGTCGAAGAGTGGCGAGGACGGCATGTAGTACGCGTCCGGCTCCGCCTCACCGCCCTTGCCGCCGGACACCTTCATCTCCAGGAGCGGCGCGACGAACTGCCACCGGGAGGCGAACTCGAACGTGCCGTCGGTGACGGCCGACGTGGGGCTCACGTACAGGCGCTTGCCGACGTCGAAGTACATCGTGCCCTGGAGCAGACTGCGTCCGTCGATCTTCCGGTACGTCTGGTAGCTGAGGATGCCGCGCTGCTCCGCCGGCCGGGGCGTGCGGATGTCGACCAGCGTGGTCTTGCGGACGTCGAGTGTGACGGTCATGTCCTTGGTGACCTTGACCTCGGGCAGGACCACGTGCCGCAGTTCCTGGCCGTCGCCGGCGTCGTCCAGGGACGAGTAGTCCAGCTGGTAGGTGCCCTCCTCGACCTCCGCGACGGCGGGGTCGGTGCCGGTGTAGCCCACGAAGCCGTCCGGGCCCCAGATGGTTGGCAGCGCCTCCACCCGCTGGCCGGCGAGGTCCACCGTCCGGACGGTGAGCCGGTGCGTCGGCCCTTGCACGGCCAGGCTGACCGTGGTGTGCACGGTGACCTTCCCGTCCCCGGACACCGCGGTCACATAGCCGTAATAGTCGCCCTGCTGCACCCGGGCCGGATCGACCGTCAGCGGTACGTCGGCGGTGGTGCCCGCGGGCACCCTGACCGAGCCGGAGCCGAGCTTCACCGCGCCCTCGCCGGGCGGCCGTCCCCCGGCCGTGGCCAGCCGAGCCGTGAGCGCCAGCGTGATGTCGGAGCCCGAGGTGTTCGTGTACCGCAGCCGCGTAGTACGCGGCTCGCCGCCACCCGTCTGAAGCGGGCCCAGAGCGACGGTGCCGGTGGCGGTGACCGGACCCAGCGCGGCCGCGGCCACGTCGACGAGTCCGCCGCCCTGCTCGGTGGCCTCCTGACCGGCCGCCGTACGGGCCGTGCTGACGAGCGCGTCCTTCAACCGGGCCGCGCTCCAGTCCGGGTGCCGCTGGGCGAGCAGCGCCGCCGCACCCGCCACGTGCGGGGTCGCCATCGACGTGCCGGAGGCCGCCACGTGCCGGGCGTCGACCGGCTCGCCCATGGTCGTACCGTCCGCGCGAGCCGCCACGATGCCCACACCCGGAGCCGTCAGGTCGGGCTTGACGGCGTCGTCACCGGCCCGGGGACCGCGGCTGGAGAACGGCGCGAGCCCGCCGTCCCGGTCGACCGCGCCCACCGTGAGCGCCGCGTCCGCGACACCGGGGGAGCCGACGGTGCCGGCCGCGACGACGAACAACGCGCCCGTGCGCTCGGTGGGGGCGTCGATTAATTAATGGGGCGTGTCGCGTCATCCTGGCGTTGATGTTGCGTGCA
>NZ_JBHSPC010000070.1:0-8747 GCF_042656345.1 Streptomyces incanus
TGAGCATCATGCGGCAGCATCCCTACAAGGCTCGCACTGAGACAAACCCATCTCGACCGGGTTCAACTCCGGTGCATAAGCGGGGAGACGGAAGACCGTCAGCCATGTCGCCCGCCGGGCCGGCAGCTCCCGCATCTGCGCGTCGATGTGCTGGGTGGAGTCGTCCCACACGAGCACGACCTCCCCGCCCGGTTGCCGGCGGGCGGCATCGAGCAAGGCGGCGAAGTCCCGCTCCCGGAACCCCTTCTTCTCCCCGCGGCGGCCGGAATGGTGCACCGGCATCCGGTGGATCAGCCGGGCGCGTCGCCCGGGGCGGGCACACACCGGCGCGGCCGGCGAGATCCTGCCCCCTCCCTTCCCCGCCACCTCCACCCGCGGCGAGCGGCCGCGACGGGACCTGGGGGCGCCCCGGCGAAGCCAGGGGAAGTGCGCGCCTTCGGCGGCCGATGGGACTGCCCCGACTCGTCCTCGAAGACCAGCCACGCGTCCTGGTCCCTCACCGTTTTTCCACCCGCGGCCAGGTCTCCTTGCTCCAGGTGGCCACCGCCCGCCCGTCCCGCTCCGCGGCCCGGTGCACTGGGGGTACCTCCCGGCCGAAGGCTGGGGGAGCACCAGCACCGACCACCCCATCCGGTGCAGGATCCGGCTCATCTGCGGTGTGCTGAAACGGCCAGGGAAGCGGCGGGCGACCAGGACCGCCACCCGCTCCAGCGTCCAGCGCTGGTCCTCCGGTCAGCCGTGCGCGGCCGGCCCCTCCTCCAGCGCCTGCTCCCGCCACGCCCGCCGGGACGGCCTCATGTGCGACGGGTAGCCGGAGGGCCCCTTCGAGCGCAGCGCGTCGGCGTCGTCGGCCCGTCAGGCACAGGCGGACTTGCGCGAGACCCGCAGCCGCCGGGCGACCTGCCCGGGACCGGCCCCGGCGACGAACATCTCGGCAACCTCGAACCGCACCCGCTCCCGCTGGGTCCGCTGCTTCGCGGTCAGGCCGCCCCCATCGGGATACCTCATAACTTCGGGACACACCCGTCATGGTCGCGCGTCACCCCGAAGCGAAAAACTCAGAAGCGCGCTTCCTCGATGTCCGCCACCGGTCCGCCCCTTGGTTCTCGTACTCCGCCGGGCTCCCTGGGAGTCCTGATGACGCAGGACCGACTATCTGCCCGCGCGAGCCCTCGGTACGGCGATCCCCCACGCGAACTCCGCCTCGCAGAAGGCCGGGAGCACCGGTCAGGTGATCGGCAGGAAGTCCGGGGCGAGCGCGGCCGCGCGGGCCGTGGCGGCCGTCATGCGGCGGCGGTGATGGCGACGGCACAGGACCTCGTAACCGACCTCGTCCGGGGACCCGGTGACATCGCCGACGACCACCTGCGCGCCTTCCACCACCATCACCCCGCCGACCGTCCGGGCGTTGTGGGTGGCACGGGCGCCGCACCAGCACAGGGCCTCGACCTGGAGCACCTCCACCCGGTCGGCGAGCTCCACCAGCCGCTGGGAGCCGGGGAACAGTTTGGAACGGAAGTCGGTGGTGATGCCGAAGGCGTAGACGTCGAGGTCCAGGTCGTCCACCACGCGGGCGAGCTGGTCGATCTGCTCCGGCACCAGGAACTGCGCCTCGTCCGCGATCACGTAGTCCGCGCGCCGGCCCTGCGAGAGATGGTCGACGAGGTGCGCGTACAGGTCCGCGTGCTCCCCGACCTCCACCGCGTCCGTGACCAGGCCGAGGCGGGAGGACAGCTTGCCCTCGCCGGCCCGGTCGTTGCGGGTGAAGATCATGCCCACCAGGCCGCGCGCCGAACGGTTGTGCTCGATCTGGAGAGCCAGTGTCGACTTCCCGCAGTCCATCGTTCCGGAGAAGAACACCAGCTCGGGCATGGGAGGTCGGGCACCTTTCGGCGGGTACGGGGGTGAGGACGGACCGGGTGGGGGTGGCTGGGTCCGCGGGCGGCTCGGGGCAGGCGTCAGGAGCGTACTTCGAGGAGGGGGACCAGTTGTTCGGCAGGGGTCAGCGAGCCGTGGTTGCCGACCATCGCCGATTCCTTCGGCTCCCGCTCGGAGGCGATGACCAGCACGTCGTCCCGGGCGGCGGCGACCACGTCGCCGATCCGGTGGTACACGCGGTCCTCGATCCGGGGGCCGAACCAGCCCGCGTCGATCGCCTCGTCCCGCGAGGCCACCCAGAACTGCTCGCCGAGCACCTCGCGCCAGCAGGTCAGCACGTCCGCCGCCGCGCCCGGTACGGCGTAGACGTGTCGGGCGCGGCCCTCGCCGCCGAGCAGGGCGACTCCGGCGCTCAGTTCCCAGTCGTGGTCGAAGTCGATGCGGTGCTCGTCGTCGAAGGGCACGTCGATCATCCCGTGGTCGGCGGTGACGTAGAGCGCGCTGCGCGGCGGGAGTTGCTCGGCCAGCCGCTGGACCAGGCGGTCGACGTACATGAGCTGGCCGCGCCAGGTGTCGGAGTCGACGCCGAAGCGGTGGCCCGCGCCGTCGACCTCGGCGTAGTACGTGTAGACGAGGGAGCGGTCGGCGGCGGCCAGCTGTGCGGCCGCGAGGTCCATGCGCTCCTCGCCGGACAGCCGCCCGTGGAAGGCGCCGCCGCTGAGCGCGACCTTGGTCAGCGGGGTGTTCGCGAAGGCGGGTGAGGACACCTGGGCGGCGTGCACCCCCGCCCGGTGGGCCAGTTGGAAGACGGTGGGGTGGGGCTGCCAGGTGTCGGGCCGGGTCCAGGGCTGCCAGCGCAGCTGGTTCATCAGCTCGCCGGTGTCCGGGTTGCGCACGGTGTAACCGGGCAGGCCGTGCGCGCCGGGCGGCAGGCCGGTGCCGACGGAGGCCAGGGAGGTGGCGGTGGTGGCCGGGTAGCCCGTGGTGATCGGCCGTCCGGTGCCGCCGCGCGAGGCGGCCAGCAGGGACGCCATGAACGGGGCTTCCTCCGGGTGAGCCCTCAGCTGCTCCCAGCCGAGGCCGTCGATCAGGAACACGCAGTTCCGGTCGGCGGGGGTGAGCTCCGGGATCGCGCCGGTGGTGCCGGGGACGCCCATGCCGGCGGCGAGGGTGGGCAGCAGGTCGGCCAGCGAGCCGGTGCCGTACTCGGGCAGGGGTGCGGAGTCCGGGGCCAGGGGCTCCGGGTGGACGTCCCAGCCGACGGTGTGCGGGGAGGGTACGGGGGGCGGGATGTGCGGGGTCGGGGAGATGTGCGGAGTCATCGTGTGGGGTCCGCGGTCGCCTCGGAGAGGGCCTGCGCGAAGGCGAGCGCCTGACGCACCGTCTCCGGGCCGTCCCCGGCCTCGCTGACCCGCAGGCTGAGGTCGTCGGCCGTCGAGCTGCCCGTGTAGCCGTGGTCGGCCTCGCAGTTGGGGTCGCCGCAGGCAGCGGGCTCCAGGTCGAGGCGGGCGACCGCGCCCCAGCCGATGGTGAGCACGATCTCGCGGGGCAGTGTGCCCGGCTTGTAGGACTCCGGGTTGGCGACGACGCGGCTGACCACGATCGACGAGATCCGGCCGAGCTTGACCGACTCCGTGGACGTGGTGGCGTACGGGGTCGGGGACGTGGTGTCGGCGGCCTGCTCGTCGGTGTGGCTGACGATGAAGCGGTTGCCGGTGAGGACGAGCACGGTCACATGGCGCCGCACCTCGTTCTGGTCGAACGTGGTCTCCTGGTGGACCAGGTACGACCGGACGGGCTCGCCGCCCACCGCGGCCTCCACCGCCTCGGCCACGAGGGCCGGGTAGTAGCCGCTGCGCTCGATCGCCGCCCGCAGCCCCTGGGTCGTCGTACTGGTCTTGGCCATGGCGCCCATCCTACGGGGGACCACTGACTGCGAGGCACCGGTCACGGCACTCCCCCGCGCGCCGGGCCGGTCCGGGCCGGGAACGGCCCGGACCGTTCGGCCGGAGGGCCTCACCGGTCCGCGTCCTCGCGCGGCGGCTGCTCGTCCACCGAAGTGCCGTCCCGCGCGAGACGGCCGGCGAGACGGCGAGGGCGTACGCCGCGGTGCCGCGCTGCCACGCGTCGGCCCGCAGCAGGGTCGGCCGGGCAGCGCCCGCGCGCCTGAACCCGCTGCTTCGACCTGCCCGCCCACCGCCCGTCGGCCTCGGAGAACCCGCCACCGGAACGGCCATCCGGCACACACCCCTGCCCGAAACCGGAAGACCCGCCTGAAAAAGGATTACACCGCGTGATCGGAAGTCATGCGGTGGCTCCAGGCTCAGTACGCGGGGAGGGTCCGGGGGCCGAGGTCGTCGCGGGCGGGGGGCGGGGCCAGGCGTACGGAGGCGCTGAGGACGCTCACCCCGTGGGTGGCGACGACGACCGGCTCCAGGCTGACCGCGACGACCTCGGGATGGTCGTCGACCAGCCGCGACACCCGCAGCAGCAGCTCCTCCAGAGCGGGAGTGTCGACGGGGGTCGAGCCGCGCCAGCCGAACAGGAGGGGTGCGGTCCGGATCGACCTCACCAGGGAGGTGGCCTCCCGGTCGGTGACCGGGATCAGCCGGTGCGCCATGTCCCCGAGCAGCTGCGACGGGGCGCCGGCGAGTCCGAAGGAGAGCGCGGCTCCGGCGGCGGGATCGATCACCGCGCGGACGATGGTGTCGACACCGCGCGGTGCCATCCGCTGCACGACGGGGCGCAGCTCCTCGGGCGTGCCGAGCTGGTCCGTCAGCTCGGCGTAGGCCCGGCGCAGTTGCTCCTCGTCCGCCAGGTCCAGCCGTACGCCGCCCAGGTCTGCGCGATGCCTGAGGTGCGGGGCGGTCACCTTGAGGGCCACGGGCCGGCCGAGGGCGCGGGCGGCCTCGACGGCGGCATCGGCGGTGGGAGCGGGGAGGGCGCGGTGGACGTCGATGCCGTAGGCACCGAGCAGCGCACAGGTCTCCTCGGTGCCGAGGGTGAGGCTCTCCCCGCGCGTGAGCTGCGCGTCGATGAGGGCGGCGGCGCTCCGCTCGTCGATGTCCTCGTACGCGGGCACCCTGCCGGGGTCGGCGGCGTCCCGTCGCCACTGGGCATAGGAGACGGAGTGGGCGAGGGCCCGGACCGCGCGTTCGGCGGCGGGGTAGGCGGGGATGAGGTGGGCGTCCTCGGGAAGGCTCGCGGGGGTGGGCGGGGTGGCTGGGCCCTGGGGGGTGGCCGGCGTCGATGCGGTGGCCGGCGTCGGTGCGACGGCCGGGCGCTCGTCGTCGGGCGGGGCGGGGTGCGTGGCCTGCGCGTCCGGGCGGGCCGGGGTGGCCGGGGCCGGCTGCGGGGCCGTGCCGGCCGCCGCCGACAGGGCCTCGGCCAGGCCGCCGAGTTCCACGTGGACGACCAGGACCGGCTTGGACGGGGTCGCGGCGGCGGCCGAGCGCAGCGCCCCGGCGAGTGTCGCGTCGTCGGCCGGCGTTTCCCCCAGGGCGGGGAGAGCGGTCACGACCACCGCGTCGCAGGTGTCGTCGGCCAGCGCCCGGGACAGCGCCGCGTGGAAGTCCGCCGCCGACGCCCCGGTGGTGAGGTCCAGCGGGGCGTGCGGGCGCAGCCCCTCGGCGAGGCAGGCGTCGTAGGTGAGCAGACCCAGGGACTCGGAGTTGCCCAGGATCGCCACCCGGGGCCCGGACGGCAGCGGCTGGCGGGCGAGCAGCAGACCCGTGTCGACCAGCTCCGTGATGGTGTCCACCCGGATCACCCCGGCCTGCCGCAGCAGCGCGGAGACGGTGGCGTGGGGCAGTCGCGTCGCGCGCACGGCGTGCCCGCGGGGTCCGGAGCCGTGACGGGCGCCCTGGACCACGACCAGGGGCTTCAGCGCCGCGGTGCGGCGGGCGAGGCGGGTGAACTTGCGGGGGTTGCCGATGGACTCCAGGTACATCAGGGCGACATCGGTGTCCGGGTCGTCGTACCAGTACTGCATGACGTCGTTGCCGGAGACGTCGGCCCGGTTGCCGGAGGACACGAAGGTGGACACGCCCGTGACACCGGTGACTCCCCCGCCGCGCCGGTGCAGCCGCGACAGCAGGGCGATACCGATGGCTCCGGACTGGGCGAACAGGCCGATGCGGCCGGGGCGCGGCATCTGCGGCGCGAGCGAGGCGTTCAGGCGTATGTCCGGGGAGGTGTTGATGATGCCGAACGCGTTCGGTCCGATGATCCGCATGCCGTACGAGCGGGCCTGGCGGACGAGGGCGCGCTGGCGCTCGCGGCCGTCGGGGCCCGCTTCGGCGTACCCGGCGGACACGACGACAAGCCCCTGCACCCCGTGGTCGCCGCATTCGGCCACGGCCTCGGGGACGTCGTCGGCGGGCACCGCGACGACGGCGAGGTCGACCGGGCCGTCGATGTCCCGCACCGAGCGGTGGGCGGGCACTCCGGCGGCTCCGTCGAGTTCCTTCCGCTCCTGCGGGAGGGCCTTGTTCACGGCGTACAGGCGGCCGGTGAATCCGGCGTCCCGAATGTTGTCGAGGAGGCTGCGACCCACCCCGCCGGGCGTGCGGCCGGCGCCTATGACGGCGACCGAGCCCGGGGCGAGCAGCCGCTGCACCGAGCGGGCCTCGGCGCGCTGCTCGCGCGCCTGCTGCACGGCCAGGGAACGGTCGGTGGGTTCGAGGCCGAACTCCAGGCGGACCACGCCGTCCTCGAAGCTGCGCTTCTGTGTGTACCCGGCGTCCGTGAACACCTTGATCATCTTGCTGTTGGCCGGCAGCACCTCGGCGGCGAACCGGCGGATGCCGCGCTCCCGGGCGACCGCGGCGATGTGCTCGAGCAGGGCGGAGGCGATGCCCCGGCCCTGGTGGGCGTCCTGCACGAGGAAGGCGACCTCGGCCTCGTCGGCCGGTGACGACGCGGGCGTTCCGTCGGGGCCGATCCGGTCGTAGCGTACGGTGGCGATGAACTCGCCGCCCACGGTGGCCGCGAGCCCCACCCGGTCCACGAAGTCGTGGTGCGTGAAGCGGTGCACGTCCTTGGCGGACAGGCGGGGGTAGGGCGCGAAGAAGCGGTAGTACTTCGACTCGTCCGACACCTGCTCGTAGAAGCTGACCAGGCGCTCGGCGTCATCGACGGTGATGGGGCGTACGCGCGCGGTACCGCCGTCACGCAGCACCACGTCGGCCTCCCAGTGGGCGGGATACTCATGCCGGTCCGAGGAGGTCTGCATGGGCCCCAGAGTACGGCTCGCGTACGGCAACGGCGCGAGGCAGTCTGTGGGGGCACGAGCCGGACCGGGGCCGCGGTCCGGTGCCGCCGGGGAGCGTGAAGGGGTGCCACTCCTGGCGCCGCTTCCGGTACCGCTCCCGGCATGCTTCACGATATGGGAAACTGGTCTAGACAACATGAACTCCGAAGGGCAGCAACACATGGCTGAGCGCCGCGTCAACGTCGGCTGGGCCGAGGGCCTCCACGCCCGCCCCGCTTCCATCTTCGTCCGATCCGCCACGGCCACAGGCGTCCCGGTGACGATCGCCAAGGCCGGCGGCAACCCCGTCAACGCGGCCTCCATGCTGGCCGTTCTGGGACTGGGCGCCCAGGGCGGCGAGGAGATCGTCCTCGCCTCCGACGCCGAAGGGGCCGACGCCGCCCTGGACCGGCTGGCGAAGCTGGTCTCCGAAGGGCTCGAGGAACTCCCCGAGACCGTCTGAATTTTGCGCCCAAGCCGGCGCCGCTCTCGCGGAACCGGTTGCGCGCCGTCCGGGTTCCTCAATTGATGGTTGCTGTGCTCTGCGGTTCACAGACACCCACCCGCGGCACCGAAAGGCCTGCTCCGATCCGTCGGGCGGGCCTTTCGTTCTCCCTTTTCAGCACAGCGAGAAATACCCCGGAATTACGCTCCCTTTTGTATACGGCACCCGCGTCAAGAGCGCGGACTCGGCGCGTTTACGGGATGCTGCGAGTTCCTCACACCCTCCGTGCGGGCCACTCGGTCCACGCGCTCCGCCCTGTCCGCGCGCTCGGCCCTGTCGGCTCCGGCGAGGAAGCGCGGGCGGTGGGCGGCGGCGCGCTCGGTGTGCAGCGCCATGACCGCACGCGCGCGCCCGCCGTCCCCGCGCCCCACGGCGTCCACGACCGCGCCGTGCTCCGCCCGGCACTCCACGGGGTCCCTCGTCGCCCGCACCTCGTACCTCCAGCCGATCTTGTGCCGGAGCCGGAGCAGCGTCGACGTCGGTGCCGGGCTGCCGGACGCCTGGGCGAGCGTCTCGTGGAACCAGCCACCCAGTGAGCGCAGGTCGCCGCTGTGGCCCTGACCGGCCCGCTCCCGGCCCAGCCGGACCAGGCCGCGCAGCACCTTCAGATGGACCTCGGTGCGACGCCGTGCGGCACGGGAGGCTCCGAGCGGCTCCAGCGGCAGCCGCATCTCCAGCAGGTCGGCGGCCTCCTGCTCGGTGGGTTCCGCGACGCACGCGCCCGCGTGCCGCCGGGTCACCACGAAGCCCTCGGCCTCCAGGGTGCGCAGGGCCTCCCGGACGGGGACGCGCGAGACGCCGTAGCGGCGGGCGAGGAGTTCCTCGGTGAGCCGGCCGCCACGCCCATGGACACCCGAGACGATGTCGTCCCGGATCGCCGTGCACACCGGGTGCGCCGGAATACGCGTGACCGACCTCCGAATTGTTCCCCACACAATGCCAACGGGTGACGTCCACTCCGTGACTCTATTGCAACGCGCGGGAATTTCCGACGGCGAGCCGGGAATCATGTCCGCTTTTTGGACGACGGGTCGCCCGCCGGAAAACCCGAAGGCTCTGGCCGAGGCCCTCTCCGGGCTGCTGCTCGACCCGCCGCTGCGTGAGTCGCTCGGC
>NZ_JBHSPC010000070.1:8825-52049 GCF_042656345.1 Streptomyces incanus
ACTCCTGGGGCGTCAGGAAATCACGCGGACACCGAGGTGCACACGGAGGCCAGGGGGCACGTGCCCGGTCAGAGGTTCGCGCCGTGCGCGCGGAGGTACGCGACGGGGTCGATGTCGGAGCCGTACTCGGCGGTGGTGCGGACCTCGAAGTGCAGATGCGCGCCGGTGACGTTGCCGGTGGCGCCGGAGACACCGATCTGCTGCCCCGGGGTGACCTGCCGGCCCACCGAGACACCGACGGACGACAGGTGGCCGTACTGGGTGTACGTGCCGTCGTGCATCTTGATCACGACCTGGTTGCCGTAGGCGCCGCCCCAGCCGGCCTCGACGACGGTGCCCATGCCGACCGAGAGCACGGGGGTGCCGCTTGCGGCGTGGAAGTCGACACCGGTGTGGCTGCCAGAGGACCAGACGGCGCCGCCGGACAGGTAACCGGTCGAGACGTAGGAGCCCGCGATCGGGGACACCAAGGTGGTGAGGCGCTTGCGCTCGGCCTCCCGCGCGGCGCGCTCCTCGGCTTCGCGTGCCCTCTCGGCCTCGTCGGCCGCCCTCTCCCGCGCGGCTTCTTCGGCGGCTTCGCGGGCGGCGGCCTGGGCCGCCTCGCGTGCGGCCTCGTGCTGGGCGGCCGCCTGGGCGTCGACCTGGGCGGCGGCCTCGTCGCCCAGGGTGATCACGGGGGTGAGGCCGGTCTGTTCCGCAGCGGATTCGGCGGCGAGCGCCGGAGCCGTGAGGGAGCCGATGACACCGGTGGTGGTGAGGGCCGCGACGCCCGCCGCCCTGGCGGTGCCGCGGTGCACACGGCTGGGACGACGGTGCTTCCCGGGGGCGCGGGTGAACGCCATGTACAGGGTGGTCCTTTCCTTCCCTCTCGCCTACCGGGTTAGCTGACAGGTTCGGAGCAGGAAGGTCTCCTACGGGCCCCCTCGCGGCACGCGCGGGCGTCCGATTCACCTCAGGGACGGTTGGGTCCCCGGCTCCCCTGGCTCGCGCCGTACGGGGACTCGGCGATGACTGTCCGGTGCCGCGGGTGCGGCGCACTGCCCGACGAACAGACCGCATGACGCTAAGCGGGGCGTGTTTCAATTCCCAAACGAATCCCGGCTTTTGTAGCGCATCCCACAGGGCAGACGGGTATCTCCCGTTCCAATTCGGGCATAAGTGGACCCTGGTGACGTTCCCGTCACCAGGGTCACGCGCGTGTGCGCTTCGCCGGGGGACCGCCGACTGCCTCTCAGTGGTTTCCCGGCCTTTGACGGGCCGCCTACTCGGCGGCCACGACGGTGACTTCGCCGATGCCGAGCGCCTCGACGGGCTCCTTGATCTTCGCCGCGTCACCGACCAGGACGGTCACGAGACGGTCCACCGGGAAGGCGTTCACCACCGCCGCGGTCGCCTCCACGGTGCCGGTGGCGGCGAGCCGCCGGTACAGCTCGGCCTGGTAGTCGTCGGGCAGGTGCTGCTCCACCTGGTCGGCCAGGGTGCCGGCGACGGCTGCGGCGGTCTCGTACTTGAGCGGCGCCACACCCACCAGGTTCTGCACGGCGACGTCGCGCTCGGCGTCGGTGAGGCCCTCGGCGGCGAGGGTGCGCAGCACCGTCCACAGGTCCTGCAGGGCGGGGCCGGTGTTCGGGGTGTCGACGGATCCGCTGATGGCGAGCAGCGACGCGCCGGTGCCGTCCGGGGCGGACCTCAGAACCTGGGCGAACGACCGTACGCCGTAGGTGTAGCCCTTCTCCTCGCGCAGGACGCGGTCCAGCCGGGAGGTGAGGGTGCCGCCGAGGCAGTAGGCGCCGAGCACCTGCGCGGCCCACACACGGTCGTGCCGGTCCGCTCCGACACGGCCGATGAGCAGCTGCGTCTGCACGGCGCCGGGGCGGTCCACGATCACGACCCGGCCGGAGTCGTCGGCGACCACCGGCGGAACGGGCCGCGGCTGGGCGGACGATCCGGTCCAGGCACCGAGGGTGTCGCCGAGCAACTCGTCCAGGTCGGTGCCGGTGAGGTCGCCGACGACCACCGCGGTGGCGGTCGCGGGGCGGACGTGCTTCTCGTGGAAGGCGCGTACGGCCGTCGAGTCGATGCCGGCGACGGTCTCCTCGGTGCCCTGGCGCGGGCGGGACATGCGCGACGTCGCCGGGAACAGCTCCTTGGAGAGTTCCTTGGCCGCGCGGCGGGACGGGTTGGCCAGCTCGTGCGGGATCTCGTCGAGGCGGTTGCGGACGAGACGCTCGATCTCGCTGTCGGCGAACGCGGGTGCCCTGAGGGCGTCGGCGAGCAGCCCGAGCCCCTTGGCGAGCCGTGAGGCCGGCACCTCGAGGCTCAGGCGGATGCCGGGGTGGTCCGCGTAGGCGTCCAGGGTGGCGCCGCAGCGCTCCAGTTCGGCGGCGAACTCCTCGGCGGAATGCTTGTCGGTGCCCTCGGAGAATGCCCGCGCGGTGATCGTGGCAACACCGTCGAGCCCGGCCGGCTCGGCCTCC
The DNA here is from genome assembly GCF_042656345.1 of Streptomyces incanus. Taxonomy (NCBI): domain Bacteria; kingdom Bacillati; phylum Actinomycetota; class Actinomycetes; order Kitasatosporales; family Streptomycetaceae; genus Streptomyces; species Streptomyces incanus. Next base: position 11,303 of record NZ_JBHSPC010000070.1, read on the forward strand.
AGGGGCGCGTCGAGCAGCACCTCGACGGCGACGATCTGCTGGCCGGGGCGGTGGCAGCGCAGCACCGTCAGACCGTTGCCGAGGGCGGTGCGCTCGGGGGCCGGGAAGGCCCAGGGCCGGGCCTCGCCCGCCTGCGGCTGGGGGTGGAAGTCCATCGTGGCGAGCTCGGTCACTTCGCCGCCTCCTCGTTCTCGTCGGTGCCGGCGGCCGCGGCTTCTTCGGTGCCGGCGGCTGCGGCTTCTTCGGACTCCCCGGCCCCGGGGGCAACGGGCTCGTAGACGAGCACCGCGCGGTTGTCGGGACGCAGGCGGGCCTTGGCGACCTCCCGGACGTCCTCGGCGGTCACGTCGAGGATGCGCCCGACGGCGGTGAGGGCGAGCTGCGGGTCGCCGAACAGGACGGCGTACCGGCACAGCTCGTCGGCCCGGCCGGCGACGGTGCTGAGCCGGTCCAGCCACTCGCGCTCCAGCTGCGCCTGGGCGCGCTCCATCTCCTCGGCCGTGGGGCCCTCCTCGGCGAACCGGGCGAGCTCCTCGTCGATCGCGGCCTCGATGACGGGTACCTCCACGTCACCGGACGCCTTCACGTCCAGCCAGCCCAGGGAGGGCGCCCCGGTCAGCCGCAGCAGGCCGAATCCGGCTGCCACGGCCGTACGGTCCCGTCGCACCAGCCGGTTGTAGAGCCGCGAGGACTCACCGCCGCCGAGGACGGTGAGCGCCAGGTCCGCCGCGTCGCTCGCGCGCGTGCCGTCCTCGGGCAGCCGGTAGGCGGCCATCAGCGCACGCGCGGGGACCTCCTCCTCGACGAGCTCACGCAACTCCTCACCGATGATCTCGGGCAGCGAGCCGTCGCGGGGCGCGGGCTTGCCGTCGTGGGACGGGATGGAGCCGAAGTACTTCTCGATCCAGGCGAGCGTCTGCTCCGGGTCGATGTCACCGACGACGGAGAGCACGGCGTTGTTCGGCGCGTAGTACGTGCGGAAGAAGGCGCGGGCGTCCTCCAGGGTGGCCGCGTCCAGGTCCGCCATCGAGCCGATGGGCGTGTGGTGGTACGGGTGGCCCGCCGGGTAGGAGAGGGCGGTCAGCTTCTCGAAAGCCGTGCCGTAGGGGACGTTGTCGTAGCGCTGGCGGCGCTCGTTCTTGACGACGTCCCGCTGGTTCTCCATGGACTCCTCGTCCAGGGCGGCCAGCAGGGAGCCCATGCGGTCGGCCTCGAGCCAGAGGGCGAGTTCCAACTGGTGGGTCGGCATGGTCTCGAAGTAGTTGGTCCGCTCGAAGCTGGTGGTGCCGTTGAGCGAGCCTCCGGCGCCCTGGACCAGTTCGAAGTGACCGTTGCCCTTCACCTGCCCGGACCCCTGGAACATGAGGTGCTCGAAAAGGTGAGCCAGGCCGGTGCGGCCCTTGACTTCGTGACGCGAACCGACGTCGTACCAGAGGCACACCGCCGCGACGGGGGTCAGATGGTCCTCGGAGAGCACCACGCGCAGGCCGTTGGACAGCCGGTGCTCGGTCGCTGTCAGGCCGCCGGTGCCTGCCTGGGCGGTGGCCGTGTGACCCATGGGCATGTACGTCCCTTCGATCGCGGAGGCGGTCGTCGCATCCGCCGTTTGTGCCGGTCCTGCCACTGTATGCAAGCGTGCGGAACACTGGCGAAGTTCCCGGACGGGACCGGGTACGCCGAGAGCGAGAACCGCGGGTACGGATGGGACGGCACGGTACGCACGGGGTTCGTGGGGCGTACGGGACCACGGTACGTACGGAATCACGGGGCGTACGGAATCACGGGGCGTACAAGGTGCGCACCCGGTGCCGGCCCGCCCCGCCGGAGACGCTGGCGGGAGGTGCGCGTAGCCTGCCGGCACCCCGCGCCCCGGCCCCCGACGGAGGGCGGCGGCGGGGGTCATGGTCCCGGTTGTCGGTGCGGCGGTCCACAATGGTCCGCGTCAGATCCCGTCCCACGCTTCAGCAAGGAGCCGGCAGCGATGGCCCGCCGCAGCACGAAGACCCCGCCGCCCGACGACTCGTACGAGGAGCGGATCCTCGACATCGACGTCGTCGACGAGATGCAGGGCTCCTTCCTCGAGTACGCGTACTCGGTCATCTACTCCCGCGCCCTGCCGGACGCGCGCGACGGCATGAAGCCGGTGCACCGCCGCATCGTCTACCAGATGAACGAGATGGGCCTGCGCCCCGACCGCGGCTATGTGAAGTGCGCGCGCGTGGTCGGCGAGGTCATGGGCAAGCTGCACCCCCATGGCGACGCGTCGATCTACGACGCCCTGGTGCGCATGGCGCAGCCCTTCTCGATGCGGGTCCCCCTGGTCGACGGCCACGGCAACTTCGGCTCCCTGGGCAACGACGACCCGCCGGCGGCCATGCGGTACACCGAGAGCCGGATGACCGAGGCCACGAGCCTGATGACCGAGTCCATCGACGAGGACACGGTCGACTTCGCGCCCAACTACGACGGCCAGGAGCAGGAGCCGACGACCCTGCCCGCCGCGTTCCCGAACCTCCTGGTGAACGGTGCGTCGGGCATCGCGGTCGGCATGGCCACCAACATGCCGCCGCACAACCTCCGCGAGGTGATCGCGGCCGCCCGCCACCTGATCCGGTATCCGAACGCGGACCTCGACGCCCTGATGCGCCATGTGCCGGGCCCCGACCTGCCCACCGGCGGCAGGATCGTCGGCCTCCCGGGCATCCGGGACGCGTACGAGAAGGGCCGCGGAACCTTCAAGATCCGCGCGACGGTCACCGTGGAGGAGGTGACCGCCCGCCGCAAGGGCCTGGTCATCACCGAGCTGCCGTTCACGGTGGGCCCGGAGAAGGTGATCGCCAAGATCAAGGATCTGGTCGGTTCGAAGAAGCTCCTGGGCATCGCCGACGTCAAGGACCTCACCGACCGCGCCCACGGTCTGCGTCTGGTCGTCGAGATCAAGAACGGCTTCGTGCCGGAGGCGGTCCTGGAGCAGCTCTACAAGCTGACGCCCATGGAGGAGTCCTTCGGCATCAACAACGTGGCCCTGGTGGACGGCCAGCCGCTCACCCTGGGCCTCAAGGAGCTGCTGGAGGTCTATCTCGACCACCGCTTCAACGTGGTCCGCCGCCGCTCGGAGTTCCGCCGCGGCAAGCGGCGCGACCGTCTGCACCTGGTCGAGGGCCTGCTCACGGCGCTGCTGGACATCGACGAGGTCATCCGTCTGATCCGCTCCAGTGACAACTCCGCGCAGGCGAAGCAGCGTCTGATGGAGCAGTTCTCGCTGAGCGAGATCCAGACCCAGTACATCCTGGACACCCCCCTGCGCCGCCTCACCAGGTTCGACCGCATCGAACTGGAGGCGGAGCAGGAGCGGCTGAACACGGAGATCGAGGAGCTGACCCGCATCCTGGAGTCGGACGCGGAGCTGCGCAAGCTGGTCTCGTCCGAACTGGCAGCGGTGGCCAAGAAGTTCGGTAACGACCGCCGTACGGTCCTGCTGGACGCGTCCGCCACCCCGGTCGTCGCCGTGCCGCTTCAGGTAGCGGACGACCCGTGCCGGGTGCTGCTGTCCGACACGGGCCTGCTCGCCCGTACGGCGGACGCGAAGCCGTTCCCCAAGGGCGCGCACGCCAAGCGGGTCAAGCACGACATGATCCTCTCGGCGGTGCCGGCCACCGCCCGGGGCGAGGTGGGCGTGGTCACCTCGACGGGACGTCTGCTGCGGGTGAACGTCGTCGACCTCCCGCAGCTGCCGGAGTCGATGCCGACCCCGAACCTCTCGGGCGGGGCGCCGGTTTCGGAGTTCGTCCCCCTGGAGGAGGGTGAGCGGGTGATCTGCCTGACGACGCTCGACGAGTCGTCGCCGGGCCTCGCTCTCGGCACGGAACAGGGCGTCGTCAAGCGGGTGGTGCCCGACTATCCCTCCAACAAGGAGGAGCTGGAGGTCATCACCCTCAGGGAGGGCGACCGGATCGTCGGTGCCGTCGAGCTGCGCACGGGCGAGGAGGACCTGGTCTTCATCACCGACGACGCGCAACTGCTGCGCTATCAGGCCTCGCAGGTCCGTCCGCAGGGGCGTCCCGCCGGCGGCATGGCGGGCATCAAGCTCACCGAGGGCGCGAAGGTCATCATCTTCACGGCGGTCGATCCGGGGGCGGACGCGGTGGTGTTCACGGTCGCCGGCTCGCGCGGCACGCTGGACGAATCCGTCCAGACGACGGCCAAGCTGACCCCCTTCGACCAGTTCCCGCGCAAGGGCCGGGCCACCGGCGGGGTGCGCTGCCAGCGGTTCCTCAAAGGCGAGGACTGCCTGTCCCTGGCCTGGGCCGGCCCCACCCCGGCCCGCGCCTCCCAGAAGAACGGGACGCCGGTCGACCTGCCGGAACCCGACCCGCGCCGCGACGGCTCGGGAGTGTCCCTGCCGAAGACGGTGGCGGTGGTGGCGGGGCCGATCTAACCCTGCTGGTCCTCCCGGCCCGGCGGATCCTCCCGGCCCGGGTCGTCGGGCTCCTGTACGTACCGCAGCACGCCCCACATGCCCTGCTCGTCGGCGTGTGGGGCGCCGGGGACGCCGTCGGCGCAGGCCCCCTCCAGCTCCTTGCGGAGGGCGGCGGTGTCGATGCCGGTCCCGATGAGCACCAGCTGCGTGAGCCGCTCCGCACCGGCCGGCCAGGGCTCCGGGTAGAACCGCAGGAACCGCCCGACGGCATGCACGGCGTACCGGTTCCCGGTGTCGTAGGGCCCGAAGTCGACGTATCCCTTGATCCGGTAGAGCCCTTCCGGGCGGCTGTCGAGGAACCGGATGAGCCGCCGAGGATCGAGCGGCACGGCGGAGGCGAAGGACAGGCTGTCGTACCGGGCGTGCAGATGCCCGGCGTGCTCGTCCGCGTCGGGGCCGTGCCGGTGCAGGTCGTCGAAGGAGAGCTGCCCGACGCGCTCCTCACCGGGCCTGCGGTCGAAGAGGAACGTCGGATCGACGCGGCCGTGCGTGGCGGGAACGACGGCGGCCCGGTCGACGAGCGACCGCACGACGTCGAGCACACCGTCCTCGTCCGCCACCCGGTCGAGCTTGTTCACGACGACCAGATCGGCGAGGCCGAGGTGCCGGTCGATCCCGGGGTGCCTGGCCCGGATCTCCCCGAACTCGGCGGCGTCCACGACCTCGACGAGCCCGCCGTACACGATCCGGGGATGTTCGCTGGCGAGCACCATCCGCACGAGTTCCTGCGGCTCGGCGAGACCGCTGGCCTCGATGAGGATGACGTCGATCCCGGCGGACGGCCGCGCCAGCCGCTCGAGATACACGTCCAGCTCACTGCCGTCGACGGCACAGCACAGGCACCCGTTGCCGAGCGAGACGGTCGAGTCGCCGAGCGCTCCGGCCACGGCCATGGCGTCGATCTCGATGGCACCGAAGTCGTTGACGACGGCCCCGATACGGCTGCCGCCGCTGTGATGAAGGAGGTGGTTGAGCAGGGTGGTCTTCCCGGATCCGAGGAATCCGGCCAGGACGACGACCGGAATCTGCCGACCGCTGCTCCACTCCACCGCGCGACCCCTCTCACACCTACGCGTACCCCGGCTCACGCCTCGGCGTACGTCCGGGAATTGACCGACTCCCCAGGATACGAGCGGTGAGAACCATGGCGAAGTGAACGATTGTCAGCAGCATGCGCGGGGCAGACGTTGGACAAGGCGCCGGATTGTGCGACCCTCGCTTCCCTCCGTGCGCCGCCTCTCCGCCTTCCCGTCGAGCAGAGCCGCTCGGCACCCTGGAAGGCGGCAAGCGCCGCCCACCGCTCGCCGGTCCTCCACCGTCGATCCGCGCCCCGACGACCGGCGGAGGGCTGCCTGGGGGAATCGATGATCAGGAACGTTTGGGGTCGCTTACGGCGGATCACACCACGGGCATGCCGCTCGGCACTCAGGAGCAACTCAGGTTAGGCTCACCTCTGTGAGTACGTGCTCAACCGCCTCCCGCGAGCTCGACGAGCCCATCACGGGAACAGCGGCCACCGCGAGGACCTGGCTCCTGCTGGAACAGCCCGGTCCATGGGGCCCCAAGGCGCTCACGTCGAGCCACCTCGACCCGGCGCTGGGCCGCGCCCTGGAAGCCGCCGCGTCGGGCACCGGGGTGCGTATCGCCCTCATCAGGCGCCCCGGACGTCACGCGGACCGCCGGACGCCCGTCACCCGCCAGGTGTACGCGGCCCACACCGTGCCCGGCAGCACATGGCTGCACGCCGCCACGACCACGGACCCGGAGTCCCTGCTCGGCCTCGACTTCGCCGCCCTCGGCAGGGGACACAGCGGCTCCTTCGCCACGGCACTCGGCGGGCGGCCGTACGAGGGCGACCCGCTCGCCCTCGTCTGCACCAACGGCAGGCGCGACCGCTGCTGCGCGCTCCTCGGCCGGCCCCTGGCGGCCGAGCTCGCCGCCTCCGGCGTCGAGGGCGTCTGGGAGGTCACTCACCTGGGCGGACACCGCTTCTCGCCCACGGTGCTCGTGCTGCCCCACGGCTACGCGTACGGCAGGGCCGAGGCACATACCGTCCAGGAGGCGCTGCACGGCGCGCAGGAGGGCCGGATCGTTGTGGAGGGGTGCCGCGGGAGCTCCGCCTGGGAGCGCCCCGGCCAGGCGGCCGAGCTGGCCGTGCGCACCTCGGTGGGCGAGTACGCCGCCGAGGCGCTGACCGTCGTACGGACGGACGGCGCGGCCCCGCGCTGGGAGGTGCTCGTCGCGCACACCGACGGGCGCCGCTGGCGGGTGGAGGTGGCCCAGGGGTCGTCCCTGCCGCCCCGCGCGGAAAGCTGCGGGTCGGTGCTGGGCTCGCCCGCGCGGATGGACGTGGTGGCGATCCGCGAGGTGACCATGGCGGCGCTCGCGAGCTGACCGGCCGCGCGCGATCCCTCGCGGGCACCGGCTCCTCCTCGCGTGTGCGAGGCGGCACACGGCACGGCCGGGGCACTCGGCCCGCCAAAGACGCTGCTCCGGGCTGGATCCGATGCTCCTGGACCACTGTCCGCCCGACCGGACGGGGCTCGCGGTCGTCCAGGGGAGCGCCGAGCGCACGGGGGTGAGCCGCCAGAGCGCCCCGCACTGCCCGAAGCTTCCGGAGCGCACGGGCCGGGCCACACTGACCCTGAAGTACGGCGACGACCCTGAAGTACGGCGACGCGGGCCGACCGGAACACCGTTACGTGTCGGCGGCCCGCACCTGAACGTCGTCGCACGGCCCACGCCACACGACCCGAGTCACACGACCCGAGTCACACGGCCCCCGCGCCCGTCAGCGACCGCACCTCGGCCTCCGCGTGCTTGGCCTCGTCGGGGACCTCTGCCGAGGTGACCGTGCCGAGCCAGCCGGCGAGGAAGCCGAGCGGGATGGAGACCAGGCCGGGGTTCTGGAGCGGGAAGAGGTGGAAGTCGACACCGGGGAGCAGGGATTTCGGGTTGCCGGAGACCACCGGGGACAGCATGACCAGCACCATGGCCGGGATCAGCCCGCCGTAGACGGCCCACACGGCGCCCCTGGTGGTGAATCCGCGCCAGAACAGGGAGTAGAGCAGCACGGGCAGGTTGGCGGAGGCGGCCACGGCGAAGGCCAGCCCGACGAGGAAGGCGACATTGAGATCCCGGGCCAGCAGGCCGAGCGCGATCGCCAGCACGCCGATACCGAGCGCGGCCACCCGGGCCACGGCCACCTCGCTGCGCGGCTTTCCACCGCGGCGCCGCAGGGACGCGTACAGGTCGTGGGCGACGGACGCCGACGAGGCGAGCGTGATCCCGGCGACGACGGCGAGGATCGTGGCGAAGGCGACCGCGGCGACGATCGCGAACAGCACCGTTCCACCGGTGGAGCCGGCGCCGCCGCCGAGGTCGAGCGCCAGCAGCGGAACCGCCGTGTTCCCGGCCGCGTTGGACCCGCGCACGGCATCCGGTCCGACGACGGCGGCGGCACCGAACCCGAGCACGATCGTCATCAGGTAGAACCCGCCGATGAGCCCGATCGACCAGACGACCGAGCGCCGGGCCGCCCGCGCGGTCGGGACGGTGTAGAAGCGGGACAGGATGTGCGGCAGTCCGGCCGTGCCCAGCACCAGCGCGAGCCCCAGGCTCATGAAGTCGAACCGGGACGTCCAGTCCCCGCCGTAGGCGAGTCCGGGGGCCAGGAACGCCTCCCCGTGACCGCTGCGCTCGGCAGCCGTGAGCAGCAGCCGGTTGAAGTCGCCGTGGAACCGCAGCAGGACGAGGACGGTCAGCGCGATGGTGCCGCCGAGCAACAGGACCGCCTTGACGATCTGGATCCAGGTGGTGGCCCGCATCCCTCCCATCGACACGTAGATCACCATGAGCGCCCCGACGCCGACGACGGTCCAGGCCTGCGCCGCCTCGCTCCGGCCGCCGAGCAGCAGCGCGACCAGGCTGCCCGCACCCACCATCTGCGCCACCAGGTACAGCACGGACACGGTGACCGACGACGTTCCCGCGGCGATGCGGACGGGCCGCTCCCGCATCCGGGCCGCCACCACGTCGGCGAGGGTGAACCGGCCGCAGTTGCGCACCAGTTCCGCGACCAGGAGCAGCACCACGAGCCAGGCCACCAGGAAGCCCACCGAGTACAGCATCCCGTCGTAGCCGAAGAGGGCGATCAGTCCGGAGATGCCGAGGAAGGAGGCGGCGGACATGTAGTCGCCCGCGATGGCAAAACCATTCTCCATCGGCGAGAAGAGCCGGCCGCCGGCGTAGAACTCCTCGGCCGAGCCCTGCCGTCGGCGGCTCACCCAGGTGGTGATCCCCAGAGTGACCGCGACGAACGCGCTGAACAGCAGCAGTGCCAGTGCCTGGTGATCGACCGTCATGAGGCACCGTCCCGGCCGCGCGCCAACTCCTGTGTGTCCCAGCGCAGTTCCAGCGCCGCCCGGTCCCTGCGCAGTCGCGCGTGCCGTGCGTAGGCCCAGGTGAGCAGGAACGTGGTCAGGAACTGACCGAGCCCGGCGAGCATCCCCACGTTCACGGCGCCGGCCACTGGCTGCGCCATCAGGTCCGGCGCGGTGGTGGCGGTCACGACGTACGCCACGTACCAGGCGCAGAAGACGACGACCGCCGGGACCACGAACCTCCGGTAGCGGCTGCGCACTTCCTGGAAGGCGGCGCTGCGCTGGACCTGGAGGTACACGTCTGCCACTGCCACGGCGCCTTCCCGCCCGCGCGCGGCCGGTACGACCGCGGCCTGCGCCGGCGGTGTCCGCACCGCCGTGGGTGCTCCGGTGCCCTTGCCTGTGCCCTCGCCCCAGCCCGAGGCCAGGGCGTCGTACCAGGGGTCGTCGTAGCTCACGACGCCGGACGGTCCGCCGGGGGGCGGGACATGGCCGCCGACGAGCTGTCCGGGAGAGCTTTCCCCGGGAGGTGCGGAGCGTCTTTCGGCATATCCGGCGGGACTCTCGGGACCGCCTCCGCCCGGGTGGGGGCGGCCATCGCTTTGCTGCATGCCCAAGGATGGACAGAACGGGAAGATCCCCGGCTCTTCTTCCCGTTCTGCTTCACTCCATCAGGTGACCGCGGGGCCCCCTACGCGTCGATCACACGGCGGTCACGCGTCGATGCGCGACCGGTCCAGTGTCGCCGCCGAGCTGGAGATGAACTCCTTGCGCGGAGCGACGTCGTTGCCCATGAGCAGATCGAAGACCTGCTCGGCGGCCTCCAGATCGGTGAGGTTGATCCGGCGCAGGGTGCGGTGGCGCGGGTCCATGGTCGTCTCGGCCAGCTGGTCGGCGTCCATCTCGCCGAGGCCCTTGTAGCGCTGGATCGAGTCCTTGTAGCGGATGTTCCCGGTCTGGAACTCCATCAGCTTGTCGCGCAGCTCACGGTCCGAGTACGTGTACACGTACTTGTCCTGCCCCTTCTTGGGCTGGACGAGCTCGATACGGTGCAGCGGCGGCACCGCGGCGAACACCCGGCCGGACTCGACCATGGGCCGCATGTAGCGGTGGAACAGCGTCAGGAGCAGGGTGCGGATGTGGGAGCCGTCCACATCGGCGTCGGTCATCATGATGATCTTGCCGTAGCGAGCCGCATCAATATCGAACGTCCGTCCGGACCCGGCCCCTATGACCTGGATGATCGCCCCGCACTCCGCGTTCTTCAGCATGTCCGTCACGGACGACTTCTGAACGTTGAGGATCTTGCCCCGGATCGGCAGCAGCGCCTGGAACTCTGAGTTCCGCGCGAGCTTCGCCGTACCGAGTGCGGAGTCCCCCTCGACGATGAACAGCTCGCTGCGCTCGACGTCGTCGCTGCGGCAGTCGGCCAGCTTGGCGGGCAGCGAGGAGGACTCCAGGGCCGTCTTGCGGCGCTGAGCGTCCTTGTGCTGACGGGCGGCGATGCGGGTCCGGGCCGCGGCGACCGCCTTCTCCAGGACCACACGGGCCTGCTGGGCGGCGTCGCGCTTGGTGGAGGTCAGGAAGGCCTTGAGTTCCCGGGAGATCACGGTGTTGACGATGCGGCGGGCCGCCGAGGTGCCGAGGACCTCCTTGGTCTGGCCCTCGAACTGCGGCTCGGCCAGGCGGACGGTGACGACCGCCGTGAGGCCCTCCAGGGCGTCGTCCTTGACCACGTCGTCCTCGGCCACGCGCAGCATCTTCTTCGTGCGCAGCACCTCGTTCACCGTCTTGGCGACGGCCTGCTCGAAGCCGGCGACATGGGTGCCCCCCTTGGGGGTGGCGATGATGTTGACGAACGACCGGAGCGTCGTGTCGTAGCCGGTCCCCCAGCGCATCGCGACGTCGACGCCGAGCTCGCGGGTCACCTCGGTGGGTGTCATCTGTCCGTACTCGTCCAGGACCGGGACCGTCTCCTTGAAGGTGCCCTGCCCCGTGAAGCGGAGGGTGTCGCAGACGGCCTTGTCGGTGGCCAGGAACTCGCAGAACTCGCTGATGCCGCCGTCGAAGCGGAAGGACTCCTCGCCCTTGCTGCCACCGTCGCCGAGCCCGAGCTCGTCACGGACGACGATGGTCAGTCCGGGCACCAGGAACGCGGTCTGGCGGGCGCGCTGGTGCAGGTTCTCCAGGGACGGCTTGGCGTCCTTGAGGAAGATCTGGCGGTCGGCCCAGTAGCGCACACGCGTGCCGCTGCGGGTCTTCGGGATCTTCTTGGCCCTGCGCAGTCCGCTTCCGGCCTCGAACTTCGCGTCGGGACCCAGGGCGGCGAAGGCGCCGGGGACGCCGCGGCGGAAGCTGATCGCGTGGGTGTGCCCACCGCGGTCCACCTCGACGTCCAGCCGCGCGGAGAGCGCGTTGACGACGGACGCGCCGACGCCGTGCAGTCCGCCGGAGGCGGCGTACGAACCACCGCCGAACTTGCCGCCGGCGTGCAGCTTGGTCATGACGACCTCGACACCGGAGAGGCCGGTCTTGGGCTCCACGTCGACCGGGATACCGCGGCCGTTGTCCCGGACCTCCACCGAGCCGTCGTCGTGGAGGATCACATCGATGTGGTCGCAGTGGCCCCCGAGGGCCTCGTCTACCGAGTTGTCGATGATCTCCCAGAGGCAGTGCATCAGACCGCGGCTGTCGGTTGATCCGATGTACATCCCGGGGCGCTTCCGCACGGCCTCGAGCCCCTCGAGGACGAGCAGGTGCCGCGCGGTGTAGTTGGAACCGTCCCGGTCTGCTCCTGCCAGCAGCGCTGTGGACGGCACGGACGTCTCGGCGGTCACGCGGTTCGCTCCTCGCTGAATTTCAGATGGGGCCCTCATGGGTAAGGGCGCGTCACTTGTCACCGGTGAGAGAGTACCGAGGCCTGGTAGAGCCGTTGTCACGCCACCCTCGCCTGAAACCTAGACTAGTCGAGAGTCGCATGTCTGTTCGATCCCTCGATGGAGTGAAGCACACATCACGTTCCCTTCCAGGCATGAACCATTTAGGCTCCGGGCACGTCCTCAAGAACAACCGGCAACCAGCCGGGAGGGCCGACCACCACCGATCCGACGCGAATCCGTACGACGACACAGACACGTGATACGGCACATTCGCCGCCAACCGGCAACACCCAGCCGCCTCGGAAAGATTTTTTCGAGAAGAAGCCACGAGCGGGAACGTTTTGGGGCTGGTTGGATGTTGACCCTGGTACGACAGCTCGTCGAGCTAGAGAAGAGGCGACGTGACTACTGTTCTGACCCCCGCGAGCCCCATGACGGCCGCCGACCGCTGCGACCGCTGCGGCGCCCAGGCATATCTGCGCGTCGTCCTGCTGAGCGGCGGAGAACTGCTCTTCTGCGCCCACCACGGCCGCAAGTTCGAGCCGGAACTCAAGAAGATCGCCGCCGAGATACAGGACGAGACTCAGCGGCTGACCTCCCCGTCGGCCCCTGCCGCCGAGGAAGAGCGCTGATCACGGGGACACGCTGACATCTCGCGCACGACGACGAGCCAGACCGGCACAGGCCGGCGGGAGAGGCGGTTGCCTCCACTGCGGAGACAGCCGTCTCTTTCTCGTGCGCTCTCACTCCTGGGCCTTCGGTCCCTGGAGAGGCCCTGGAGCGGCCCGGGAGAGGCCCGGGAACCTGCTCAGGGCCCGCCGGGCGCCTTTCTGGTCTGTCGGGCCGGAGCCCCGTCGAGCGTTCGCATGACATCGGACACGCGCGTGTAGACCCCGGGAGTGTCCGCCCAGCCGCATCCGCTGCCCCAGGACACCAGGCCGATCAGTCGCCCCTGGGCCACCAGTGGGCCGCCGCTGTCCCCCTGGCAGGCGTCTGGCCCGCCGGCCTGCTCACCGGCGCACAGCATGGTCCCGGCGCGGTACGTGCCCTCATTGCCGCCCGGATAGGCGTCCTCGCACAGGGTGTCGCGCAACACATGCACCCGCGCCGCGTGCAGGCTGCCGGCGTAGGTTCCTGAGCCCGTGGTGTCCCCCCAGCCGTAGACGGTCGCGGGGGTGTCGGCACGGTACCCGGGGTCGCCTGTGCCGGCCATGTCGATCACCGAGCCGGAGGGCAGCGGTGCGGCCAGGGTGAGCACGGCGAAGTCGCCGGAGTTGCTGAGCGGGTCGTAGCCCGGATTCACCCAGGTCTCGCGCACCTCTATCTCTTCGCCCTGACCCGAGAGCAGATCCGTACGGCCCGAGATCACTCTGAGGTCGGGCACCCGCTCCGGTGGCGCTCCCAGGACCTCCTCGTTCATGCAGTGGGCGGCGGTGAGCACCGTGGTCCGGCCGACGGCCACACCCCCGCAGAACTGTCCCGCCCTGGTACCCCCGAACCGGTCACGGCTGGACAGCGCCACGGTCCACGGACTCTGGGCCACATCGACCGGGAACCCGCCGACGACGATGCGGTCCGCGACCGCCGGAGCCGCGGGAGCGGCCGCTGCCAGCGGTATCGCGGTCGTGGCGGCGGCGAGGACCAGTGGCCGGGCCAGGACCCGGGCTAGGCGACGACGCATGCGCCCTCCTCACACTGAGGCGTTGACAGGACACCCAGAGTGATCCACCCCGTCGCGCCCCGCACCCGCGGAGCAGCACCGAGGCCCGGCCCCGCGAAGGGGACCGGGCCTCGGTTCGGCCTTGTGGGACTGTCGTGATCGCCGTCCTAGTCGAGGTAGTCGCGCAGGACCTGGGAGCGCGACGGGTGACGCAGCTTCGACATGGTCTTGGACTCGATCTGGCGGATGCGCTCGCGCGTAACGCCGTACACCTTGCCGATCTCGTCGAGGGTCTTCGGCTGACCGTCGGTGAGACCGAAGCGCATGGAGACGACGCCCGCCTCGCGCTCGGACAAGGTGTCCAGGACGGAGTGCAGCTGCTCCTGCAGAAGCGTGAAGCTGACCGCGTCGGCCGGGACGACCGCCTCGGAGTCCTCGATGAGGTCACCGAACTCGCTGTCGCCGTCCTCGCCCAGCGGGGTGTGCAGGGAGATGGGCTCGCGACCGTACTTCTGGACCTCGATGACCTTTTCCGGGGTCATGTCGAGTTCCTTGGCCAGCTCCTCCGGGGTGGGCTCGCGGCCCAGGTCCTGGAGCATCTGGCGCTGCACACGCGCGAGCTTGTTGATGACCTCGACCATGTGCACCGGGATGCGGATGGTGCGGGCCTGGTCGGCCATCGCGCGGGTGATCGCCTGACGGATCCACCAGGTGGCGTAGGTGGAGAACTTGTAGCCCTTGGTGTAGTCGAACTTCTCCACCGCACGGATCAGACCGAGGTTGCCCTCCTGGATGAGGTCCAGGAAGAGCATGCCGCGTCCGGTGTAGCGCTTGGCCAGGGAGACCACCAGACGGAGGTTGGCCTCCAGGAGGTGGTTCTTGGCGCGGCGCCCGTCCTCGGCGATGATCTCCAGCTCGCGCTTGAGCTTCGGCGCCAGCTTGTCGGAGTTGGCCAGCTTGTCCTCGGCGAACAGACCGGCTTCGATCCGCTTGGCGAGTTCGACCTCCTGCTCGGCGTTGAGCAGGGGCACCTTGCCGATCTGCTTGAGGTAGTCCTTGACCGGGTCGGCGGTGGCACCGGCGGCGGCCACCTGCTGGGCGGGCGCGTCGTCCTCGTCCTCGTCGGAGAGGACGAAACCGGCGTTCTCCGTGCCCTCCGGCTCGTCCGTCGCCTTGGTCTCCTCGACGGCCTCTTCGTCCGTGGCCTCGGGGTCGTCCTTCTTGGCCGCGGTCTTCTTGGCGGCCGTCTTCTTCACCGCGGTCTTCTTGGCGGCCGTCTTCTTCGCGGTGGTCTTCTTGGCAGCCGCCTTCTTGGCGGGTGCCTCCTCCTCGGCGGCTGCGTCGGGTGCGGCCGGTGTGGCGCTGGCGCTGGCCTTCCGGGTGGTCGTCGCCTTCGCCGCGACCGTCCTGGTCGCGGTGCGCTTGGCGGGACTCTTCGCTGCGACGCTCTTTCGGGTGCGCTTGGGCTCCGCGGCACTGACCATCAGCGTCACACCCTCTTCCTCGAGGATCTGGTTGAGGCTGCGCAGTACGTTCTTCCACTGAGTGGCCGGAATCTGGTCAGCTTCGAAGGCCCGACGCACGTCATCGCCGGCGATCTGCCCCTCAGCCTTTCCCTGCTCGATGAGCGCCATGACAGAGACGGATTCGGCGATCTCCGGCGGGAGCGTACGGGATGTGCTGGCCGACACGAACAACCTCTCGGGACGTTGAGAAAACGGCTTCCGGCCCCGTCCACGACGGACAGGAGCCGACCGCCGGCTTGGGGATGGGCCGACGATGCGGGCGGGGGCCGGGGAGTTCCACAGCGCCGTGAACGGCGTCCGTATTCCCTCCGCGACTGCCACCTCTTAGGTCATCGCGTTCTTTCCAGGAGCGTTACGCCCAATCCACGTGGCCCGAGTCACACCCCGTAAGTGTCCACAATCGATCAGATCGGCACAAATAAGGTCACTCGGGGGTGACAGCGGCATCATGCCGGACGTTACGGCCCCTTCATCACTGTAGGACCCCGCGGGATCGAAGGCGATCCCGCGGGGTCCTACAGCGGGCGGCTCACCGGTCGAGGATGCCACAGGAGGGGGATGGCAGGCCGGGCCGTCCGCGGAACGCGGTCGGCGCTAGCGCGGGCCGGGCACCACTCGCTCGACCTCGGGGTGGATCATCAGCAACTGACGCATGGCCGCCTCGGCCGCCGCGCCGTCGCCGCCGGCGAGCGCGTCGACGATCCGGCCGTGGTGCGTGAGCGACGCTTCGTTCGGCCGCTCACAGCCCGCGACCGGCCCGCCCGAGACCTGCAGCGCGGCGGACACGATCCCGGAAAGATGCTCCAGCATGCGGTTGCCGGCGATCTGAGTCAGCAGCGAATGGAATTCGGAGTCGGCGCGGGCGAAGGTCAACGCGTCCCCCTGCCCCATGGCGTGCCCCATGATCTCCACCATGTCGGACAGACGCTGCTGGACGTCCTCGCGCCCGTGCCCGGCGGCGAGCCGGGCGGCCAGCGGCTCGATCGTCCAGCGCAGCTCGCTGAGCTCACGGCGCTGGTCGTCGCGCTGCGGTCCGAAGGCCCTCCACTCGATGATGTCCTGGTCGAGCAGATTCCAGTCGCTGACCGGGCGCACGCGCGTGCCGACATTGGGCCGGGCGCTGACCAGACCCTTGGCCTCCAGGACACGGAGCGACTCGCGGACGACGGTGCGGGAGACCTCGAAGCGCTGGCCGATCTCCTCGGGAACCAGGGGCCGGTCGGCGCCCAGATCGCCCGAAACGATCATCTGACCCAGCTGCTGGACGAGTTGGCCGTGCAGCCCGCGGCCGCGGTTGCCCGCGCTGCGGCGGCCCCCACGGCCCAGCTCGGGATCGGCGTCCCAGACAGGGGGCCCGACACGGCCGCCGACGGGCGCGTCGGCATAGGGGTAGCGGTCGAGTTCGCCCGGACCCGCGAGGCCGGAGTCTGCGGAGCGGGCGGTGGTCATCATGGTGTGCGCAAGGGTACTCACGCATCTTTTGTCGGCGCGGCTCCCAACCCCCTTGAGGAGTTTGGTGAAAAGCACACGAAAGGGTGATCGCTCACCCCGTCGCAATTGACGCCTTATCGGAAAGAAGCGGGCTTCCTCCGGGGAGTTGCAGGCATGGACGGACCGATCGAGACACCGTCGGTCATCATAGGGTCCTGTTCCGCAAAGATGTGAGCAGATACGCGCAGAGCAGCACCACGAGGGACAACGCCAGCGCGCCACCCACCGGTTGGGCGATCATCCGTAGCGCCCCCTCCAGATACCGTTCGCCCCCGAAGGACCGGAGCGGGAGTACCTCACGCATCCGCAGGGGCGCCCCGGCCGCGGTCCGTACCGACGGCCCGTCCGTCAGCTTGCCCACGAGGGGCACGACGAGGAGCGGAACGGCGACGACCGCGGCGAGACCGGCGGTGGTGGACCGGAAGATCCCTGCGGCCAGCACCCCCACCCAGGCGCACCCGGTCACGAGTCCGAGCCAACTCGCTCCGAGCGGAAACCAGTCGGCGGGGACCTCGACGAGCTCCCGCCCGTAGACGAGATGGAGCAGCTCGGCATCGCACCCGATCGTCAGGACGGCCAGCACGAGCGCGATGACCGAGGCCACGAGGAGTTTGGCGGTGAGCAGCCCCAGCCGCCGGGGCACACCGCCCCGGTCCGCCGCCAGGGCGGGGTAGCGGAACTCGTCGCCGAAGGCCAGCGCCCCGAGCAGCCCCGCCCCGATCGCCACGGGCGGCAGGGGCAACTCCCTGGGCCACGCGGCCAGCAGGCGCGGTTGCGGGGTATGTCCGGTCCGGGCCAGCAGTACGGCGGTGAGCGCGGACACCGCGAGCACGGCCGCCCCGACGAGAAACCCGGTCCCGACGCCGGTGACCCTGCGGACCTCGTAGCGCAGCGGGTGGAGGGGACGGAGGGCGGGGCGAATGGAGATGGGAGGCGGCAGCCCGGTCGAGGACTCGGACTCCAGGACCCGGGTCTCACCTCCGGCGCGGGGGCCGGCCGGCGGGCGGTCGGCGGGACGGGAGTCCAGGGGGCCGTCGGGACGTCCGGCGTCGGGGGTGGTGGCGGTGGACGACGGCGCGGTGGGCGGCGTTCCCCCGCCCGAGGCAGTCGGCCCCTCGGTGCGGGACGCACCCGCGCCGGGCCCCATGTCCCCGATCTCGTCGGCGAGTTGGTGGACGACGATGCCGTGCCGGAAGGCGGTCTCGCCGATGTCCGCGCAGGTACTGCCGTAGACGGAGATACGGTTGCCGCCGTCCTCGGCCACCTCCACGGAACGCCGGGCGGTACGGGCCTCCTTGGTGAGCAGCGCCGAGAGCCGGGCGGCATGCGGTGTGCGGACGGCGACACGGGGGCGCAGCCGGGTGCGCGAGAAGTCCGCGGCCGGCTGATCGGCGACGAGCCGGCCCTGATCGAGGGTGACCACCCGGTCCGCGGTGCGCGCCGCTTCCTTGGGGTCGGCCGTGGTGCTCAGGACGGTGCCGCCCTGCGCCGCGTAGGCCCGGAGCATGCCGTGCAGCCAGCGGTTCTCACCGATGGAGAGCCCGCGCGCGGGTTCGTCGAGCACGAGGGTATGCGGGTTCGCCAACAGTGCGCAGGCGAGCCCGAGTCGTCGGTCCATGCCTCGGGAAAGTGTGCCGAGGCGCTTCTCCCGCAGGCTCACGAGCCCGACGGCTTCAAGAACTTCGTCCCCGCGACGCACCGGAACTCCCGCCGCGGCACACAGCATGCGGACGTGCCCGCGCACGGTGCGTGCGGGGTGGCCCGGCACATCACCCAACAGTACGCCGACTTCGCGGGACGGATGGCCGATGTCATGCAGCGGACGGCCTCTGAAGTAGGTGATGCCACGGCCCGGTTGAAGTCCGAGCATGAGCCCGAGCGCTGTCGTCTTGCCCGCGCCCGGCGCTCCGAGCAGCATCGTGACGCAACCTGCGTGCGCCTCGAAGGAGACGTCGTCAACGGCGGGCGGTAGCTCTTTGCGCGGGTTGCTGGTCAGTCCGATGGCCTGGATCACCCGAAGCAAGATAGCGCGCCATATAGGATTTTTCGGTCACCGCAAGGCCTGTAGACCACGGGGAATTCAGTCGCACGGGATCCATGTCCGCGACCCGCACTTGCCAGGGCCGGACGCCTCTTCCGCAGCCTCCGCGTCACCACCCGCTCCCGCCGCTCAGGCCGGCGTTCTCACACCTCGGGGCGCAGCATCGGCGGATTGAGCAGGGTGGCTCCGCCGGCCCGGAAGAGCTGAGCGGGACGGCCGCCCTGCCGGGTGGTCGTGCCACCCGTCGGCACCAAAAAGCCCGGTGTGCCCGTCACCTTGCGGTGGAAGTTGCGCGGATCCAAGGCCACACCCCACACGGCCTCGTAGACACGGCGCAGCTCGCCGACGGTGAACTCGGGCGGGCAGAAAGCCGTGGCCAGCGACGAGTACTCGATCTTGGAGCGGGCGCGCTCCACCCCGTCCGCCAGGATCTGCGCGTGGTCGAAGGCGAGCGGCGCCACCGGCTCGCCGTCCCTGCCGCAGTCCGCCTGTTGCAGCAGTTCCCCGACCTGGGCCCAGCGCGCGTTGCTGGCGTCGCCGCCCGCCCTGGGCGCGGGCAGGTCGGGGGCGAGGGCGAGGTGTGCGACGCTGACGACCCGCATCCGCGGGTCGCGCTGGGGATCGCCGTAGGTGGCGAGCTGTTCCAGGTGCGCGCCACCGGCCCGGGCGGGGGCTACGGGGTCGTGCACGCGCAGCCCGGTCTCCTCCGCCAGTTCGCGTGCCGCCGCCTGTGCCAGGTCCTCGTCGGCCCGGACGAATCCGCCGGGAAGCGCCCAGCGTCCCTGAAACGGCGGTTCGCCCCTGCGTACCGCCAGCGCACACAGGGCATGGCGGCGCACGGTCAGCACGACCAGGTCCACGGTGACGGCAAAGGGCGGAAAGGCTGACGGGTCGTAGGGCATGCGGCGATCATAGTCGTCTGCCTGACGATAAACACTCTCTTCGCCGACGGCATCGACGGCTGATCCGCTTCGGTCCGGCACCGCTCCCGGCACGGGGGTCCGGTGGCCGGCGCATCCCGCGATGCGGAACCGCTGCGGTGCTCTTCCTCACCAGTTCCCTCCCCCTTGGCCCCTTGGCCCTTGGCCCCTTGGCCCTTGCCCCCTCGGCCCTGCCGTCCCTTCTCCCCTTCCGTCTCCTTGCCCTCGGTCGGCCACGGTCATCTCACTTGCGGGGCGAGCCCTGGGGAGAGCGGCGCCCCGGCCCTCGCCGCTCCCTTCGCCCAGCCGGCAGCCGCCTCTCCTCCCGCCCGGTCACTCCTCTCCGGCGCTGCCCCGGCTCCGGATCTGTGGACGTCCCCGACGCGAGGCAGCGCGACGACGGCGTGCGGCACCCGGCCCCTCGATGCCAGGACGCACGCCGCCCGGACCCGTACCGCCCACCGCCGTACGGGGATGCGGAATCCGCACGTTCGGGCGGCTGCCGTCCGTCCGCCCCCGGCGCGGGAGCGTCTCCCGCTCCATGGCAGCCCCGGGCCCGAAGGGTGTGGCCTCCCCCGCCGCACCGGGCTCCGCGTCAACGGACTCCCCGTCCCGCGGATCTTCGCTGTCCGGATCCTCGTGGCCCGCCTCGCTGCCCACACCGGTGGCCGGCCCCTCGCCGTCCGCCTTCCCGTGGCCGTCGCGTTCCGCGCGCAGGCAGCGGCGGATCGATTCCGGGTCGAGGCCCTCGTTGCAGGCCTGGTGCAGCAGGCGGGCGAAGAGATAGTCGGGATCGGCGCCCAGGGCCATGGCGAGTGCTTCCCTGGCCTCCAGCTCGTCGCCGGTGGACCAGGCGACCCAGCCGGCGAGCGTCAGGGGGGCCGCGGCGTGTTCGCCGTACGATCCGACGCAGCGGCGGGCCAGTGCCCGCCACAGGCGAAGTGCGGGGCCTGCCTCCTCGCCCTCCATCCACTCCGCCGCCCGGTCCCGGGTCGTGCGGTCCTGCAGGCCGAGGATCAGTGTGGCGGCCTCGTCGTGCCGGAGCAGTTCGTCGTCGCGCAGGTCCGCGGGGAGCATGCCGGACACGGAGGGGGCGCCGGCCAGCCGGTCCATGATGCGCGCGGCCAGTTCCCGTGTCTGCCGGGCGACCTCGTTCCGTCCCGCCGCGTCGAGGATCTTGGGGACCAGCGTCCGGTGGGCGGCGTCCAGGGCGGCTTCCTGTTCGAGGGCGGCGGCGTTCTCCCACGGGAGGAACCTCGCCCGCAGTTCGCGCAGCGTGCCCCGGACCTGAAGTCCGGCGTAGGTCGCGGCGGCGGCCAGCACCGAGGTGCCCGGCAGCCCCATCGGCGTGCCGACCGCGGGACAGCACCCCTCGTCGTCGCAGCAGTACGACCAGAAGCGGCCGCCCGAGAGGCACAGGGCCTCCACCACGGGGACGTCGAGAGCACCGCATTCCAGGCGCAGCGCGTGAGCGAGCGGGCCCAGCCGCTCCTTGACCTGCCGGCCGGGCTCGCCCTCCCCCGGTTCCTGACAGAGGAAGACGACCATCTGCTCGGGCTTGGCGCCTCGGCGCTCGCTGCCCGTGACCAGCCCCTGGGCCAGCTGCCGGGCGGCGGCGGGCCAGTCGTCCCGGTTCGCGGGGATGCCGAGCCTGGCCCGGCCGCCGAACCTGCCCCGTCCGTCCTTGTCGTACAGGGCGACCAGGACGATGCTGTCCTCGGGGTGGTAGCCGAGCAGATAGGGCAGGGCGTCGGCGAGTTCGGCGGGCGTGCGCAGTGTGACCTGCTGTTCGCCGCCATGGCTGCCGTAGGCGGTGCAG
The DNA here is from genome assembly GCF_042656345.1 of Streptomyces incanus. Lineage (NCBI taxonomy): Bacteria > Bacillati > Actinomycetota > Actinomycetes > Kitasatosporales > Streptomycetaceae > Streptomyces > Streptomyces incanus. Next base: position 32,501 of record NZ_JBHSPC010000070.1, read on the forward strand.
GCGATACCCTTCGCACGCCCTGCGTGCGTGCCCGTGCCCTGGTGCGTCCTCGGCCCCGGGATTTCGGCGCCGCGGGCGATGTCGTCGCGTCCCAAAAGGCCGGCGTGCTCGTCCCGCTCCCGGCCGGTGGTGTCACCGTTTTCGGGGGATCCGTTCGTTTCGTTGCTGTTCGTCATGGCAGGACGATTTCGCGGATCGGGAGATTCTGCTCACCCTGTGGACAACTCTGACCAGGAACACGTCACGCGCCTCGCCTGACCTGCACTTTCGCTTCCACTGCGATGCGATTGCCACATGATGTCCGCACTCTCGTCCTCTCGTGTCGGCACCCGACCGTCCGCCGTCCTGTGGTGCGGAACTCATGGAGCACACGACAACGCGGCTCTCCGAACGGCCGCTGACGCCGTCCTCGCGCCCGGCTGGGCGAGGACGTCTCGGGGGAAGACCGGCTGTGCGCAAGTATTCAGGCTGTCACCGCAAGGACCAGCGGGAGGACCTGCTCCGCGCCCGCCTGGCGCAGCAGACGCGCGGCCACCGCAAGGGTCCAGCCGGAATCGGAGTAGTCGTCCACGAGCAGGACCGGGCCGCGGGAAGCGGCCAGAGCTCCGGCCAGCTCCCCAGGAACGGTGAAAGCGGCGGACAGTGTGTGCAGCCGTTGAGCCGAGTTGCTCCTGTGGACCCGGTTCGCCCCACTGTGCCCGGTGTACCCGAGGGCGCCGAGGAAGGGGAGGCGCCCGACGGTGGCCACCCGTTCGGCGAGGGAGCCGACGAGCTGGGGCCGGCTCAGAGAAGGCATGGCGACGACTCCCACCGGCCGGGCCGACGCGTCCGGGCCCTTGGCCCCCCACCCGCCCGGGGAACGCGCCCAGTCGGCGAGGACCGCCACCGCCGCTTGGAGGACGTCGTCGGGGACCGGACCGTCGGGCGCCTGCTCCGCCAGGAGCGGGCGCAGGCGGTTGCCCCAGCCGATGTCCGAGAGGCGGCCCAGAGCCCGCCCGGGGGAGCACTGGTCCTTCGCCGGAATGCGCCCCTTGAGGTCCACGCCCAGGGCGGGCATCCCTGTGGGCCACATGCGGCGCGGTTCGACCTCCACCCCTGGACGCTCCAGTTCGCCGGCGGCGCCGGCCAACGCCTTGGTCGAAACGCCAGGATCCGCCCAGGCTCCCGCGCAGTTGTCGCAGCGGCCGCACGGGGCGGCCTTCTCGTCGTCCAGTTGGCGGCGCAGGAACTCCATCCGGCACTGGGACGTGCTGACGTAGTCGCGCATGGCCTGCTGCTCGGCGGCACGCTGGCGGGCGACCCAGGCATAGCGCTCGGCGTCGTAGACCCAGTCGGCACCGGTAGCCGTCCAGCCGCCCTTCACACGCCGCACGGCGCCGTCCACGTCCAGGACCTTCAGCATCATCTCGAGCCGAGTACGCCGGAGGTCCACCAACGCCTCCAGGGCGGGCACGGACAGCGGTCGACCCGCGTCGGCGAGGGCGGCGAGGGTCTGGCGGACCTGCGCCTCGGGCGGGAAGGCGACCTCGGCGAAGTAACGCCAGATCGCCTCGTCCTCCTTACCGGGAAGCAGCAGCACATCGGCGTGCTCCACCCCGCGGCCCGCACGGCCCACCTGCTGGTAGTACGAGATGGGTGAGGACGGGGAGCCGAGATGGACCACGAAGCCCAGGTCCGGCTTGTCGAAGCCCATCCCGAGGGCGGAGGTCGCCACCAGGGCCTTCACCCGGTTCGCCAGCAGGTCGGCTTCGGCCTGCTGGCGGTCGGCGTTCTCCGTCCGACCGGTGTACGAGGCCACGGCGAAGCCACGCGCGCGCAGGTAGGCGGTGACCTCCTCGGCGGCCGAGACGGTCAGCGTGTAGATGATCCCGGAGCCCGGCAGGTCGTCCAGGTGCTCACCGAGCCAGGCCAGACGGTGGGCGGCGTCCGGCAACCGGACCACGCCGAGCCGCAGACTTTCCCGTTCCAGCGTGCCGCGCAGCACCAGGGCCTCGCCGGCTCCGGTGCCCAGCTGGTCGGCCACATCCGCCGTGACGCGAGCGTTGGCCGTGGCTGTGGTCGCCAGCACCGGAACCCCCGGGGAGAGCTCCTGCAGCATCGTGCGGAGTCTGCGGTAGTCGGGGCGGAAGTCGTGGCCCCAGTCGGAGATGCAGTGGGCCTCGTCGACGACCAGGAGGCCGGTCGTGGCTGCGAGCCTGGGCAGCATCCGTTCGCGGAAGTCGACGGAATTGAGGCGTTCCGGGCTGACGAGGAGAACGTCGACCTTTCCGTGCTCGACCTCCTCGTGGATGGCATCCCACTCCTCGGGGTTCGCCGAGTTGATCGTGCGCGCCTGGATGCCGGCCCGCGCGGCCGACTCGACCTGGTTGCGCATCAACGCCAGCAGCGGCGAAACGATCACCGTGGGGCCGGAGCCACGTCGGCGGAGCAGCGCGGTGGCCACGAAGTACACCGCAGACTTGCCCCATCCGGTGCGCTGCACCACCAGGGCACGGCGATGGTCCACCACCAGGGCCGCCACCGCCTGCCACTGGTCCTCCCGGAGCCGTGCCGTGCCCCCCGGATCACCGACCAGCTCGGCGAGGATGGCGTCGGCTTCGGCCCGCAGCTCCAGATCGTTCATGCCCCCATGCAACCGCACGGCTCGGACAGTCGGCCAATCCCGCTCCGTGACGGGGTCAGGGATCCCTCGGCCCCGCAGCCCCAAGAGCGAAGTCGTGAGCCCCTCGACCGGCTCCCGCTCGAGACGTTTGCGCAGGCAGGACGCCAGGAAGCCGCAGATGTCGAGGTCCTCGGTCCCGTTGCCGGGGCGAACCACGGGGCATGTGGTCCACGGAGCGTGTGACCCACGGCGCATGTGACCCACCGGCCTTCCGTCGATCGGCATGGACCTCGAGGGGTGTGTCCCGACCGGGGAGCGGACGGCGCAGGGTCGGGCGTTGGGGTGGCTGTCGGACATCGGCCGGGGTCACCGGCTACGTCGATGCCCGCACCCCGGGCCTCGGACGGGCCGGCGTCCGAGGACGCGGCGAAAGCCGTGCCGTCCTCTCCCGCCGCCGCCCCGGCCGAGGCTCAGGGGCCGGTGCTTGCCGTGGACGACCGCACGGACACGGGTGGGACCCTCGCCGCCACGGCCCGCCTGCTCCGGCGGGCGGAGCCCAGGGGTGCCGCCTTTCGTCCTGATCGCGCAGGGCTGACACCCCGCCGGACACCGCCGCCCGGGTTTCCACGCCGCCCTTGTGGGCACCGGGCACTCGTGTCCCGTACGAACTGCCTTCACCGAGCGCTTCAGGTGTGTCCAGAGGACACACCGGGCAGGGATATAACTCTCAATCATTCGATACCGGTCGGCTCGCACGATTGCTCGTTGCCGCATCCAGGTTCGACAGGAAGAATTGAGGTCCGCACCCGCACGGCTCGTCCGCCGCTCAGGTTGGGCTCCGTTGCGTGCGCGCTCCCCTGAATCCGACCCCGCCCGCAGTCCGGGCGTAGCCGAAGGGAGGACCGTGACCTTCGGATTCGCTCCGTCCTCGGCGGCATCGCTGTCGACGCCCGCCGCTTCCGCCACTCGTCTGCTCGAACCCGCGGAGTGGGCTGCCGCGGGAATCCCGCTGCTGCGCAACCCGCGTGAGGTTGTCAGCGGGCTGTATGTCCGGCACCACCCGGGGCCGGCGACCGCGATCGTCGCCGTGCTCGACCAGGACGAGCGAGTGCGGGCGAGTGCTTCGTTCACCCGCCACCCCGCCCCGGCGGACGGCTGGATGTTCCGCAACGCGCTGCTGTCCCAGCTGCGCCGGGTCATCCCGCACGACCTGCGGCGCCGCACGCCGGTCCGTACCGCTGTCCTGCTCTACTGCCGCGACGGCGACGCGCGCTGGACGGAGGAGGACGGCGCGTGGATGTGGGGGCTGCGGGACGCCTGCACGCTGCACGGGCTGCGCTGCGGGGCGTACATCACGCTGACCCGTGACGGCTGGCAGGTACTCGGCGAGGGGCGCGGTGGGCGGCGGCCCAGCACCGGCTCTGCGCCGGAGCCGTTCGCCACGGCCGAGGCGCCGCCTCGAATACCGCGCACCGGCGGTGTCGCGTCCGACGTCCTGCGCCGCGCGGCAGCGCGCTGAGGGCCGGCGGGACGCCTCGGAACCAGGGGCTTTCAGCGGCCTCGCGCGCTCCTGCGGGCCGCGCACCCCACCGCCGCGCCGGCTCCGCCGCCCGCGCGGTGGAACGGCGGCCACATGGCGCCCGTACGGACGGGCGCCATGACATCGACTCAGACGCCCGTACCCATCACCGAGTTGATCCGCTGCGGGTCACCGCAGACGATCAGCAGGGCGGTGGCCTTGCCGCGCGCCGCGGTCAGGGCCGACGCGGACACCGGCTCGGACCCTCCGTTGACGGCGACCACGACGACGGGGCGCGCTCCGGCACGGTCCGCGACAGCGGCGTCCGCGTAGAAGACGTCGTCGGCGGCGTCGTGCAGGGCCCAGTAGGAGGCCTCGCCGAAGGAGAGTTCGTGGGTGGCCCACGGGTGCGGCTCGCCGGTGGTGATCACCAGCACGTCGCCCGGGGCACGGCCCGAGTCCAGCAGCAGGTCCACGGCTTCCTCGGCGGCGTCGAGCGCCCCCTGGACGGTTGCCGGGATCAACTGGACCTGGGTGCCGGCCGCGGCGGGAGCGGTCGGCTTCGAAGGGACAGGTTCGGCCGCCGCAGTGGCATCACGCGGCGTACGTTGCGCCGGAGGCGCGGGCCGGACCGGGCCGGGCCGACCGGGGCGCGGCGGAGCCGCGGGGCGGGGACCGGGTACGGGGCGGGGGGTCGGCGCGGTACGGCTGCTGGCCGGAGTGACGCGGGGACCCTGGGCACTCTCGTGAATCTGAGGCTCCTCGGGAATGAGAGGCATGGGCTGATTTTTATCAAACACTGGTGCGGCTCGCGCCGCCGGGTGGCACATGAGTGCGAACGGAACCGTCAGAAATCGAAGCCGAGCTGACCCTCGATCGCCGGAACACTTCCGTCCGCCCAGCTGCGGACCTTCTTGAGATGCCGCCACTGGGGCAGCGCATCAAGATACGCCCACGACAGCCGGTGGTAAGGGGTGGGTCCCCGGATCTCCAGCGCGGCCCTGTGCACGGGTGACGGGTACCCGGCATTGTCCGCAAAACCGAAGTCTGCATGCTCGGCACCCAGTTCGGCCATCATTTTGTCGCGGTGCACCTTGGCGATCACCGAGGCCGCCGCGACCGCCACACACGACTGGTCACCCTTGATCACGGTTCGGACCCGCCAGGGCGCCCCGAGATAGTCGTGCTTGCCGTCGAGTATCACCGCGTCGGGCCGGACCGGCAGTCCTTCGAGCGCGCGCACCGCCGCCAGCCGCAGCGCGGCCGTCATGCCCAGCTGGTCGATCTCCTCGTGGGACGCGTGGCCCAGGGCGTACGACGTCACCCAGTCCCTCAGCGTCCGGTCGAGTGCGTCCCGCCGCTTGACGGTGAGGAGCTTGGAGTCGGTGAGACCCTCGGGGGGCCGGCGCAGTCCGGTGACCGCCGCACAGACGGTGACGGGGCCGGCCCAGGCGCCGCGCCCCACCTCGTCGACACCTGCGACGATCTTCGCCCCGGTCGTGGCGCGGAGGGAGCGCTCGACAGTGTGAGTTGGTGGTTCGTACGGCATGGCGCCCTTAGCGTACGCCGCCCGGAACGGCCCGCGACACCCAGGTTCCCCGAGCGATGCCAGGGTCTCGGCGGCCTCGGGTCAGGAGCCTGCCGGCCGCAGCAGCGGGACCATCAGCAGGTCGATCATCTCCTCCACGTCGACGTCCGCCCATTCGCTTCCACACATCTTGGACCGGTACATCATCATCGCCGGAACAGCATCGAAGACGTAGCCGTTCGCCGCGTCGGTACGCACCTCTCCACGCTCGATACCGCGCTCGATCACCTCTCGGAGCATCGCAATGGTCGGCTCCACGACCCCTTCGAAGATCACCGCATGGAATCGCTCGGCCTGCATGGAATCGCATTCGTGAATGACCGAGCGCAGGGCGACGCCCGGCCTGGAGAACATCGCGTCACGCGCTCGCAGACACAGGGTCAGCAGGTCGCCGCGGACATTCCCCACGTCCGGCGCCGCGTCGAAGGACGGCAGCCCGGCCCGCAGGGCGTCCGCGACCAGGTCCTCCTTCGAGGGCCAGCGGCGGTAGACGGCAGCCTTTCCGGTCTGGGCGCCGGCGGCGACGCCCTCCATCGTCAGGCCGTTCCAGCCGACCGTGCTGAGCTGCTCCAGGGCGGCATCGAGGATCGCGCGTTCCAGCACGGCGCCGCGACGACGGGAAGCGGCCGTCTGAGCCTGGGCCTCCGCCCAGCTCGAAGTAACCATCCGACTCTCTCCAACGAGCAGTGGAAGCGGGCATTTCGGGGATGGGGCGCGCACCGCACGGCATCTGCGGGGGGACGTACCGAGCGACTGCGCATTTCAGTGAACGCTTGCGTTCACTGTCAAGGACTCCTAACGTTGGCGCAACAGTGAACGCGAGCGTTCACTGACACACTCATGGGGGATCCATAGTGGCAACCTCTCCATTGATCCAGGACCGGAAGCCAGGTGCGGCTCGCCGGGACGGACACCCCGGCATCGCACTCACCGTCATCGCGGCCTGCCAACTCATGGTGGTACTGGACGCGACGATTGTGAACATCGCGCTTCCGCACATTCAGAACGCTCTCAGTTTCAGCACCACCGACCTCACCTGGGTGGTCAGCGCCTACACGCTGACCTTCGGCGGCCTGCTGCTCCTCGGCGGCAGGGCCGGTGACATCCTCGGCCGCCGCCGCGTCTTCATGACCGGCATCCTGCTGTTCACCCTCGCCTCGCTCCTGGGCGGGTTCGCCCAGGAACCCTGGCAGTTGCTCGCCGCGCGTGTACTGCAGGGCGCGGGAGGCGCGATCGCCTCGCCCACCTCCCTGGCGCTGATCACCACCACATTCCCCGAGGGCCCCGAGCGCAACCGGGCCTTCGGTGTCTTCGCCGCGGTCTCCGCGGGCGGCGGTGCCATCGGTCTGCTGGCGGGCGGCATGCTCACCGAGTGGCTCGACTGGCGGTGGGTGCTCTTCGTCAACGTGCCGATCGGCCTGCTGATCGTCGTGCTCGCACCGCTCTACATCAACGAGTCCGAGCGGCACACCGGCCGCTTCGACATAGCGGGCGCGGTGACCTCGACGGCCGGTATGGCGTCCCTCGTCTACGGCTTCATACGGGCGGCGGAGAAGGGCTGGGGGGACAACCTGACCATCGGTTCCTTCGTCGCCGCGGTCGTCCTGCTGGTGTTCTTCGCCGTCATCGAGTCGCGGGCCAGGGAACCGATCACCCCGCTGCGGATGTTCGCCGACCGAAACCGCTCCGGCACGTACGTGATCATGCTCAGTCTGGCCGCCGCCATGTTCGGCATGTTCTTCTACATCGTTCTCTTCGTACAGAACGTGCTCGGGTACACCCCGATCGAGGCCGGGCTCGCCTTCCTGCCGGTGACGGTCGTGATCGCGCTCGGGGCAGGCCTGTCGCAGCGGTTCCTTCCCGTGTTCGGCCCCAAGCCGTTCATGCTCGTCGGCTCGGCGCTCGCGGCGATCGGCCTGGCATGGCAGACGCTGATCACTCCCGAGAGTTCCTACGTGGGCGGCATCCTCGGCCCCCTGCTCATCTTCGGCTTCGGCATGGGCCTGAACTTCGTGACCCTGACCCTCACCGCGGTCTCCGGCGTGGCCCGGCACGAGGCCGGCGCGGCGTCCGGACTGCTCAACGCGATGCAGCAGGTGGGCGGATCGGTGGGACTGGCCCTCCTCACCACGGTCTTCGGCACGGCCAGCAGGAACGAGGCGGAGAAGCAGCTCCCGGCCTTCCTCGCCGAGGGGACGCCGGCACAGAAGGCCGAGTTCGCCCAGACCCACCAACTGCCCGCACCCTGGGGACACGAGGTACTCGCGCAGGGCATCGCGACGGCCTTCATCCCGGCTGCCGCCCTGGCCGTACTCGCGCTGGTCACCGCCTGGTTGGTGATCCGGGTGCGCAAGAGCGACCTCGAGTCCCTCGCCGGCTCCGCCGCACCGGGCGTCGGCTGACGAGGGCGCACCCCGGACCACGGGACGGCCCGGTGCCTCTCCGGCCGACCCCAGCGGGACGGCCCAAAGGGCGCCGGGCCGTCCCGCGGCCGCCAGAACCGCGGTCACGGAACCAAGCAGCACAGCGAGCAGTGCGGTGAGCTGCACGTCCACGATCACCTCCGGCAGGACAGGGACTCACACAGCAGCCGCCCCGTCTCGAGCCTCATGTCTCACACGGCTGATGTCTCGACAACGAGTGATCGGTCACGGAGAGTTCCCATGCCACACGGAGAGTTCCTGAAGCCCGCGCGCCCGCGTCCGTACCGGGACGGCCGGCAGCGAGCCCCGCCACGCACACCTGACGGACCGGCCCTGGCATGGCCGGATCGGCTGGAGCTAAACCGCCATCCAGCTCGGGAGCGCCTCGACCCGCTCGACCCACCCGGCGGGCGGCGTCCCGGCCTCCCCCGCCGCGATCACCCCGCCCACGATGGCGCAGGTCGTGTCGACGTCCCCGCCCGCCTGAGCCGTGGTCCAGAAGGCCTGTTCGTAGTCGCCCAGGGCTCGGGCGGCCGACCACAGCGCGAAGGGGACGGTGTCGTGGGCCGTCGTCCGCCGTCCGCACCCCAGTACGGCGGCGACGGTGGCCGTGTCGCCGTAGTCGAGCATGTCCCGGGCCCGCCGCAGCCCCGCACCGACCGCGCTCTTCCCGGGCACCAACGCGACGACCCCGTCGAGCAGGGCTTCGGGGCCGGGCGGCCCCCCGGGGGCGGCGGCGAGTGCGGCCGCCGCGGCGACGGCCATCGCACCGACCACGGCCTCACGGTGCTGGTGGGTGGGGTAAGCCGAGATCTCGGCCTGGTGGATCGCCTGCTCCGGATCGTCCGCGTACCAGGCGCCCAGTGGCGCGATACGCATCGCGGCGCCGTTGCCCCAGGAACCCCGGCCGTCGAAGAGGTCCGCGGCGAGCTCGCGCCAGTCACCGCCTTCGCGGACCAGCCGCAGCAGCCGACCGACCGCGGGGCCGTAGCCCCGGTCGAAGTCATGGCGCCGGGCGAAGGACTGCGCGAGGGCGTCCTGGTCGATCCGCCGATGGGCGGCGAGGACGGCGACGACCGAGCAGGCCATCTCCGTGTCGTCCGTCCACTGCCAGACGCCCGGGGGCAGCTCGCGGCGCTTGAGCAGCGGATAGTTCACCGGGACGAAGAACTGCGAGCCCAGCGCGTCCCCCACCGACAGTCCGCGCAGGCTGGCCAGGGCGCGGTCCAGGCGCCCTGCGGAGGTGGAGTCAGCGGTCGTCATCGCCCTGCCACCCTATCCGGTGATCCCGTACGGTTCCGGCTGCCGCCACTGTTCGAAGGGCCGGTCGAGCGTGTATTTGCCGTCCTCTCCCAGGACGAGCACCCGCATCTCGGCGTTGCCCGGGTTCGACAGGGATTCGAACTCCGCAACGGTCCAGTGGAACCACCGCATGCAGAACAGCCGCATGGCAAGACCATGCGTCACGATGAGGACGTTCGGCGGATGGTCGGGGGCATCGAAGCTGCGGAACAGACTCTCCAGGAAGCCGTCGACCCGGTCGTAGACATCGGCGCCGGACTCGCCCTGGGCGAAGCGGTAGAAGAAATGGCCGTACGCGTCCCGGTACGCCTTCTGCAGGCGGACGTCCTTCAGGTCCTGCCAGTTGCCCCAGTCCTGCTCGCGCAGTCTCGGCTCCTCACGCACACGTATGAGCGCCGGGTCGAGGCCGAAAGCGCTCAGTGTCTGGTGTGTACGGCGATAAGGGGACACGTACACGCTGACGTGCTCCTGGCCGAACAGGTCGTGCAACCGCTTGCCCGTCTCTTCCGCCTGCCGTCGGCCCCGCTCGGTCAGGGCCAACGCGTGATCGGGTTCGCGCTCATAAACGGAGTCATCAACATTGCCCGTTGATTCACCGTGCCGGACAAGGACGATGCGCCGTGGTCGTGCCATGCTGAAACCCTAGAACGGGTGACGGCCGACCGAGCACCCGCACGCGCCCCATACGGCACAGGTCACACATGTCCTGCGGTTCGAGACGGTTCCGTGCGCTGGGACGTCAGACCGTCCACACCGGCTCCATGTCCACGATGTCCCCTGTGAGCGCCGCGATGTCCGCCTCCGTCTGCGCCCGCAGGGCGAGACGTTCCACGCGTTCGGTGCGGTACTTGCCGTGCTCGGCCGCCGACCACCACATCGACAGCACCAGGAACTCATTGCCGGGGGCTTCAGCGAACAGCCCCCGGACCATGCCGGGGGAGCCTGCCATCGCCGGGTTCCAGACCTTCTCGTGCATCAGCACGAAATGCTCCGCCCGCTCCTCGTGGACACGGCACAGTGCCACTCTCAGCAGGTCGACGTCCGTGAAGCGCGGCTCGAAGCCGGTCTTCACGTCGAAGCGGTGGTCGAACAGCCTGACCTGGGCTTCCTTGAAGGTGCCCGACTGCGCGGAGGCGAGCCGATCGTGGGACCGCGCCATGAAGGAATCGTAGAAGGCGCGGCTCTCCCAGAAGGAGAAGATGTGCGCCACATCCTGCCGCCCCCGGCTCCAGCCCCCGCCCTGTCCACGAAATCCCGGCTCCCCCAGAAGCCCCGCCCACTTTCGCTGTCCCCGTTCGAACCCGCGGCGGTCCACCACGGTGCAGCGAATCCACTTGACCAGCACCGCGCCATCGTAAGGCCGCGGAGCACGGCCCCGGCCACCCTCGGCAGGACTGCTTCGCCGCACTCGCCCGGTCCGGCATGACAAGATGGACAACCTGCCGGGTCTGCACGGCAGTTGGACTTAAGGAGCAGGACGGTCGTACGGGGAAGGGGAAGACTGGTGAACGGCGTCAACAAGGGCATCGGCAAGGTCGAGATCGCGCTGAGGTGGGACCCGAGTCCTGCCGGACAGCCGGCCACCGACCTGGATCTCGTCGCCGCGCCCTACCCGGCAAGCGATCCGCACGGCGATCCCTCCTACGTGGTGCACTTCGACAGCCGCTCTCCCGACGGCACGATCATCCTCGACCGGGACAGCAGGGACGGCAAGGGCTTCGGCTTCGACGAGATCATGACGCTGGAACTGAACCGGCTCGACGCGCGGTATGCGCGCGTGGTGGTCGGGGTCGTCATACAGCAGCATCAGGAGCCGCGTACCTTCGCCGGCGTGCGGCACCCCGGTCTGCGCATCCGCGAGGGGTACACCGTCCTGGCCGAGGACGACTTCGGGGGTGTTCTGGGATCCACGGCGGCCACAGTCGCCGAGTTCACCCGGGACAGCACCGGGGCCTGGGACTTCCACCCCGGCGTCCAGGGCTTCCAGGAGGACCCGGTGGCCTTCACCCGCGCCATGGGAGCCGCCCGCCGCCCGTGAGCCGACCCCGGCGACGGCCCGGCACCTCAGCGGGAAACGGCAGCAGGACGGGAAGAACGGAAAAAGAGGGGCGCCGGCCGAAGCCGGTGCCCCTCTCCTCATTCCCTCAACCGATCGCACCGGGCGGACCCGCCCGTACGAACGGGGTCACACCCTGCCTCAGCTGCAGCCGCTGGTCGAGCCGCAGCCCTCGCAGATGTAGCAGGAGCCGGCGCGCTGCATCTTCGTCCCGCAGGAGAAGCAGAGCGGGGCGTCGGCCTGGATGCCCAGCTGCATCTCGACCAGCTCGGCGCTGGTGTGGGCCTGCTGCGGAACGGGCTTGGGCGCCTCGGCCTCGGCCTTCGGCGTGGCGATCGCCTTCAGCTCCTGGGCCCGCGGCGCGGACTGGGCGAGACCCTCGACGTCGAGCTCGTCGTCGGTCGGCTCGTAGGAGCCGGTCTCGAGGTGGCGCTGACGCTCGTCGGCGGAGTGGATGCCGAGCGCGGAGCGCGTCTCGAAGGGCAGGAAGTCCAGTGCCAGCCGACGGAAGATGTAGTCGACGATGGACTGCGCCATCCGCACGTCGGGGTCGTCCGTCATACCGGCCGGCTCGAAGCGCATGTTGGTGAACTTCGAGACGTACGTCTCCAGCGGGACGCCGTACTGCAGGCCGACGGAGACCGCGATGGAGAAGGCGTCCATCATGCCCGCGAGGGTCGAGCCCTGCTTGGACATCTTCAGGAAGACCTCGCCGAGACCGTCGTCCGGGTAGGAGTTGGCGGTCATGTAGCCCTCGGCGCCGCCGACGGTGAAGGACGTGGTGATGCCGGGACGCCCCTTCGGCAGACGCTTGCGGACCGGGCGGTACTCGACCACCTTCTCGACCGCGGCACGGATCGTGTCCTCGGTCTTCCCGGTGATCTCGGCCTTCTCCTTCTCCTTGGTCTTGGCGGAGAGGGGCTGGCCGACCTTGCAGTTGTCGCGGTAGATGGCGAGCGCCTTGACGCCCATCTTCCAGGCCTCGAAGTAGACCTCCTCGACGTCCTCGACGGTCGCCGACTCCGGCAGGTTGACCGTCTTGGAGAGGGCGCCGGAGATCCACGGCTGGATCGCGGCCATCATGCGGACGTGGCCCATCGCGGAGATGGAGCGCTCGCCCATGGCGCAGTCGAAGACCTCGTAGTGCTCGTGCTTGAGGCCGGGGGCGTCGAGCACATTGCCGTGCTCGGCGATGTGGGCGACGACCGCCTCGATCTGCTCCTCGTGGTAGCCCAGGCGGCGCAGGGCCTGCGGGACGGTGCCGTTGACGATCTGCATCGAGCCGCCGCCGACCAGCTTCTTGAACTTGACCAGGGCGAGGTCGGGCTCGAGGCCGGTGGTGTCGCAGGACATCGCGAGACCAATGGTGCCGGTCGGGGCGATGACGGACGCCTGGGAGTTACGGAAACCGTTCTTCTCGCCGAGGCTCAGCACGTCCTGCCAGGCCTCGGTGGCGGCCGTCCAGATCGGCGTGTCCAGGTCGTCCATGCGGACGGCCTTGGTGTTCTCGTCGGAGTGCTGCTTCATGACCCGCAGGTGCGGCTGCGCGTTGCGGGCGTAGCCGTCGTACGGGCCGACGATCGCGGCCAGTTCGGCGGAGCGCTTGTACGACGTGCCGGTCATCAGGGAGGTGATGGCGCCGGCCAGGGCACGGCCGCCGTCGGAGTCGTAGGCGTGGCCGGTCGCCATCAGCAGGGCGCCGAGGTTGGCGTAGCCGATGCCGAGCTGGCGGAAGGCGCGGGTGTTCTCGCCGATCTTCTGGGTCGGGAAGTCCGCGAAGCAGATGGAGATGTCCATCGCGGTGATGACCAGCTCGACGACCTTCGAGAAGCGCTCGACGTCGAAGGACTGGTGGCCCTTGCTGTCGTCGTCGAGGAACTTCATCAGGTTCAGCGACGCGAGGTTGCAGGACGTGTTGTCCAGGTGCATGTACTCGCTGCAGGGGTTCGAGCCGTTGATGCGGCCGGACTCCGGGCAGGTGTGCCAGTTGTTGATGGTGTCGTCGTACTGGATGCCCGGGTCGGCGCAGGCCCAGGCGGCCTCGGCCATCCTGCGGAAGAGCGCCTTGGCGTCGACCTCCTCGATGACCTCGCCGGTCATGCGGGACGTCAGGCCGAACTTGCCGCCGTCCTGGACCGCCTTCATGAACGTGTCGTTCACGCGGACCGAGTTGTTGGCGTTCTGGTACTGGACGGACGTGATGTCGTCGCCGCCCAGGTCCATGTCGAAGCCCGCGTCGCGCAGGGCGCGGATCTTCTCCTCCTCCTTGACCTTGGTCTGGATGAAGTCCTCGATGTCGGGGTGGTCGACGTCGAGGATGACCATCTTGGCGGCACGTCGGGTGGCGCCACCCGACTTGATCGTGCCGGCGGAGGCGTCGGCGCCGCGCATGAAGGAGACCGGACCGGAGGCGTTGCCGCCGGAGGACAGCAGTTCCTTGGAGGAGCGGATGCGGGAGAGGTTCAGGCCGGCCCCGGAGCCGCCCTTGAAGATCATGCCCTCTTCCTTGTACCAGTCGAGGATCGACTCCATGGAGTCGTCGACGGACAGGATGAAGCAGGCGGAGACCTGCTGCGGCTGGGGCGTGCCGACGTTGAACCAGACGGGGCTGTTGAAGCTGAAGATCTGGTGCAGGAGGGCGTAGGCCAGCTCGTGCTCGAAGATCTCGGCGTCGGCGGGGGAGGCGAAGTACTTGTGGTCCTCGCCGGCCTTCCGGTACGTCTTCACGATGCGGTCGATCAGCTGCTTGAGGCTGGTCTCGCGCTGCGGGGTGCCCACGGCACCACGGAAGTACTTGCTGGTAACGATGTTGACCGCGTTCACCGACCAGAAGTCGGGGAACTCGACGCCGTACTGCTCGAAGTTGACCGAGCCGTCGCGCCAATTGGTCATGACGACGTCACGACGCTCCCAGGCCACCTCGTCGTAGGGGTGGACTCCGGGAGAGGTGTGGATGCGCTCGACCCGCAGCCCCTTGCCGGCCTTGCCGCTGCCCTTGGCCCGGGAACTCCGTGTCGGACCGCTCGCCGTCTCTGTCATGCCGCCTCCCTGGTACGGGCAAAACGCCCTGAAGTGCCCCGGTGTTCCCGTGGCACGGTGTTCGTCTGATGTTGCGGGCGCCCACTCTCATCGCCCGCAACAGGTCTTCTCATCGCCGCAGTCCGGCCGCCCCCGGCCGCAGGGCCGGGCAGGGCCCGCCGGTCAGTCGGCGGCCTGGGTGGGTTGCGGGACCTGGGCGGTCCCGCTGTCGCCTTCCCGGCCCCCCGCAACGGCCCCCTCACGGTCTCCGTCGTCCGCGGCGGGGTGCTCCACCTGCCTGAGTTCCGTGATCGCGGCCTCGAAGTCCTCGAGCGACTCGAACGCCCGGTAGACGGACGCGAACCTCAGATAGGCGACGAGGTCGAGTTCCTGCAGCGGACCGAGGATGGCCAGTCCCACGTCGTGGGTGGTCAGCTCGGCGCTCCCGGTGGCCCGCACCGCTTCCTCGACGCGCTGGCCGAGCTGCGCGAGCGCGTCCTCGGTGACCGGACGCCCCTGGCACGCCTTGCGCACACCGTTGATGACCTTGGTGCGGCTGAACGGCTCGGTGACGCCGGAGCGCTTGACCACCATGAGCGAGCACGTCTCCACGGTCGTGAAACGACGGGAGCAGTCGGGGCACTGGCGGCGCCTGCGGATCGACGTGCCGTCGTCGGTCGTACGACTGTCGACGACACGGCTGTCGGGGTGCCTGCAGAAGGGGCAGTGCATGAGATCCCAACCCTCCCTCGCAGCCGACTCCATGACCTCAAGGAGCCCGTTCGGCCCCATGAAGCTGCTCCAGCATAAGCGATCTCTGAAAGCCTCAGGACCGCGGGACCACAACTTCTGGGCAGCTGGTGCAATCCAACCACTAGATGTGGTGATTGGCTCATTCATGCACTCCAGTACGCGTGTCGCTCGAATCGGGACCGAAGGCCCCTGCCCGACCCTCCTCGCAGCGCACTCACGCGACGCGACAGAGCGGACTCACCGAGTCTCGCGCGGGCCCCGAAGAGCCCGTGCGAAACCTCCGGGAGACCGCGCGAGGAACCTCGCGCGGGGCCGGCAGCCACCGATCCGGCAGACCCCGGACAGGCCGGGTCGGCGCGCGCGTGCCGCCGGCCGCGCATGGGGAGATGTCGTGCACGCCCAAGGGGGACGGCGTGCGATTCCCGAAGAGACCCGAGGAGGATCGAGCCGTCCCCCGTGCCACGGGGCACCGAATGACAGACTGACCCACGGCCGGGAGGTCGCCGTCCCGGCGGTGAAGAGTACGAGAATGGGAGCCTTTGCCCGACGGGGAGAATTGCGGCTGATACACCCCGCCGGGCGATCACAGAAGGTAATTCGCGTTTTTTCACTCGAACGTGTGTTTGGCGCAACCTTTCGAAAGCTACTACCGTTGTCCTGCAGGGAGACCATCGAGAGGGGCCGACGTGACCACCACCGCAGACAGCGCCAGCATCACTGCCCAGGACCGCTCCCAGGGCCGGCTCGAGCCGGTGCATGCGATGAGCGAAGCCGCGCATCCCGAGGGCCAAAAGCGCTCCTTGCCGGGCCGACCTCCCGGCATCCGGGCGGACAGCTCGGGACTCACCGACCGCCAGCGTCGGGTGATCGAAGTCATCAGGGATTCGGTGCAGCGACGCGGATACCCGCCGTCGATGCGCGAGATCGGTCAGGCGGTCGGCCTCTCCAGCACCTCCTCGGTGGCGCACCAGTTGATGGCGCTGGAGCGCAAGGGCTTCCTGCGTCGCGACCCGCACCGTCCCCGCGCGTACGAGGTGCGCGGCTCCGACCAGGCCACCTCCGTGCAGCCCACGGACACCGCGGGCAAGCCGGCCGCGTCGTACGTGCCGCTGGTCGGCCGTATCGCCGCCGGCGGCCCCATCCTCGCCGAGGAGTCGGTCGAGGACGTCTTCCCTCTCCCCCGTCAGCTCGTCGGTGACGGGGAGCTGTTCGTCCTGAAGGTCGTCGGCGACTCCATGATCGAGGCCGCGATCTGTGACGGCGACTGGGTCACGGTCCGGCGCCAGCCCGTCGCCGAGAACGGCGACATCGTCGCCGCGATGCTCGACGGCGAAGCCACCGTCAAGCGCTTCAAGCGCGAGGACGGCCATATCTGGCTCCTCCCGCACAACGCGGCCTACGAGCCGATCCCCGGCGACGACGCGACCATTCTGGGCAAGGTGGTGGCCGTTCTGCGTCGCGTCTGAGTCCGCCGCGGGGACCGGCCGGTCCGGCCCCGCCCCTGGTCCGGGCCCCGGAACCCCTGCGCCGGTTCCGGGGCCCTGTGCTGTCCGGCCCTGTGCTGTCGGGGCACGGCCCGGCAGGGCCCTTCATGGCCCGGGACGGCCCCCACCGGGCCCGGCGCGCACTCCGTCCGCGCCGGGGCATACTCCTCGGCCTCGGTCCGCTTTGTCCTCAGTCCGCTTCGTCCTCGGCCTGCCTGGCTGCCGCGTCGATCGCGGCCAGGGACTTCCTCGCCTGGTTCCGGTCCGTGGTGAACCAGAAATCGGGCAGCGAGGCCTTCAGATAGCTGCCGTAGCGCGCCGTCGCCAGTCGCTGGTCCAGGACGGCGACCACACCGCGGTCACCCGTGGCCCGGACGAGCCGGCCGGCGCCCTGCGCCATGAGCAGCGCGGCATGGGTGGCGGCGACCGCCATGAAGCCGTTCCCTCCCGCGTCCTCAACGGCCTTCTGGCGGGCGCTCATCAACGGGTCGTCCGGGCGTGGGAACGGGATCTTGTCCATGACGACCAGCTGGCAGCTGGGACCGGGGACGTCGACGCCCTGCCAGAGCGACAGGGTGCCGAAGAGGCAGGTCTTCGGGTCGGCGGCGAAGTTCTTGATCAGCTCGCCGAGGGTCTCCTCGCCCTGGAGGAGGATCGGGAACTCCGGAACGCGGGAACGCAGTTCCTCGGCAGCGAGCTGAGCGGCCCGCATCGAGGAGAACAGGCCCAGAGTACGGCCGCCCGCGGCCTGGATCAGCTCGGTGAGTTCGTCGAGCATGTCCGCGCGGTCGCCGTCGCGGGCCGGGCGCGCCAGATGCTTGGCGACGTAGAGGATCCCCTGCCTGGGGTAGTCGAACGGAGAGCCCACGTCGACGCCCTTCCACTGCGGAAGGTCGTCCCCCTCGGCGCCCTCGGGGCCGAGGCCCAGGGAGGCGCCCACGCCGTTGAAGTCGCCGCCCAGCTTCAGGGTCGCGGAGGTCAGGACCACCGAGCGGTCGGAGAAGAGCTTCTCCCGCAGGATGCCTGAGACCGACATGGGGGCGACGCGCAGCGAGGCTCCGCTGTGTCGATATGCGGCTCCGCCGCGGGGCTCGTGTCGCTCGTACCAGACGACATCCCATTCGGAGCCGTTGGTGATGCGCTCCGCCACGTCGTGCACGCTCTCCACCGAGGCCAGCGCCTGTTTGCGGACCGCGTCCTCGTCCTGGACGGACTTGTCGCGGGTGCTCCCGATGGCGGAGATGACGGTCCGGCAGGCGTCGCGCAGCGCCATCAGCGCGTACCCGAGATCCTCCGGGATCTCCTCGAGACGGCCCGGAAGGGCCAGCTCCATCAGGCGTTCGAAGCCTTCGGCCGCGGTCTGCAGCTGGTCGGCCGCCTTCTCGTCGGCGAGCTTCGCGGCCCGGCGCACCGCGCGGTTGACCTGGCCGGGGGTGAGCTCTCCCGTGGCGACCCCGGTGACCCGGGAGACCAGTTCGTGGGCCTCGTCGACGATCAGCACCTCGTGCTGCGGCAGCACCGGAGCACCCTCGATCGCGTCGATCGCCAGGAGCGCGTGGTTGGTGACGACGACCTCGGCGAGCTTGGCGCGCTCGCGGGCCATCTCCGCGAAGCACTCTGCGCCGTAGGCACACTTCGTGGCGCCCAGGCACTCCCGCGACGACACGGACACCTGGGACCAGGCCCGGTCGGAGACGCCCGGGGTGAGGTCGTCCCGGTCGCCGGTCTCCGTCTCGTCCGCCCAGTCGCGCAGGCGCAGCAGGTCCTGCCCCAGCTTGCTGGTGGGGGCGGCCGCCTCGAACTGGTCGAAGAGGCCCTCCTCCTCGTCCTGCGGCACGCCTTCGTGGAGCCGGTGCAGACAGACGTAGTTGGACCGGCCCTTGAGCATGGCGAACTCCGGGCGGCGGCGCAGCAGCGGGTGCAGCGCCTCCACCGTGCGCGGAAGGTCGCGCTCGACGAGCTGGCGCTGCAGGGCCAGTGTGGCCGTCGCCACGACGACTCTCTCCCCCTGAGCGAGCGCGGGCACCAGATAGCCGAGCGACTTTCCGGTGCCGGTGCCGGCCTGGACCAGCAGATGAGAGGCGTCGTCGATCGCTTCGGCGACGGCTTCGGCCATGGTCACCTGGCCGGGGCGCTCCGTGCCGCCGACGGCGGTGACGGCAGCGTGCAGGAGTTCAGGGAGTGAGGGCTTCGTCATAGCGCGACCACCCTACGGCCCGGCACCGACAACCGTGCGCCGACCTCGAGGGTCGAGGACGCGACGGAGAGCCTGTGGGGCCTGCTGACCACGCCCTGCGCCCTGTTTCCTGCGCCTCAGCCCAAGGGGTGTGCACGAACACATCTCCGATCGGATTCGCGTCGTCGGGCACCAGGCCCGGACAGGAGGAGTCGAGGACGGCGGTCGACTCGTCCGCGCTCAGTGCCGCTCCCCGACGGTGACGGGCTCGCCGTCCTGTCCCGGTGCCGGGAGTTCCTCATGGCCGGTGCGCAGATCGCGCAGGATCAGTCCTGTCGTCCTGCGGTCCGCGTCCGCCATGTTCGGGAGCGGTTTCGAGCCGTTCACCGACAGGTCCGAGACCAGGGTGAGATCCGTGGGATGCGGCCCGCTTCCCGGCCGGATACGGCTGATCGGCGTGCCCGTTCCGCAAAGAGGGCCGAGGCGACGAGTGGCCGCTCCCGTGTGAACGGCTCCTCGACAGGTCAGCCGCGCGAAGGCGTCACATCTGTAGGCCTCTTGAGGATGTCCAGGTCAGTCTCCCTGTTCCCTTCGGGTACGCCTTGCTGGCGTGAAAACATGGCTGCGG
>NZ_JBHSPC010000071.1:0-16784 GCF_042656345.1 Streptomyces incanus
GGCCTCGCGGCCGGGATGGCCCTGGGCTTCGCCGGTTACTTCGGCGGCTTCTGGGCATTCCTGCTGGTTCTGGCCCTGGGGACGGCGGGGCTGATCGTCGGCCTCGTCATGCAGGGCGACCTCGACGTCCGCGGACGGAGGCAGCGGTGAGGACCCGGCCCGGCTCCCCACCCTTCGACGAAGGGCCCGGCCCACCAGGGCGGGCCGCCGGTCTGCCGCTTCCGGCCGAGCGAGGCACCACCGTCATCCCGGACAGGGTGGTCGCCCGTATCGCCGCCCAGGCCGCACGGCACAGTCCCGGCGCGCCGCCCTCCCGCCCGACCCGAGCGGACCGGCGGCACCCAGCGCCTCCACTGCCGTCCGTACCGGATCGGTGCGCCTGCACCTGACCATGGAGCTGCCCTCCCCACCGACATCCCCGGCCGGCCCAGTCTCGCCACGTGTACCGTCCTCAACCAGCGCTGTTGCTCTGACCGGTTGAATCTAAGCCGGCCGCTTTGAGGATCTCGTTGGCCCGCCTCAACTCGGCATTCTCCCTGCGGAGTTCTTTCAGCTCGTCGCGTTCGGCGATGGTGAGGCGGTCGTCGCGCTCACCGTCGTCGGCCTCGGCCTGGCGGACCCAGGGCCGCAGGGCCTCCTTGTGGATGCCGAGATTGCGGGCGACGTGCGCCACGGGCCGGCCGGTCGAGCGGACCTCGCGGACGGCGCGCTCGCGGAGTTCATCGGGGTACTTACGGGGTGCTGGCACTGCTGGTGGTTCTCCTTACGCCTGGATCGTAACCCAGGCTTCAGGGACTCCACGAAAGCAGGAGCAGCTCAAGGTCCGTACCCACGCCGGCTGCTGGGCCACTGTCAACCCACCACACCCCGGCGGCGTCCGCGAGCAGACCACCCGCGACCGCTGGCACAAGATCCACGACCTGCTCGGCCAGGGCGTCGGCCTGCTCGACTGCTCCCGCCGCCTGGGCCTGGCCCTGAACACCGTCAAACGCTACGCCCGCATCCCCGAGCCGACCATGCTGCGCATCGCCCCCAGTACCGACCCACCCTGGTCGATCCCTACCGCGGCCACCTGCGCACAAGGCGCGCAGCCGATCCCGGCGTGCCCGTCCTCCACCTGTTCCGCGAGATCAAAGAACAGGGCTACACCGGAAGCCTCAGCCTGCTCTACCGCTACCTCAACCAGGGCCGCGCCGAAGGCGACCGCCCGGTGACCACCCCACGCCGCGCCACCCGGCTCCTGCTCACCCACCCCGACCACCTGCGCACCAAGGAGACCGCCCTCCTGGCAGCCCTCACCGCCGCGTGCCCCGAGATGACCAAACTCGCCCAATTCGTCCGCGACTTCGTCGAGCTGCTGACCCCTGCCGCGGGCAACGACGCCCGGCTCACCGAGTGGATCAACGCAGTCCGCGCCGCTGACCTGCCTCACCTGCAGAGCTTTTGCAACGGCCTCGAACTCGACCGCGCCGCCGTGAACGCCGGCCTCACCCTGCCCCACCACAACGGCCGCACCGAAGGCGTCAACACCCGCACCAAGAAGATCATGCGCCAGATGCCCGGTCGTGCCGGATTCGACCTCCTCCGTCACCGCATCCTCCTCCCATAGCGAGGACGCAGCGTTACCACCGACTACGGAACGGAGCCGTTAAATTGGACCTGTCTCACATGCGGCGGTGACGGTAAGTAGTTGTCGTGTCTGGTAGTGACACTCCCAGGCCAGCACGGGTGACGCGACCGTCGGCGCCGTGCTCGCCCTGCTCGATGGCACGTCTGCGGCTGCTCTCCTTGAAGCTCGGACCAGACACATCAGTGATGACGCGCTGTCACCACCGAATGTGAGACAGGGCCGAACGTTTTACAGTCCCCCGTTCAGCTGCATCGGTGCCTGGACCGAACAACTTCGTCAGCGAAGGGCGGGGATGATGTCGGTGCCGTAGGCGTCGATGGTGGCTTCGCGGTTGTCGTGCATGTCGTAGACGGCGAACTGGTCGACGCCCAGGTCCTTGAGGTGCCGGAGCTTGTCGATGTGGGCCTCGGTGGGGCCGAGGAGGCAGAAGCGGTCGACGATCTCGTCCGGGATGAAGTCGGTGGACGGGTTGTCGGCGCGGCCGTGGTGGCTGTAGTCGTAGCCGTGACGGTCCTTGATGTACGTGGTGAGCTCGTCGGGGACCATGGCGGAGTGCTCGCCGTACTTGGCGACGAGGTCGGCGACGTGGTTGCCGACCATGCCGCCGAACCACCGGCACTGGTCCCGGGCGTGCGCCAGGGCATCGGGCGAGTCGTCGGCCGTGACATATGCGGGCGCGGCGACGCAGATCGTGAGGGCGTCGGGGTCCCGGCCGGCGTCCTGGGCCGCCTTCCGTACCGCCTTGACCATCCATTCGGTGAGGAAGGGGTCGGCGAGCTGGAGGATGAAGCCGTCGGCCTTCTGGCCGGCGAGCGCCAGCGCCTTCGGGCCGTACGCGGCCATCCAGACCGGCAGCCTGCCGTTCTTGATCCACGGGATGCGGACCGGGTTGCCGTCGACCAGCGCCTCCCGGCCCTCGGCGAGGTCGCGGATGACCTCGATGGCCTCGCCGAGCCGGGCCAGGGTGTTGGGCTTGCGCCCGGCGACACGCATCGCGGAGTCGCCGCGGCCGATGCCGCAGACGGTCCGGTTGCCGTACATGTCGTTGAGGGTGGCGAAGGTGGAGGCCGTGACCTCCCAGGTGCGGGTGCCGGGGTTCGTCACCATCGGACCCACGTGCAGCTTCGTGGTGTGTTCCAGGATCCGGCTGTAGATGACGAAGGGCTCCTGCCACAGCACGGCCGAGTCGAAGGTCCAGCCGTAGCGGAAGCCGTTGCGCTCCGCCCGGCGCATCAGCCCGACGACCTGCGACGCCGGCGGGTCGGTCTGCAGGACGAGTCCGAAGTCCAACGCGGGACCTCCAGTTCAAATCGGTGCGGGGAGGTCCTGGGGGTCAGCCCAGGTACTGGCAGGTGGAGCGCGGGACGAACGTGCCGTGGCCGGCGTGACCGACGTACTTGCGCTGGTCGATGACGACCTCACCCCGCGAGAGCACGGTCTCGACCTGGCCGGTCACCGTCTTCCCCTCGTACGCCGAATAGTCGACGTTCATGTGGTGAGTCTCGGCCGAGAGTGTCTGGGTGACGTGCGGGTCGTAGATCACCACGTCGGCGTCGGCGCCCGGCGCGATCGTGCCCTTCTGCGGGTAGAGGCCGAACATCCGGGCCGGGGTCGCGCAGGCGATCTCGATCCAGCGGCGGCGGGTGAGGTGCCCTTCGACGACAGCCTGGTGCAGCAGGTCCATCCGGTTCTCGACGCCAGGCAGGCCATTGGGGATCTTCGAGAAGTCGCCCCGGCCCAGCTCCTTCTGGCCCACGAAGCAGAACGGGCAGTGATCCGTCGACACCACCTGGAGGTCGTTCGTCCGCAGACCCCGCCACAGCGCCGCCTGATGCTCCTTCGGCCTCAGCGGCGTCGAGCACACGTACTTGGCGCCCTCGAAGTCCGGCTCCGCCAGATTGTCCGTCGACAGGAACAGGTACTGCGGGCAGGTCTCGCCGAACACCGGCAGCCCCATGTCCCTCGCCGCCGCCAGCTCCGCCACCGCCTCCTGGGCCGAGACGTGGACGACGTAGAGCGGCGCGCCGGCCACCCGGGCGAGCTGGATCGCCCGGTGGGTCGCCTCCGCCTCAAGGAGCGTCTTGCGGACCTCCCCGTGATGGCGCGGATCGGTCTCGCCGCGGGCCAGGGCCTGCTCCACCAGGACGTCGATCGCGATGCCGTTCTCCGCGTGCATCATGATCAGACCGGCCGTGTCACCAGCAACCTGCATCGCCCGCAGGATCTGGCCGTCATCCGAATAAAAGACCCCCGGATAGGCCATAAACAATTTGAACGAGGAAATGCCATGCTCGATGAGCTTCGGCATCTCCTTGAGCGTCGCCTCGTTCACGTCCGACATGATCATGTGGAACGCGTAGTCGATCGCGCACTTCCCGTCCGCCTTCTCCAGCCAGGCATTCAGGCCGGCCTGCAGCGAATGGCCCTTCGACTGCACCGCGAAATCAACGATCGTCGTCGTCCCGCCCCACGCCGCCGCCCGCGTCCCCGTCTCGAACGTGTCCGAAGCGAACGTCCCACCGAACGGCAGCTCCATATGCGTGTGCGCGTCGACCCCGCCCGGGATCACGTACTTCTGCGACGCGTCGATAACACGGTCAGCCGTCCACTCCTGCGTCCCCGGCGCCGCCAACGCCACCACCCGGCCGTGCTCGATCAGCACATCCGCGTGCACCTCGTCCGCGGCCGTGATCACAAGACCACCGGTAATCAGAGTCCGAGTCATTTCCCAGCCATCCCTTCATACCCGCCGACCACGCCACCACTGACACAGGCCGGGACCACGCCCCGGCCCACCCGCCCCCTCACGCCGCCATCTCGCACGGCACACGGCCTACTCCGCTAGAAAACCCCTGGTCACGCGGCCGAATGAAACTCTTGCAGGAGGTGACGCCCTCCTCCACCAGCCGGTCCATCTCCTTGAGGGTGCCCGGGTTCACGTCGGAGACGATCATGTGGAAGCCGTAGTCGATGGCGCAGTTGCCCTCGGCCTTGGCGTGCCAGGTGTCCAGTCCCTCGCGCAGGGAGTGGCCGACGCTCTGTACGGCGAAGTCGACGACGGTCGTCGTGCCGCCCCAGGCGGCGGCCCGGGTGCCGGTCTCGAAGGTGTCGGAGGCGAAGGTGCCGCCGAACGGCAGCTCCATGTGGGTGTGGGCGTCGACACCGCCCGGGAGGACGTACTTCCCGGTGGCGTCGATGGTCCGGCCGGCGGTGAACGTTTCCGCGGCCGGGGTGCCCGAGGCGGCGAGGGCGGCGATGCGGCCGTTCTCGATCAGGACGTCGGCGTGGAGTTCGTCGGAGGCGGTGACGACGAGGCCACCACGGATGACGGTACGGCTCATGCGTGCACGCTCCGCTGGGTCGTGGTCGAAAGGTGCGGGTCGTCGGTGGCTGGTCGCGTCCGCGCGGCGGTAGCCGCACGTCGATCCCAACCCCGTGTCTCCTGTGCGGGCTTCGCCCCCGCACGGGAGACACGGGAGACACGGGAAATCCGGGGTGGGCGTCGGGCCGCTACGGGAGGCTCCGCAGGGCGTGTTCGAGGATGGCGGCGCCCTCCTCGGCCTCCGCGACGCTGAGGGACAGGGGTGGGGCGATGCGCAGGGCGCTGGTGTCGTGGCCGCCGCCCTTGCCGATGAGCAGTCCGCCCCGGCGGGCCGCCTCCAGTACGGCGGAGGCTGCCTGCGGATCGGCCTGGTCGGTGCCCGGTTTGGTCAGCTCGACGCCGATCATCAGCCCGCGCCCGCGGACCTCCCGTACGGCGGGCACCTGGGCGGCGACGGCCCGCAGGCGTTCGATGAGCAGGCCGCCGACCCGTCGGGCGTTGCCCTGGAGGTCGTGTTCGAGCAGGTAGGTGAGGTTGGCCAGGCCGGCGGCCATGGTTACCTGGGTGCCGCCGAACGTCGAAATACTGTTGGAGTCCAGGCAGTTCATGATCTCGGCGCGGGCGACGACGCCGCCGATGGACATGCCGTTGCCGATACCCTTGGCGAAGGTCACGATGTCGGGCGGGCCGCCCCGGGCGTGTGCCTGCCAGCCCCAGAAGTGTTCGCCGGTGCGGCCCCAGCCGGTCTGCACCTCGTCAGAGATCCACAGCACGCCGTGGGCGTGCAGGACTTCACGGAACGCCGCGTACAGTCCGTCGGGCGGTGAGGTGAAGCCGCCGACGCCCTGGATCGGCTCGGCGATCAGGGCGGCGGGCGGGCGGGTGTGGCCGAGCAGATCCTTGAGGTCGTCGACGCAGGCCGCGATGAACTCGTCGTCGCCGAGCGGGGCGAACGGGCCGCGGGTGCGTACGCCGCCGTGCACGTACAGGGTCTGCAGCGGGGACAGCGAGGTCGGGGACCAGCCGCGGTTGCCGGTGATGCCGACGGCGCTGAAGGAGCGGCCGTGGTAGCTGTTGCGCATCGCCAGGACGGTGTTGCTGCGCCGGTAGGCGGTGGCGAGCAGCAGGGCGGTGTCGTTGGCTTCGGTGCCGGAGGTGGTGAAGAAGACCCGGGCGTCCGGGATGCCGCTCAACTGGGCGACGCGTTCGGCTAGTTCCACCATCTGCCGGTTGAGGTAGAGGGTGGAGGAGTGGATGATCCGCCCGGCCTGCTCGGCGACCGCCTTCGTCACCTCGGGCAGGGCGTGGGCGGTCATGGTGGTGAGGATGCCGCCGAAGAAGTCGAGGTACCGGTTGCCCTCGGAGTCCCAGACGTGGCGGCCCTCTCCGTGGGTGATCTCCAGGGGCTCCTCGTAGTAGAGGGCGAGCCAGTCGGGGAGCACGGAGCGGTGGCGGCCCAGGAGGTCGTCGGTCACGGCCGCACCAGCCCTTCGTAGGCGTCGGGGCGGCGGTCGCGGTAGAAGGCCCACTGCTGCCGCACTTCCTCGATGAGGCCGAGGTCGAGGTCCCGGACCACGAGTTCCTCCTTGCTGTCGCTGGCGACGTCGCCGACGAACTGCCCGCGGGGGTCGACGAAGTACGAGGTGCCGTAGAAGTCGTTGTCCCCGTACTCCTCCTGGCCCACGCGGTTGATCGCGGCGACGAAGTACTCGTTGGCGACGGCCGCGGCCGGCTGTTCCAGCTGCCACAGGTGGGAGGAGAGGCCGCGGTGCGTGGCGGACGGGTTGTAGACCAACTGGGCTCCGTTGAGACCGAGTTGTCGCCATCCCTCCGGGAAGTGGCGGTCGTAGCAGATGTAGACGCCGACCTTGCCGACGGCGGTGTCGAAGACGGGCCAGCCGAGGTTGCCGGGCTTGAAGTAGAACTTCTCCCAGAACCCCTTGACCTGCGGGATGTGGTGCTTGCGGTACTTGCCGAGGACGGTGCCGTCGGCGTCGATCACGGCCGCGGTGTTGTAGTAGAACCCCGACTGCTCGACCTCGAACACCGGCACGACGATCACCATGCCGGTCTCCCGGGCCAGTTCCCGCATCCGGGTGACGGTCGGCCCGTCGGGCACGGGCTCGGCCCAGCGGTAGTGCTCGGCGTCCTGGACCTGGCAGAAGTAAGGGGAGTTGAAGACCTCCTGGAACCCGATGATCTTCGCACCCCGCCGGGCCGCCTCGCGCGCGTGCTCCTCGTGTTTCGCCAGCATGGACTCGGTGTCGCCGGTCCAGGTGGCCTGGACCAGGGCGGCACGTACGACGTTGGCCATGAGCTACTCCTTCGACGCGACGTCAGCGCCTCTACGCCCGTAGAAGCGGTCGTAGAGGGACGAACGTAAGCCTCTCGGGCGGCCTTGCCAAGACCATCGTCGTGAAGCCGCGGAGTCGATCATGTTTCGCACTCCGGTGGGTGAGTTCCGGCAGCGGCCGGGCGGTGAATCCCGCGGCGCGCAGGGCGTGCCGGGCCGGCAGCCTGTGCGGGCGGTCCGTGAAATCCCGGATCCGGACCGGGAGCGTCTCCACCGCCCTCACGCGGCTCCACCACGACCGGAGCGCTTCGCCCCGGGGGCAGCGCCCGTCGCGCCCCGGGGCCGCTGCGGGGAGTTTTCCGGCAGCGGGCAAGGTGCGCCCGCCGGGCGCGGCGGCGCCCGGAAAACACCCGGCCCGAGGCCTTCCGCTCAGGCGGCGACCGGCGGTACGGCGGAGGGCGCCACAGGTGACGCGACCGGCGGCACGACCGGCGCGCAGCGGCACGCCAGCTCGTCCATCGACAGATCGAGCACGCGGGCGAGGGCGGCCACCGTGAAGAACGCCGGGGTGGGTGCCCGCCCGGTCTCGATCTTCCGGAGGGTCTCCGGGGAAATGCCGGCGTCCGCCGCGACCCGCGTCATGCTGCGGTCGCCGCGCGCCTCGCGCAGCAGCCGGCCGAGTCGCTCGCCGCGTTCGCGCTCTTCGGGGGTGAGAGGGGTGCGCACCATGCCGCCATTCTAATACCGGTATAATAATTGGCATGGTGAAGCTGAAGACCGACACGGAGATCGACGCGATGCACGAGACGGGCCAGGTCGTCGCGGACGCCCTGAAGGCCGTACAAAAGGCCGCCGGCGTGGGCGTGTCCCTGCTGGAGCTGGACGAGGTGGCCCGGGAGGTGCTGCGCGGGGCGGGCGCGACCTCCCCCTTCCTGGGCTACCTGCCCTCCTTCGCTCCGACCCCGTTCCCCGCCGTCATCTGCGCCTCGGTCAACGACGCGATCGTGCACGGCATCCCGGACGGATACCGGCTGCGCGACGGGGACCTGGTCTCCGTGGACTTCGGCGCGGAGCTGGGCGGCTGGGCCGGCGACTCGGCGGTGAGTTTCATCGTGGGCACGCCCCGCGCGGACGACGTGCGGCTGGTCGAGACCGCCGAGCGGGCCCTGGCGGCGGGCATCGGGGCCGCAGTGGTCGGCAACCGCATCGGGGACATCGCCCACGCGATCGGCACGGTGTGCCGCGCGGCGGGGTACGGCATCCCGGACGGCTTCGGCGGTCACGGCATCGGCCGCCGCATGCACGAGGACCCGTCGGTCCCGAACGAGGGCCGGCCGGGCCGGGGCATGCCCCTGCGGCACGGCATGGTCCTCGCGATCGAGCCCATGCTCGTGGGCGGCGGCACGGACGGCTTCCACGCCGCCTCCGACGGCTGGACCCTGCGCACCGACGACCGCTCCCGGGCCGCCCACACCGAGCACACCGTGGCCATCACCGCCGCGGGCCCGCGCATCCTCACCGCCCGCTGAACGCGCCCCGGGGAAGCCGCCGAACGGCCCGGGCCTCCGACCCGGCCTCTGGCGGCGGACAGCAAACCCGGCGGGAGGAGGAGGCCTGGCGGCCCTCAGCGCCGCTCGAGCACCCCGCTCCGGACGAACGACGGCCTCTTTCGGCACACCCCGCACGCCCCACGGCCTCCGCCACCGGCGCGCCGCGAGTCCTGCGGGCCGCCGTCGAGGTGCCGGCCCGGAGCGATCGTGCGAGGGTGTTCCCGATCGCGCCGCAGGCGGCACCCGCACCAGGGGGACATGCACCGCGGGGACACGCATGTGTGTAACCGGGAGAGGGCCGGGCACCCGCGTCCGGACCGTACGTCGAGCAGTGAGCGCGCCCCGGGCCTCCTCCAGGTTCCCGGTTCCGCCCGACCCGGAGGGATCCCGCAGGGGCGCCGGAACGGATGTCCATGAGCAGCGGGTTCACGGGTCCGGAGGGCTACGGCTCGGACCCCTTCGAAGAATTCTTCGCACGTTTCTTCGGCGGGCCACGCCCCCGGCAGGTCGACATCGGCCGGCTGCTGAGCCAGCCGGCCAGGGAGCTGGTGCGCGGTGCCGCGCAGTACGCCGCCGAGCACGGCAGCCGGGACCTGGACACCCAGCACCTGCTGCGCGCCGCGCTGGCCACCGAGCCGACCCGCGGCCTGCTCAGCCGGGCGGGCGCCGACCCCGACTCGATGGCGTCGGAGATCGACGAACGGTCCGGACCCGTCCAGCACGGGCCGGACGGCTCCCCGCCGCCGACGGCGCTCTCGCTCACCCCCGCCGTGAAGCGGGCCTTGTTGGACGCGCACGAGATGGCCCGGTCGACCGGAGCCGGATACATCGGCCCGGAGCACGTGCTCAGCGCCCTGGCCGCCAATCCCGACTCGGCCGCCGGGCACATCCTGGACGCGGCCCGGTTCGCCGCCGCCGGAATGCCGCCCGAAGCGCCGGACCCCGCGCAGCCCCGCGCCGAACGGCCCCGCACCGCGACGGGCACGCCGACGCTGGACAAGTACGGCCGTGACCTCACCGAGCTGGCCCGCGAGGGCCGCATCGACCCGGTGATCGGGCGGGAGGAGGAGATCGAGCAGACCATCGAGGTACTCTCCCGGCGCGGCAAGAACAACCCGGTGCTGATCGGTGACGCGGGCGTCGGCAAGACCGCCGTGGTGGAGGGTCTGGCGCAGCGGATCGCCGACGGGGACGTGCCCGACGTGCTGATGGCCCGGCGGGTGGTCGTGCTGGACCTGACGGCCGTGGTCGCCGGGACCCGCTACC
This sequence comes from Streptomyces incanus, assembly GCF_042656345.1. NCBI lineage: Bacteria > Bacillati > Actinomycetota > Actinomycetes > Kitasatosporales > Streptomycetaceae > Streptomyces > Streptomyces incanus. The sequence goes on from NZ_JBHSPC010000071.1 coordinate 10,062, forward strand.
GGGGCGACTTCGAGGAGCGGATGACCGCCATCGTCGACGAGATCCGCACCCACTCGGACCGGCTGATCGTCTTCATCGACGAACTGCACACCGTCGTGGGCGCCGGAGGCGGCGGCGAGGGCGGTTCGATGGACGCCGGCAACATCCTCAAGCCGGCGCTGGCCCGCGGCGAGCTGCACATCGTGGGCGCGACCACCCTGGAGGAGTACCGCCGGATCGAGAAGGACGCGGCGCTGGCCCGCCGCTTCCAGCCGATCATGGTGCCGGAACCCACACCGTCCGACGCGATCGAGATCCTGCGCGGTCTGCGGGACCGGTACGAGGCCCACCACCAGGTCCGCTACACCGACGAGGCGCTGGTGGCGGCCGTGGAGCTGTCCGACCGCTATCTCAGCGACCGCCGCCTGCCGGACAAGGCGATCGACCTGATCGACCAGGCCGGCGCCCGGGTGCGGCTGCGGTCCCGGACCAAGGGCACGGACGTACGTGCCCTGGAGCAGGAGTTGGAGCAGCTGACCTGCGACAAGGACCAGGCGGTCGCCGACGAGAGGTACGAGCAGGCGACCCAGCTGCGGGACCGCATCGGCGAGCTGAAGGAACGCATCGCCGAGGCCGGCGGCGAGGGCCGGGTCGACGAGGGCCAGAGTCTGGTGGTGGACACCGATGCGGTCGCGGAAGTGGTGTCCCGGCAGACCGGCATCCCGGTCAGCAGTCTCACCGAGGAGGAGAAGGACCGGCTGCTGGGCCTCGAGGAGCATCTGCGCCGGCGTGTCGTCGGCCAGGACGAGGCGGTGCGGGTGATCGCGGACGCGGTGCTGCGTTCCCGGGCCGGGCTCGCGAGTCCCGACCGGCCGATCGGCAGTTTCCTGTTCCTGGGGCCGACCGGCGTCGGCAAGACGGAGCTGGCGCGGGCGCTGGCCGAGGCCCTGTTCGGCAGTGAGGACCGCATGGTCCGCCTCGACATGAGCGAGTACCAGGAGCGGCACACCGTCAGCCGGCTGGTCGGCGCTCCGCCCGGGTACGTCGGCCACGAGGAGGCGGGGCAGCTGACCGAGGTGGTGCGCAGGCACCCGTACTCGCTGATCCTGCTCGACGAGGTGGAGAAGGCGCATCCGGACGTCTTCAACATTTTGCTCCAGGTCCTCGACGACGGTCGGCTGACCGACGCCCAGGGCCGGACGGTGGACTTCAGCAACACCGTGATCGTGATGACGAGCAACCTCGGTTCGGAGGCCATCACCCGGCGCGGTGGGGCGCTGGGCTTCGCGGCGGGCGGCGCGGACGAGGACGAGGAGGCGCGGCGGGAGCAGATCCTGCGGCCGCTGCGGGAGCACTTCCGGCCCGAGTTCCTCAACCGGATCGACGAGGTGGTGGTGTTCCGTCAGCTCACCGCCGAGGAGCTGCGGCAGATCACCGATCTGCTGCTGGAGGCGACGCGGCGCGGGCTGCGGGGGCAGGGCGTCACGGTCGAGTTCACCGAGGCGGCCGTGGACTGGCTGGCACGGCGCGGCCATCAGCCCGAGTACGGGGCGCGGCCGCTGCGCCGCACCATCCAGCGGGAGGTCGACAACCAGCTCTCGCGGCTGCTGCTGAACGGAAGCGTCCGCAGCGGTGACCGGGTCACAGTGGACGCGGCTGACGGGAACCTCGCGTTCCGGACCGGGGCCGGGGCCGGGGCAGGGACCGGCCCCGGCGCCGGCACAAGGACCGGCTCAACGGCCGGGGCAGGCGGCGGCGGATCGACGGCCGGCACCGGCACCGACCCCGATTCCACCATCGGCCGCGAGGAGCCCCCAGCGCCCGAACCGTCCGGACAGTGAGCTGCGGGCGCCCGTTCCCGCCGAGGGGCACGGGCGCCTTGCCGCCGAGCGGGCCCAGGGTCTTTCGTGCAGGTCAGGCCGGATCAGGGAGCGGGGTCCGGTGTCGTGCCCCGCAGGGCGGGGAAGGGAGCCGGTCGGGGTCTCCCCTGCTCATGGGGGTCCTCCCGCTCGAGTGCTCATGGGGGTCCTCCCGCTCGAGCGGGGCCGAGAGTGGGGGGAGAAGCCGAGAGCTCGGGGAAGAAGCCCCGGGACCGGCGACAACGCGGCGAGGCGCGGTGCCGGACCCCGCGAGCCCGGCGCGATCCACACGACAGGCCCTCCGGCCTACCTCGCCGGGCGCACCACCATCGCCGAGCCGCCGCCCCGGCGGGTCTTCTCCGCCGCGGCGACCCATCGGCCGTCCGGCAGCCGCTGCACGGCGGTGGCCGCGCCGATCTCCGGGGTGGCCTGGAAGGAGTGCCCGATGGCCTCCAGCTTCTGCCGTGTCGCGCTGTCGTACAGGCCCGGTTCGAGGTCCGTGCGGGTTGTGTTGCGCTGGCTGGCGCGCGGCGCGGCGATCGCGTCGACCAGTGGCAGACCGCGGTCGAGGAAACCGGTGAGGGTCTGCAGCACGGTGGTGATGATGGTCGACCCGCCGGGCGAGCCGAGGGCCACGACCGGCCGGCCGTGCCCGTCGAGCACGATCGTCGGGGCCATCGACGACCGGGGCCGCTTGCCGGGGCCGGGCAGGTTCGGGTCGGGCACGGCCGGGTTCGCCGGGGCGAAGGAGAAGTCCGTCAGTTCGTTGTTGAGCAGGAACCCGCGGCCGGGCACGGTGATGCCGCTGCCGCCGGTCTGCTCGATGGTGAGCGTGTAGGAGACGACGTTGCCCCACCGGTCGGCGGTGGTGAGGTGCGTGGTGCTCTTGCCCTCGTACGTCGTCGGGGCCGCGGTGCCGCCGGTCGCGCAGGCCGCGGGGGCGCGCGGGTCACCGGGGGCGAGCGGGCTGGTGAGGACGGCGTCGTCCTGGATGAGGCACGCGCGGGAATCGGCGTACCGCTGGGAGAGCAGTTCCTTCGTCGGTACGTCCTCGAAGGCGGGGTCGCCGACCCAGCGGCCCCGGTCGGCGAACGCGATGCGGCTGGCTTCGATGAGTCGGTGCAGGTAGCGGGTGTCGTCGGCGCGGGAGAGGTCGGTCCGCTCCAGGATGTTGAGGGCCTCGCCGACGGTGGTGCCGCCCGAGGAGGAGGGCGCTATGGAGTAGACGTCCAGGCCGCGGTACGACGTCTTCGTGGGCGGCTGGAGCTTGGCCCGGTACGCCGTGAGGTCCCGGACGGACAGCTCGCCGGGACGGGCGTTCCAGCCGGAGTCCGGGTCCACGGGCGGCTCGTTGACCGTGTTCACGATGTCCCGGCCGATGCCGCCCCGGTACAGCGCGTCGACGCCCTTCCCGCTCAGTTCCGCGTAGGTGCGGGCGAGATCGGGGTTCTTGAAGGTGGTGCCGACGACCGGGAGCCGCCCGTCGGGCAGGAACAGCTCGGCGGTGTCGGGGAAGTGACGGAAGCGGGTCTCGTTGGCGGCGGTCTGCTCGCGGAAGGTGCTGTCGACGGTGAAGCCGTCGCGGGCGAGCCGCTCGGCGGGCTGCAGGACCGTCCGCAGGGACTTGGTGCCCCACTTGTCCAGCGCCCGCTGCCAGGTGGCCGGGGTGCCCGGGGTGCCGACGGCGAGACCGCTGGTGACGGCTTGGGCGAAGGGGACGGGGGTGCCGTTCTCCAGGAAGAGGCCGGAGTCGGCGGTCAGCGGGGCGGTCTCGCGTCCGTCGATCGTCTGCACGGTGCGGGACCTGGCGTCGTAGCGGACGAAGTAGCCGCCTCCGCCGATGCCGGCCGAGTAGGGCTCGGTGACGCCGAGCGCGGCGGCGGTGGCGACGGCCGCGTCGACGGCGTTGCCGCCCTTTCTGAGGACCTCGATGCCGGCGGCGGAGGCGTCGGCGTCGACGCTGGAGACCGCTCCGCCGTGGCCGACGGCCACCGGGGTCTTGGCGGGGGTCCGGCCGGGTTCGCCCTGTGCGGCGGCCGGTGGCGGCGCTGCCGCTACCGACGAGACCACGACGGCGGTGGCCGCCAGAACCGTCAGCTTCCGTCCGACACGATGACGCATCCGCACCTCCGTTGAAGGGCCGTCCGCGCAGCCTAGTTCATTGCCATGCCCGCGTCAGGAACCTCGTGGGGCGTACCGCCGCGGCCTCCTCGGACGCTCTTTCCTCGAATGTCTCGAACACGGGTTCGCTCGAGCCCGCTAGCATGCGCGCCCATGAGTGACGACGTACGCAACATTGTTCTGGGTGTGGTCGCCTCCGGCCTCTTCACCGCGCTGGGCTGGATCGCCCGTACCTCCCTGTGGAAGCGCAAGCTCAGACGCAAGCAGGCCTTCTTCGGACTGCCGGACAACTCCGAGTCGCTCCTCGTCGTCAACCGCGATCCTGCCACGGCGGAACCGGCCGTGCATCGTTTCGACGTGTTCTCGCTGCTCGAGCTCTCGGCGCTGATCAAGGACTGCGGGGCGCATGTCCAGGTGGTCACGCAGGACGCGGCCCACCAGGGTTTCGGTGAGCGCACGGAGTTCTGCGTGGGGGGTCCCGGGTCGAACGGTGGGGTTTCTCCGCGACACCCACAATGGAGTCATCGGCCGGTGACGCTGTTGGACGCCAGGCGTCCGTCCAGCTGAGTCGAAGACCAGCGATGTCAGTCGCCGAACATCCCGGCGTGCGGGTCGAGTTCTGCCGTCCACGGGTTGATTCCGGGGTCCCGGAGTCGCTGCTGCTCGTCACGGTGGAGGAATCGCGGGGAAGCGGCACCCCAGAGAGACAGGTCGCCCAAGGGACAGCGGTCGAACTCCGCGCGAAACGCGCGACACAGGAAATCGGCCGTCCCACCCGGGTACTCCGACCAGCGCCCCGTGCCGCGGCCCCCATGCCACCGCATCGAGGCATAGATCACAGTGAAGCTGGCGGACGGGACCGTGCGCCGTGAGCAGTGGCGGCTTCTCACCAGTCTCACCGACCCCGTCCTGCACCCCGCCGAACGCCTGATGACCCTGTATCACGAGAGGTGCAGGCGGAGACCACCTACGCGAGCGTGAAGGCGACCCTGCTGGACGGCCGCGTCCCGCGCTGCGGGCACCCAGCCGACCTGGACCAGGAGTCTGGGGCATCCTCACCGTCTACAGTTGGAGCGTCACCCCTTCAGTTGGAGATCGACTGGTCCGCTGTAGTTCGGTGAGGGTGGGGTGGTGGTCGTGCATCGGTGCTGGTGAGGGCCTTGTTGTGGTTGCGTCGGCGGTGGCAGGCGCGGGCGAGGGCCTGATGGCAGCGGCGCCATCTTGACCAGTGCAGCGCGTGTCGGATGGGCTGGGCCCGGGCGGGCTGCGGAGTAGTGATCGCCAGCAGGCGGCGGATCTCATAGGCCGTCAGGGGAACCGGGGCGAGACTGTTGCTGCTGGTGGGGCCGGGGTGGGCCCCCTCTCTGCGCCGCTGGTTCGGCGAGTCGGGCGAGGACCGCGAGCGGGTCGCTGTCGGCGCCGGGACTGCCGTCGTGTTCGTTGGCGGCGGCTGCGGCCTGGGCGGCCAGGAACGCGGCGGCGAGCTGGGCCAAGGTGATGTGCCGGTACCAGCCGTGCCAGGAACGCACCTCGTAATCGGCCATCCCCGCCGCCGACTTGGCCAGCTTGATCCCCTCCTCCACCCGCCACCTGGCCCCGGGCACCTGGACCAGCTCCTCCACGGTGGTCTGCTCCGGCCCCCAGGCCAGGTAGTAGTCACGCTTGGAGGGATCTTCCTCACCCGGGCGGCGGCGGGCGATCACCCACCGGGCCCGGTCCTGCCCGCCGGTGCCGATCAGCGCCTCGGGGTCGGGGATGCGGCGCACCCACCACTGCCACCAGCGGGATTCCAGCTGGCTGGGGCCGGCCGACAGCTGGACCCAGTCCTCCTGGCCGGCCACCCGCTCGATCAGGCGGGCCAGGTGACGCCAGCCCGGACGCGGCAGCACCGTCTGATCGGACGGCACGTTCACCACATAGGGCAGCTGCCGCTCCTCCAGGAAGGCGCGGAAGGCGCCGTCGCGGCCGTAGACCTCATCGGCGGTCACCCACACCCTGCCGGCGGGCAGGTCGGGCACGATCCGGGCGATCATCTTCTCGGCCAGGCGGGGCTTGGTGGCGAAGGCGACATGGTCGGGGATATGCGCGGCGCGGCAACGCGCCCGGTCCCCGGTCCATTCCTTGGGCAGGTACAACTCCCGGTCGATCAGGGCCTGTCCGCGTGAGGTCGCCCAGGCTGCCATCACCCCCACCTGGCAGGGGAAGACCCCGCCGAGCGTGCCGGTGAACTGCCGCGCGACCCCGGCCGAGGCCCGGCCCTTCTTCGCGAACCCGGTCTCATCCACCACCAGCACCCCGGCACCGCCCGGACCGGGCCCACTCCCGCCGTCCTCGAGACTGGCCACCACGTAGCGGCGCACGAAGTCCCGCAGCTCATCCGCCTCCCAGCGGGCCCGGTCCAGCAGATGCTGCTGCCCCCACGGCTCGGCGTCACCCCCGTACTCGGCCAGCTGCCAGCCGTTCTTGCGCGACAGCGGAGCCAGCAGCCCGCGCGCACACGCCGCCGCCCGCCGCCGCAGATCCGCCCGTGGGAAGCACCCGCCGACCTCCAGCAACAAAAGCTCCAGCTGGTCACCGACCTCCTCGGCCCGCTCCAGATCCGTGACGTCCAGCGGCACATCCAGCAACTTCACCTGCATACAGGCCAGTTACCCGCACCGACAGATCACCGACCTACAGCGGACCAGCCGATCTCCAACTGAAGGGGGCGGTGTCATAGCCTCGAAGCAACAGTGCAGGTGAGAAGGGTTGCTCGTGGCAGTGC